>LNFQ01000001.1 GCA_001567165.1 Bacteroidetes bacterium OLB11
ATTTCATCGATGGGCCGTCGAACATGTCATTCGGTGGATGAAGTGCTGGATTATTGTAAAAATAAAAATGAGG
Source organism: Bacteroidetes bacterium OLB11 (assembly GCA_001567165.1). GTDB lineage: Bacteria > Bacteroidota > Bacteroidia > Chitinophagales > Chitinophagaceae > OLB11. The sequence goes on from LNFQ01000001.1 coordinate 74, forward strand.
TATTTGTGATTGGAGGTAATAAAATTTTTAAACTATTTCTAAATCGAAGCAATACCATTTATCGAACGGTTGTACATACCAAAATTCCAAATGGAGATACTTTCTTTTCTGACATCAATCGAGATGAATGGACACTTGTCAAAAGTGATTTTCATACCAAAGATGAAAAAAATATTTTCGATTATACTTTTGAAATATTCAAAAGAAAGTAACTCTTATTTTTTATGAAAGTTTGTTGCATTATGCTTTTTTCACAAACTCCGATTTAAGTGCCATTGCACCAAAACCATCTATTTTACAATCGATATTATGATCGCTATCCACCAAACGAATATTACGCACTTTAGTGCCAGCCTTTATACTTTGACTACTTCCTCTCACTGGTAAGTTTTTGATAACGACTACGGAATCTCCATTTTGCAAAATATTTCCATTACTATCTTTTACAACAAAAGCTTCTGCTTTATTTTCTTCTGCAGGGTTCCATTCGTGTCCACACTCAGGACAAGCTAAAAGATTATCAAGTTCATAAGTGAAAGTTGATTTACATTGAGGACATGGAGCTAATTCGTTCATGTATTTTTTTTGCAAAAGTAACAAATTTACCCAAATAACTCTTTCGATTCTTCGATTTAAAAAATGCTTTTTATATCAATTTTTCTATCAAATTATCGTTTCTATCTACTTCTATTTTTTAAACTGATTGGGGAAAATCAATTAAAAATATAAAAGATACTATCCTATACAAATTGTCATAGTAAAAGATTTGATGCAATGCAATGATTATAATTCAAAATGAAAATTATTAAAAAAATCAATTGAGTGTTTGTGTGTTTAATACGTCAATTGCTTTATTGATTTCTTTATCTCGCATACCCATTATTAAAAATTCTTCATTTTTGGAGAAGTGATATAATGCAAACTTAGCAAGTAGGATATTGTCGATTTTATTTTTGTGTTTATTAAATTCATTTTTTGAAAAAGTAGGAATTTCATATTGAATGAATTTGAATAATTTTTCATTAATTGAATCATGGATAGAATAATGAATTAAATCTGTCACAGCTTGAATCTGTTTGAATTCATTTTTTTGAAAAAAAATAATATTGAGCTGCGAATAATTCGATTAAATTATATTGATATAACGAGTCGAAAGCTTTGCTATAATAAACAGAATCTTCAAGGACTTCAAAGTCTGGGCTTATTCCTTCGTTAGCATACACTTTTCTTTTTTTAGTTGTAAAAAATTGATTTTGCGTGTTGACATCGGAGCTGTCATTTAATTTATTTTTAGATTTAAAGTGCCTCAAATAAGTTTCTCTCATATATGCCACTTTTCCATTGCTATAGTCCTTTTGAATATTTCGTCCACTAGGTAAATAATATCGAGCAATGGTGAGCCGCAACGCTCCACCGTTTGGCAAAGGGAATTGCTCTTGAACAAGCCCTTTTCCAAAACTTCGACTGCCTATCACAAATCCTCTATCTAAATCTTGAATGGCTCCTGCGAGTATTTCACTTGCAGATGCTGACGCTTCATTGATTAAAACACATACTTTTTCATTTTCAAAAATCCCCGGATTTCTAGAAACAATGGTTTCTACTGAAGATTTGCTTTTAGTCGAAAGTAATGTGTGAGAGCCTGCTATCAACTCATCCAAAATACTCGTGACTGCTCGCATATGTCCTCCTGGATTTTGACGCACATCAATTATCAATTTTGTAATATTTTGTTTTTTTAAATGGCTTAAAGCCTCTTTGAATTCTTTGTGTGTATTTTCTGAAAAGAGTTTAATTCTGATATAGCCAATATCATTGTAAGAAGGCATTACATAAGCCGCTTCAATGCTATTGATCGCTATTTGCTCTCTAAAGAGTTCCACTTTTTGGATATGATGGTCAGGGCTCATGATGGTAAGTTCCACTTTTGTTTTCACTTCTCCTTTTATCATATTCACCACTTGGTCATCACTAATTGTTTTCCCTGCAATGAGACTATCATTGACTTTCAAAATAACATCGCCGGCTCGAATGATAGATTTTGATGCTGGGCTATTTGGCAACGTGGATAATACTCTAACGGTATCTTTATAAATAAAAAATTCGACACCTACTCCATAGAGGTTTCCTTCTAATTGATTATTGACTTCTTCTGTCTTTTGAGGAGGGATATAAACCGTATGAGGGTCTAAAGAACTAATAAGTCCAGCAATTCCATCATCATATAATTTGTTGTCATCTATGCTATCCACATATTTTGTTGCAATGATTGAAAGGATATATTCTAAATCGCCTTGTTGATTGAAAGTGCTTTTAAAAAATCGGTTTTGTTTAAGATAAAAGTTAGAGGCGATTTTAAATCCCATATACATTCCCAAAATGAGAACAAAGGAATAAATAATCGGATGATGAAAGGTATGAGATGATGATTGCTCTTGCTTCACTTTTTATATATCAGTTCTTTACAAGATAAGAACTATTCAACTGTGTATGACTTAGTCACTGATTTTGCTTTTGAGTAATCTCCTGAGTCAAATTCATAAGGCCCTGCATATAATTTCACTTCATAGGTGCCTGGTTGAGATGTTAATATGACCGTATTTTCATTTACACTATCCAATACTCCATCATAAACCCACATCAGTTTTTGAAAGTTTTCAGAGCAGTTGAGAAGATATATTTCTTCACCTACTTTCACTTTATCTTTTGAAAACTCAAAACATGCTATCGTTGTTTTTACTTTTTGTACACGAACTCAATATGATGATACTTACTAAAGATAAAAAAAAGTGCTATTCTTGACATATCTAGTTAATTTAATAAAAATATTATGCGTAAAAGTAAAAACATTTTTTATATATTTTAAAAAAAATAATTCGCTGAATCAAATAATTAGTAATTCTCTATTTTTTAAAAGAGCTGAATCAAATGCAAAGCAATTAATAACCCCATTCATTTTTCTTATAGAAGTAGTGAGTTCCAATATTAATTTTTGGTTGATTGAATTGCCTTTCAATAGCCAAATAAAATCCATTTTGGGCGATTCATTTATCAAATATTCTGTGCGACTTCTATTCACATACAAGTAGCTTTCGATATTCTTGAGCTTATCAAAATGGCTATAGACACTAAAATAATTTTGATTATATTCAACTTCAAGTTCGTGGTCTCTTTTAAAATCATAAGCTAGCTTTTGATTGATTTGTGACACAAAAGTGTAATAAGCTATTGGACAAATGATCCCTATCAACTTGGTTTCTTCATAAAAGCCTTCAATTAGAATTTCATGATCGATTGTATTTTTAATTATTTTTTTTTTAATCATTTGGCATCCAATATATTTTTTTTAAAATCTAAAACCTGATCATTTTCAACCTGCACACCTTCCGATTCCAAAAGCTCTTGCATGAGTGTTGGGCTTTCAAAATGGTGTTTGCCTGTTAGCTGCCCATTTCTGTTCAACACTCGATGGGCTGGCACTCGTGGCTTCACACTACTGCTTGCATTCATTGCCCAGCCTACCATACGAGCTGTCACTCTTGACCCCACATGCTCTGCTATAGTTCCATAAGTTGTCACTTTCCCTTTCGGTATTTTTCTGACAAGCTCATACACTTTTTCTAGCCAAAGAAATGTTTTATTTTCCATTTTTATTGATTAATTCCTTTTGCCTTTGAATTAGTTTTTCACGCCTATTAGGATCTTCTACATTTTTATATTGATACGGACAATGTAGGCATCCATTACCACAACAGTAGCCTCTTTTCATCAAATATTCAGCCGTAAACACTTGATAGCCGTCACTATTCACGTAAAATTCTTCATTATCATCAAATAAGGCTTTCTTCATTTTTTTGTTTTTTGGGAGGAACTTTGATGGGTGCATTTGGCAAGCAAAAACTGATATATTGGATCGTGCGATTGTCTGCTAAATGCATGGTTTCATAAAACGTTTTGATGTTTAAAGGAAAAGCAGGCTCTCCATTTTTATAAACATCTTGTATATTTTGAACAATAGTGCATTGATGATGTGCTACCATTTCTTGTGTAAAATCATACAGTTCTTTAGAGTCTGTTTTTAAATGAATGATTCCTTTTTCTTTTAAAATTTGTTGATACATTGCTAAAAATTTATGATGTGTCAACCGATTTTTAGCTCTTGATTCTCGTAGAAATGGATCGGGAAAAGTTATCCAAATTTCATCAATACTTTGATGTTTGAAATATTGTAGAATGTTTTCAATTCGTATTCTTAAGAAGCAAACATTTGTAATATTTTCTTGAAGTGCTTTTTGAGCTCCAACAAACATTCGATTGCCTTTGATGTCGATTCCAATAAAATTTTTTTTCAGGAAAATTTTTCGCCATATTAACGGTGTATTCTCCTTTTCCGCAAGCAAGTTCTAAAACAATTGGATTGTCATTTTTAAAAAAAGTTTGCCATCCATCTTGCATATTTTCAGGAAACTCAAACACATTTTGAAATGTTTTGATTGCAGCAAATCGGGTTAGTTTTTTTGCTTTCATCTTGCAAATTTAGGAAGATTTATAATACTTTCTTGCTAAATTCAAATGTGTTATTGATGACTTAGAAAAGGAAAAAGCCAAAATGGAACAATAAGGAGAAACAATTTCAATGTGTTATTTCCCCATCTCTATTTGTGCTTTATAAGATAGAATTGCGTTCAATAGTTTTTCGCAAATTTCATTTTTACCTTCTGTGCTTTCAATAATTTTCGAATCAATTTCATTTGATAAATAACCTAGTTCGATAATCGAACTTGCAATTGGCAAACCATTTAACACTTCCTTCTTTTGAATGTTCACACCATTAAACTTCATCCCTTGTACGTTATATAATTCAGCACCTACAAACTTACCTAGTACTCTATTTTCAAAGGTATTATTGTCTGTAGGAACATAACATTCAAAACCTCTTTTAGCTGCGTCTTCGCTATGATTAAAATGTAATGAAATAAAAAGATTTGCTTTGTTTAGCTTCAAAAATTCTTTTCTTTTGTTTAAATCAAAAAGTTGATTGCTTTCATTTGCAATAATGATATTGAAATTTTTTGCTGCTACTAATTGTTTAAGCGTTTGAATGTAATCATTCACCAATTGACTTGCTTTAGGGTTTTCTGTAATGCCCATTCCTTTATAGAATCCATCGTGAGTTGCTTCGATGACAATTGTAAAATCTTTATTCGGTTTGGGAGTTGCAAAGGAATTCAGTTGCAATGCTAGGATGAAAAGAAAAAGGGATACTATTTTTTTGAACATATTGTTTATTTTTTAAAAGAATTTATTAATCAAAGACTTCATTTTGTCAACATCTCGTTGGCAAAAGTACTATTTTTGTTTTTGAATTTTTCAATAGCTGTTCGGGTAAACTCACTCAAAACAAGTTTGCCACTCATTGCAGCTCTATCTTCCAATAAGGAATCCCAATGTTCTGTGCCGGTCCAAAATACTTTTTTTAGCATTGCCATCGCCTCGGGATTGCTGTGTGCTAATCGGTCAGAAAGGGTATTGATTGCGTCGTCCACTTCATCAATAGTTTTGTATATTTCTGAATATAACTCATGTTTTTTAGCCCATTCAGCTGTTCTCCATCCGTTAGCATCTATTGCTAATTGGGCAAAACAAGAGTTTCCCATTTTTCGTTCTACAGCAGGGCCAACCACAAATGGGCCTATGCCGATTGCTAATTCACTCAATTTCACAGATGCTCCTTCCGTAGCGATAGTATAATCGCACGCAGAAGCAAGCCCTACACCACCTCCCACAGCTTTTCCTTGAATACGGCCTATTACAAATTTATGTGCTTTTCGGATTGCATTTATCACATTTGCAAAGCCCATAAAAAATATTTTTCCTTCTTTTTCATTACTGATTGCTGCTAACTCATCAAAACTAGCACCGGCACAAAAAACGCCATTTCCAGCCGATTTTAATATTATCACTTTTACTCGTTCATCCTGTCCGGCTTTATTGATTGCCGATGCCAAGTCAGCTAAAACCTTTGCTGGTAGCGAGTTACTCATTGGATGATAGAACTCAATGGTTGCTATTCCATGACCTAATTCTGTGTTGACATATCCATTTTTATGGTCGCTCATTTTTTTATTTTTTTGTAAATTAAAAACTTTTTTTTCTTTTTTGAAATATAAATTTCAAAAGATTTACTTCACCTCAAATTCATCAATAAAAATAAAAGTCGGATGCCCTCGTCCTTCATGCCAAGCAGGCATAGGCCCAAAATTTTTTGCAATCATTTTTGCATATTTATATTTTTCAGGTTTTATTTCATAAAAAGTTGCTTCAAATTTTGAGATACTTACTTCGTGGCTTTCACCGGGTTTGTTTGTTTCAACCGAATCTATCAAAGTCCAATTGACGCTATCTTTGCTTACATAAAAACACACAGCTTTTGGATAAAATATCCAAGAATTTTGATCTTCTAAAAAATTAGCTCCTAGTTTTTTTTATTGATTTTGGTTCCGCAAACTCCATCACGATTTCTACATCTTGACCTTGATAACCTTGCCAATCACCAGCTCTCCAATTTAGCTTTCCATTGATACCATCAATCAAGCCATCAGCACCACCTCCATGATAACTAGGATTATATTGATTTTTCAAAATAATTTTCCTATCAGATGGCAATTTGGTAAATCTTGCTTCTTGTATTTTATCGGCCGTATTTTCTGCAAAAAAGTGTAGTGTTGTACTTTCTATAATTTGGATAGGGTGTTGATACTTTTGTTGAGATTCGTTGTTGATTGAGTAAAATATTGGCGAATTGCTAAGTGATTTTATTTCGACTAAAAGAGAATCTTTGAATGTTTGTGAAGCATTTTCGAGATATGGAATTGTTTTTATTTCATGAGGATTAGTCGTTAGTTCTTTTAAATTTTCGAGATGATTGTTGGCAACTAAAATAATAGGTTGTTTTGAATGAAATGCATCAAAACTCAGTTGTGATTTATTTTGTGTGGTACTGAAATATTTATCATGTAGAGAAGGATTATCTTTTTTGATAATGTCGATAGAGTCATTAATTTTCAGGTGGTTGAATTGAGGTTCGGCTATGTCGAGCAGGTGATTTCCTGGGCAAGTCGGATAAAGACCTAAAGCGTTAAATACATACCATGCACTCATTTGACCACAGTCTTCATTGCCGATAAGTCCATCTGGATTATTGGTATAAAATTCATTAAAAATTTTATTGGTATATAAAGTAGTTTTCGATTTATTTAGTGTGTAATTATACAAATAAGCGATATGATGACTGGGTTCGTTTCCATGTGCATATTGCCCGATGAGTCCGGTAATATCGGCTTGTGTACGACCTTCAGTTTGCTCTTTAGCTTGAAATAAATCATCTAATTTTTTCTCTAAATTTTGTCTTCCATTCAAGGTCATTATCAAACCATTTATATCATGAGGAACATAAAAACTGTATTGCCAAGCATTAGCCTCTGTGTAGTTGTTGTCAACCGTATATGGCGAAAAAGGAAAATACAAACTTCCGTTCTTCTTTGCTCTCATAAAACCCGTTGATGAATCAAAAATATTGACCCAATGAGAACTCCTTTCAATATAGTAAAGGTAATCATTTTCCTTTCCTAAAGCCTTTGCCATTTGAGCGATACACCAATCGTTATAAGCATATTCAAGCGTTTTACTAACACTTTCATGGCTATCATCACTTCGCACATATCCATATTTACAATAGCTGTTTAACGCCTCTGCATCTGCTACTTTTGCTTTTGCACTTTCTTTTAATTTTTGATTCAAGCCCTCTCCTTCATAGTCGCTTCGTTGCGAAGCTATTGATTTCATGGCTTCAAAAGCCAACTCAATATTATAATCTCTAATCCCTTTCTCATAAGCATCCCAAATCACACTCACTACATGATAACCGATCATACAATTCGTTTCATTGCTGCTCAGCTCCCATATCGGCAATCTTCCTCCTTCTTGATATTGACGAATAAAAGTATTTATGAAATCATTTGTCCTTTTGGGGTCAAGGATGGTGAGCAGTGGGTGCAAAGCTCGGTAAGTATCCCACAAACTAAATACGGTGTAATAGTCAAATTTCTGTTGGGTGTTATGTATTTTATCATCGCGTCCACGATATCGGCCATCCACATCGCTATAAATGCTTGGATGAATCATGCAGTGATACAAGGCGGTATAAAATGTTACCCATTTATCTTCTGTTAGCTGGGTTTCCTTATCGAGAATTTTAATTTTACCAAGTTCTTGATTCCATGTTTGCTCACACTTTTTTTTATAAAAATCAAAATCCCATGTCGTCATTTCAGTAGATAAGTTTTTTTGGGCTCCTAATTCGTCAACTCCACTAATTGCACACTTCACCACTAATTCATTCGATTTTATTTTTGGATTAAAATTTGTATTTTTTTGATGCTCAAATTCAATTAAGCAATATAACGATTTTGATTTAGAAGGGGAATCATCATTTTTATCTTTTGGATATAGATAGCTTATCTTTTTGATTGGTTTTGAAAATTGAATTTCATAAAATAATTTTTGATTTGTAGCCCATGCTTTTGAAAAACGAAACCCATTGATTGTAAAATGATTTTTTTGATTTATCCGACTATCAATTACAGCATCCCGATGATTTAAATTCAACACAACAAACTGTGGGCTCTGATTTTGATATGAATATTTGTGTATGCCTCCATGCAAAGTAGCTGTCAATTCGACTTGCACTTGAGGTTGTTCAAGAAAAACTTGATAATAACCTGCATGTGCATTTTCAGATAAGTGAGAAAAAGTAGAAGCATATTGATAATGATCCAAGTCCATCATTTTATTAGTAGGCATTAATAAAATATCACCATAATCACTACAACCGGTACCGCTCAAATGAGTGTGACTAAACCCATAAATTATGGAGTCACTATAATGATAGGCACTGCACCCATCCCACCCCTCCAAGCGAGTATCAGGGCTTAATTGGCATGCTCCATAGGGCATTGTAGCACCAGGAAAAGTGTGCCCATGACCACCAGTGCCTATAAAAGGATTGACATATTGAAAAAATTGTTTTTGATTTTGAGCAAAAGAGGAAATAGAAAGAAAGAAAAGAATGATTGACAAATGAACGATTTTTTTCATGTAGTAAAGATAAAACGAATAAAAGGGATGATGAATAAATAAAGAGAAATTCATGGATTCAAATTCAGTAAATTATGATTGACTATTTGAGTCATTAGGTTCAATATGCACCATCACCTGCTTGATTTCCGGAATAACTGAAATGAGGGTATCACTAAGCAGGTGTGCTATTTCGTGCCCTTTTCTGACCGAAATTTCACTATTTACGATAGCATGTAACTCGACAAGATATTTTAATCCTGATTTACGAATAAAACATTTTTCGGTATCAACCACTCCACTTACTGTTTTGGATACTCTACGAATTTCTAAGACTAAATCATCATAAAAATGTTCATCCATCATTTCGCCCCAAGCCGGTCGAAAAATTTTATAACTATTCCACAAAATAAAAATAGAAGCTAAAAGTGCAGCCCAATCATCCGCTGCTTCATACCCTTTACCTAATCCCAAAGCAATACTAATACCAATTAAAGCTGCTATTGAAGTGAGTGCATCACTACGATGATGCCATGCATCCGCTCTTAACGAAGAGCTATTAGCTTGAAGGCTTTTACGAATAATGATTTGATAAGCAATTTCTTTATAGATAATAATCACGCCCAGCACAAACAGAGTCCATGCATTGGGTAATTCATGCGGTGTTTGAATGTTAATAATACTATGATAAGCTATAATCACTGCAGACAAAATGAGGATACCAACTACAAAAAAAGTGATTATTGGCTCAATGCGGCCATGACCATAAGGATGATTTTCATCGGCAGGTTTATTGGCATATTGTAGTCCTAGCAAAACCAACAAAGATGCTAATGTATCATTGATAGATTCAATAGCATCTGCTATCAGTGCATACGAATTTCCGAGAGTGCCTGCTATATACTTAACGATACTCAAAATGAAATTAGTAAATATGCTGAAAAAGGTAGCCGAAATTGCTATTTTCTGTTGATCCATCTTTTCATTTTAGCCCAAATTAAGCAATAAGAATTTAAATCGATAAAAATGATAAATAAATTTCATAAACTCACATTCAATAAGATCGGAATGAGTACTTAATTTATAATTCTTCATTACTCTTTTACCACTATTCTCACTGCATTTTCTCATTTGATATAACACAACACTTTAATATAGTATTGTATCGATCATTTTGTAGCTAAGTATAAAACAGCGAGGAAATCAATAATCATTCCAGATGAAGAAAAGGTAAATTCTTTAAAAAAAAAATTATTCGTATCTGCAAAGAAACTATAGAAACTTAAAAAGATAAATTTGAAAAAGTGAATCTGTATTTTCAAGATAATCGAGAAAAAAGCAAAGCTATTGACGAATGTTACGAACGTAGTTCTGTCGTTTTGGATTATTTATCAAAAATGGATGTGAACTAATGGTTCAGTAAAATGAAACAAGAAGAATAAAAATTGCTATTCTCGGCAAGAGAGCTTTTCAATGCAAAAAACTAAATCAGCCCGAAAATATCCTATCGATTTTTTTGCACCCATATAACCCTGAATTAAACCCAGCAGTAAAATTGTTACAACAATTCATCAAATCCTTTACAAACAATGTTTTTAAAACATTAGAAGATGAAGCATCTTTCATATACAATCAAACACAACTTAAAACAAAAGAAAGTATAGAAAAGTTTCTCAATTGATTGTCCTTTAAATTGCCCCCTTTCTAACTAAAATTGACTTTTTGTAATCTACCTAAATCAGAGTGATTCATTTATTTCTTAAACCATAAAAAAAATAATTAGAAAAAACGACCTACAAATTTTGTAATATCGTGGAATATAGTATATTTGTTTCGATATTTCAAATATTATTATTCATTTTAAAAAACAAAAATAGAAACTGTGTCGTACGAAAACAACGAAAGAAGCAACGAAACCTTATTCAGTAAGAGATTAAAAGCCGGAAAAATAAGAACATATTTTTTTGATGTACGCTCTACGAGGAGTAACGATTACTTTATAACCTTAACAGAAAGTAAGAAAAAATTTAATGAAGGAAATTATGAACGTCATAAAATCTTTTTATATAAAGAAGATTTTAATAAATTCTTAAAAGCCCTGACAGAAACTATTGATCATGTAAAAACGGAATTAATGCCAGACTTTGATTTTGATGCATTCAATCATGAATATCCTGAGCAAGATGAACAAAATCCGAATGCTACCGACTCAGCAAATAACGATGGCAATGCCGAATCTTGGTAGTCATTAAAACAATTTTATTCAAAAAACTGATTATATACGTGCTATGTAATCAGTTTTTTTTTAATAAAAAAACTAATTTTGCAAACCTTTTTAAGCAAAAAAAAGCTATTCATTCTTTAATATGAAAAATATTCGTAACTTTTGCATTATTGCACATATCGATCACGGAAAAAGTACATTAGCCGATCGGTTACTAGAACATACCAAAACCATCAACGAGCGTCAAATGATGAATCAAGTGTTGGATGACATGGATTTAGAGCGAGAAAAAGGAATCACCATTAAAAGCCATGCTATTCAAATTGATTATGTTCATAAAGGAGAAAAATATACTTTCAACTTGATTGACACTCCTGGCCATGTGGATTTCAGCTATGAAGTCAGTCGAGCTCTTGCTGCATGTGAAGGAGCCTTATTATTAGTAGATGCATCTCAGGGTATTCAAGCACAAACGATATCTAATTTATATTTAGCTATTGATAATAATCTTGAGATAATTCCCGTTATTAATAAAATTGATATGGAAGGTGCTATGATACCAGAAACAAAAGATCAAATCATAGAATTAATTGGTTGCAAAGATGAAGACATTTTGCTAGCAAGCGGAAAAAGCGGCATTGGAATTGATGAAATTTTACAAGCAATCGTAGATCGTATTCCAGCACCGAAAGGAGATACCCAAGCTCCTTTACAAGCTCTCATCTTTGATAGTGTATTCAATAGTTTTAGAGGTATTATCGTATATTATAGAGTATTTAATGGCATTTTAAAAAAAGGAGATAAAATTAAATTTGTCAATAGTGGTACTGAATATGAAGCCGATGAAGTGGGAATTTTAAAGCTCGGTATGGAAGAAAAAAATGAAGTGAAAGCAGGTGATGTAGGATATATCATTACTGGCATTAAAGTAGCCAAAGAAGTGAAAGTCGGTGACACCATTACAACCGTCGTCAACCCATGTATGGAATCCATTAAAGGATTTGAACATGTAAAACCCATGGTGTTTGCAGGAATTTATCCGGTAGAAACAGACCAGTTTGAAGAACTAAGAGGCTGTATGGAAAAGCTACAACTCAATGATGCCTCACTCACATTTGAATTAGAAACTTCTCAAGCACTTGGATTCGGATTTCGATGTGGATTTTTAGGCCTGCTTCACATGGAAATTATTCAAGAAAGACTAGAAAGAGAGTTTAACCAAACCGTCATCACAACTGTTCCCAATGTTAGCTTTGAAGCCTTCACAACTCGAAGCGAACACATCATTGTGAACAACCCAACCGAAATGCCCGACCCTTCTCGGCTTGAATATATCAAAGAGCCTTTCATCAAAGCCCAAATCATAACAAAGCCCGATTATATCGGAAACATCATGAATCTTTGTATTGGAAAACGTGGAATGCTCACTCATCAAAGCTATCTAACACCAACACGTGTAGAACTTAGTTTTGAAATGCCTTTGACAGAAATTGTATTTGATTTTTATGACAAATTAAAAAGTCAAACTCGTGGATATGCCTCGTTCGATTATCACCCGATTGACATGAGAGATAGCGATATCGTAAAAATGGATATTTTATTAAATGGAGATAAGGTTGATGCCCTCAGTGCATTGATTCATCGCTCCAGAGCTCAAGATTTTGGTCGAAAATTGTGTGAAAAACTCAAAGAACTATTACCAAGACAACAATTCCAAATAGCAATACAAGCCGCTATTGGTGCTAAAGTAATTGCCAGAGAAAATATTAGTGCTATGCGAAAAGATGTGACGGCAAAATGCTATGGTGGTGATATCAGTCGTAAAAGAAAACTTTTAGAAAAACAAAAAGAAGGTAAAAAAAGAATGAGACAAATAGGAAATGTAGAAGTGCCTCAAGAAGCCTTTTTAGCCGTCCTAAAATTAGATGATTAACATTTACAAATGTAAAATAAATGTAAATAGATAAAAAAATCATTAATTAGTCAACCCTTAAAAACCCTTTATCGCCGATTTGAGTAAAATAGGTTTGGGCACAAAAAGTTTGTTCATTGTATTAAAGGCAATTTCAAAAAGAGCCAAAAATATCCGTTTCCAGATATTCATC
>LNFQ01000002.1 GCA_001567165.1 Bacteroidetes bacterium OLB11
CCACCCTTTATCATTGATGTTTGTCTCATACACGAAGTATTATGCTTTAATACACTGATATAGATTAATTTATTTTATAGAAAAATTTGTAATAAAGCATTAAAATAAACACATATATCTAATGTTTTAGTGAGAGTATAATTATAATGTAGTGTAATTATTTGAGCCATTAGTTGAAATTTATTTAAAATACTCCCATTACGCAATGATATTTTTGAATTTCTTTGAAAAATTGATGGTGTGAAAGACAAAATATTTTTACACATTATAACTTAATGATTTTAGTAATTTACTTTCATCATTTGATAAAATCAAATATCCATTCTGAATGATTTTGAGCTTGGCGTTTGAATATCTTTGTATATTTGTGAACTAGGATTTACAAAAATATCTAGGAGATAAATCAGCCATCAAAAGCCATAAAAAATGAAAGCAAACGGAAATACAGTAGATGAAATTTTGACAAATATTCCATTTGACAGAATTGTACCATTTAATAAACTACATCAAGTGATTTTAAAAAATCTTCCTAAAGGTTTTGAATCAGCAATTAGTTATGGAGGACTTGGATATGTTGTCCCACATTCAATCTATTCTTCTGGATACCATTGTAAGCCTAGTGAACCTTTGCCCTTTGCAGGTCTTGCATCACAAAAACATTCTATCAACTTTTATCACATGGGCATCTATTCTGACCCTGAATTACTTAATTGGTTTATCACAGAATTTCCTAAACATTCTAAACAAAAATTAGACATGGGTAAAAGTTGCATTCGCTTTAAAAAAATTTGATGATATACCGTACAAGCTTATTGGTGATTTAATGAAAAAAATGAGTGTCAAAAAATGGATAACTCTATACGAAAAAGAACTTTAAAAACAAAACTACAGATCGCTAACAGCATTAACCACTCTCCTTCATATCTTCACTCATCTTATTGCCTTTTTGTTAATGTTAAAAAAAGAGAATAGAGAAAAATGAAACAAAAAAGGGAATATTTTATTTTAAAAATGTTGTTTTTCATGCAACATAATAGTTAGTCTTTTTTCTCCAGTATAAATATTTCCTCAACTGATTTTTTAAAAATCTTAGCAATTTTAAGTGCCAACACTGTTGATGGAACATATTTATTCGCTTCCATAGCGTTAATCGTTTGCCTACTGACTGACACTTTCTTTGCTAACTCTTCTTGTGTTAAATTGGCAATCGCCCTTTGAACTTTAATGGTGTTTTTCATCTGACATATTTTTATAATTCACATACAAAACATAATTAAATCTAGCAATGAAAATAATCAAAACCGTAAACATATTGTAGAGCATTACATTAATGAATCCAACACCATAAATAAATAAAAAGGAAAAAAGCAACAAAATGTAATTTATAAAAACCGCCCAAAGTAAAGATGACAGTCGAAGGTTTGAAATAAATTCATCTTCGATTTTCTCTTTAGAAAACCCAACTAATAAGGCCCCAATAATTAATAAAATACCAACAACTGTATTTGTAATATCAACATCAATGAACTTAAAATACTGGCTTTCTCCTAAAATCTCATTATTGAATATTGCAAAAACTTTAGCATCTAATTTAAATAAATTAAAATCATTAAACATTAAAATGATGCTAAAAATGGTGGTTGGTATTAGAATGAACCAACCAATAATTTTATATTTATTGGGTAATAATAATATGGATTGCATTAGTAATTTTTTTTCAAATGTAAAGTATATTTTACATACTGACAAACTTATTTTACTTTTTATATAAAATATTTTACATTAGATATAGCATGACTACAGATTGTTTATTTTAAAATCACTTTAATTATTCCATTTCAATGTTTACATTCTTTTTAGTTACCTTTGAAAATAAAAAATGCTTCGATTTTTTTCCACCATTCTATTTTTCCAATTTATCTTCTTTAAATCATTTTCACAAACAACCATTCCTTTTGCTAAAGAGAGTACAACATCAGAAACAAAAATTCCAATTGATAGTCTTTCTTATATTTTCACAAATACACAAGAGCTAAAAGATGAGTTAGAAACCTTTAATACTTTTTTTAAAAATGCAAACCAAAAACCATTATCAGTGAAAGAAAATGATAAAAATACAGTCATTTTAATTCTTGATAAAAATGCAAAAGAAGAGGAATATCACATTCAATTGAAAAGAAGTAATGTAGAAATAACAGGCAGTGAAAGTGGCGTATTTTATGGATTGATGAGCCTTTTCCAATGGATGACTCAAAGTGCAGAAAAAGAAAAAATCGTTTTAAAAGATAATATTCATGATTATCCCAATTTTAGTTGGAGAGGTTTACACCTTGATGTATGTCGTCATTTTTTCCCAACCGGATTTATAAAAAAATATATTGATATTTTAGCGATGCATAAAATGAATACCTTTCATTGGCATTTAACAGACGATCAAGGATGGCGAATTGAAATTAAAAAATATCCTTTACTCACTGCGGTTGGTAGCAAAAGAAAAGAATCCATTTTGGAAAAAAATTTCGATCCCTATATTGGAGACAAAACGCCTGTGGAAGGCTTTTATACGCAAGAACAAATTAAAGATATTGTAAAATATGCAGCGTTGAGACATGTCACCATTGTTCCTGAAATTGAAATGCCCGGACATGCTCAAGCGGCTTTAGCTGCATATCCCGAATTTAGTTGTGATAAAGAGCCTACAGAGGTTTGGACACAGTGGGGGGTTAGTGAAAAAATCTTTTGTTCAAAAGATGAGACCATTCAATTTCTGAAAGATGTTTTGGATGAAGTGATGGAATTATTTCCGTCACAATACATTCATATTGGAGGAGATGAAGCACCCAAAAATGCTTGGAAAAAATGTCCTGCCTGCCAAAGAAATATGAAAATAAATCATTTGAAAAATGAAAATGAATTGCAAAGTTATTTTATCGAACAAATCGATGAATATGTAACCTCTAAAGGAAAAAGCATTATTGGTTGGGATGAAATTCTTGAAGGTGGATTAGCACAAAATGCAGCCGTGATGAGCTGGCGAGGAGAACAAGGTGGAATTGAAGCTGCCAAACAACATCATCATGCAGTCATGTCGCCTGGAGGATATTGCTATTTTGATCACTATCAAGATAGCTCAAAATCGGAGCCGCTTGCTTTTGGCGGATTCACACCTATTGAAAAAGTGTACGCTTACAACCCAATTCCAAAAACATTGAACCCTTCAGAAGCTCAATATATTTTGGGTGCCCAAGGCAATCTATGGAGTGAATATTTGCAGGTGTCCTCACAAGTGGAATATATGGCTTTGCCGAGAATGTGTGCATTGTCTGAAGTGTTGTGGACAGGTGAACACAGACCGGGATATGAAAATTTTAAAACCAGATTAAAACATCATTTTAATACATTGGACAAATATCAAATTTATTATTCTCGTGTCATTTATAACATCAAAGCTGATGAAAAAACAACCGCAAAAGGGAAAGAAATAAGGCTCATTGCTCCTTTCAAAGAAGGTCAAATTTTTTACACATTAGATAATAATCATCCCACAACTCATTCTACTTTTTACCAAGCCAATAGTGCCATTATTTTACCCAAAAACACAACACTAAAAGCACAATATTTTGAAAACAATCAAGCAAAAAGTAAAATATTTATTATCAAAAATGAAAACGAATAAATAAAATAAAGTTCATTTGAAGCATTGAATTAAGCTCTATATTTTGTGAAATAAATGCATCAATTTACATTTAATATCTTGAAATTTGAAATCTTGAATCCAAAATAATTAATGGAAACATCTTAACTTAGCACAATTTTATTTTTCAATCCTAAACAAAATTTATGCAACTTTTAGATGGCAAAATTGCTTCAGCACATTATAAAACCGAAATCAAAAATCAAGTAAACCTGATCTTATCAAAAGGAAAACGTGCCCCTCATTTAGCAGCCATTTTAGTAGGAGAAAACGCTGCAAGCAAAGCCTATGTAGCATCTAAAGTAAAAACATGTGCCGAATTAGGATTTGAATCTACTTTAATTACTTATGAAAATTCAGTATCACAACAAGAACTTTTGGATAAAATAAAATTCTTAAACGATGACAAAAATATCGATGGCATACTCGTACAACTCCCATTACCAAAGCATATTGACGAAAATAAAGTCATCGAAGCCATTCATTACAACAAAGATGTGGATGGATTTCATCCAGTCAACTTAGGTAAAATGATGCTAGGTCTTCAATCCTTTGTACCAGCTACTCCCAATGGAATTATGTTACTATTAAAGTATTATCAAATCAAAACTGAAGGGCTGAATTGTGTAGTGATTGGCCGAAGTAATATCGTAGGTACTCCCATGAGTATTCTACTAAGTAGAAATTCAGAACCCGGAAATTGCACCGTAACACTTTGCCATTCCAAAACAAAAAACATGAAAGAAATTTGTAAAAATGCCGATATTATCGTTGCTGCCATTGGCAAACCTCACTTTGTAACTTCAGATATGGTAAAAGAAGGAGCTATTATTATTGATGTTGGAATCAATCGTATTGAAGCTCCTGAAACCAAGAGTGGTACTCGATTAGTTGGTGATGTGGACTTTGATCAGGTGGCACCGAAATGCAGTTTTATCACGCCGGTGCCGGGAGGTGTAGGATTGATGACCATTGTTTCCTTAATGAAAAATACCCTCTTAGCAAGAGCTTTGAACAATTAATCCACGCAGCCAATGAATCAAAATTTATTACCGGTTATGGAAACCTTTTATTCGATTCAAGGTGAAGGTGAATACCAAGGGCATGCTGCTTTCTTCCTAAGATTAGCCGGCTGTGATGTAGGCTGTGTTTGGTGTGATGTAAAAGAAAGTTGGACCGTATCAGAAAACCAATATCGACAGATTGATGATATAATAAATGAAATCAAACTGAACAATGCAAAGATAGTTGTTGTTACTGGTGGCGAACCTCTAATGTACAATTGTTCATTTCTAACTCAAAAATTACACCAAGCCGGATTGAGAACACACCTTGAAACAAGTGGTACCTATCCAATCAGTGGTGATTGGGATTGGATATGCGTTTCACCAAAAAAATTTAAGAAACCACTTGAGTCAGTTTTACAAAAAGCGAGTGAATTAAAAAGTTGTAATATATCATAAAAGTGATTTAAAATGGGCAATGGAGCACGCTGAAAAAGTAAACAAAGATTGCATCTTATTTTTACAAGCAGAATGGAGTAAAGAAAAAGAAATGCTCAACTTGATTACCCCTTTTATCCAACAAAACCCACAATGGAAACTCTCACTTCAAATTCACAAATACTTAGGCGTTCGCTAAATCATATTTCAAATGGACAAACTTCAATTTTTAAAATCAGAATACATTCAACTATTAAATCAGCTGGATGAAAATACGCCTCCCCTATTTGGCAAAATGAATGTTCAACAAATGATAGAGCATGTCACATATTCATTTCGACAAGCAGCCGGAGAGCTTGATAACAAAACATTACACGACGAAACGACTACTCAAAAAATGTATCAATTTTTAATGAGTGATAAGCCCTTTAAGGAGAATACACCCAATCCGCTCATGCCAGATATTCCGGCTCCAGCAGAACATGCATGCACAAAAGATTCTTTAATTGAATTGAACATTGCGATTAATCATTTTGTTGAAAAATTTCAAAATAATTCAGAATTAAGAATTATCAATCCATTTTTGGAAATCTAAATTTTACAGAGTGGGTACAATTATTACACAAACACACATTACATCACCTCAAACAATTTGGCGTAAATATCGCAACTTATCAATGAAAAAATATCCAATAACGCAAACGATTATTGCCATCTTTGCAGGGATTATCCTATCATTTATGGCAGTGATGCAAACTGAAAGTATATTAGTAAAATTTGGAACATCCCCCGTTGCAAATCCTAGTAAAGAAGCGTATGATAGCATGATAAAAGAGACATCCACTTCGATTTTCCTTATCTATATTTTGGGTCATGCACTCAGTAGTTTTTTTGGCTCATACTTAGCTTGTCGTTTATCTCCTCAAATTTATAAAACACTGAGTGGATTTGTGGTTGGATTTATTCTTTTGCTTGGAGGAATTGTTTTATTTGTCACATTCAACTTTCCACTATGGGTAGGTCTTTCAACATGTGTTTCTTATTTACTTTTTTCTTTTTTTGCAATAAAAATCGCCTCTAAATAGTATAAGCTAAAATAATCTGTAGATATTTTAGCTTATACTAAAAGTGACTTCGAAGGGATTCGAACCCCTATCATCAGAGCCGAAATCTGATATTCTAATCCATTGAACTACGAAGCCATAAAGCAAATGTAAAAAAAATTATAGTACATTTTTAATCCTTTTATAATAATATTCAAAATTTATCGTTACCTTTAGTGAAATGAGTAATTAAACCAATATGAAAAAGCTATTATTTTTACTCTTATTGCTTTTATCAAATGTGTGGAATATCCATTCCTCACCCAAATATTCATTGCACTCCTACCTCTGTTTCAACTCATTTTACTATTCTCCTTTAGCTCAAAATAATTCTTCAATACCTACCTATAAGCTAGGATTTCAAAGGTTTTCATCACAGGCAAGTATCGAACATAAATTGAGTGTGCATCGCCATCTTACTTTTTCTTTACAATATTCTCTTACTTTCTTTAGCATTTTACAACAAAAATTACAACACTATGCAAAAGAAGAAACTCATAATCAAACTGTTGCTTCTGCCCCTCCAATATCAAGTTTTGCTCAAACAAATATTGAATTAAATTTAAAACATAAAACATCTATTATTAGTGGTGGTGGAGTGTTTCGGACAAGTCCAATCTCAAAAGTGAACTTGATGAATGAAAGCCCTTCTATTGACAAAAGAATGAACTTTCAACCCGCAAATTATTATCCCTATTTTATGGTTGGTATTGAAAAAAATTGTACTATTTTTAATCGTGAAATGGTCTATTCTTTACAATATCATATCGGTTTTATGCCTTTTACTTGCTCCCCACTAGAAAAAGGTCCTGTAGCTGAAAGATCCTATTTTCAAGGGCTTAGCATTGGGATTAAATATAAATATTAGAGAATAGCTACGCCTTTTTTACAAAAGTGCTAACTTCACACTTTTAATTTCTATTATGAATACAAAAATTCAGTTGATTATTGAAAGTGGCTCAACCAAAACAGATTGGTGTCTTATTCAAAACAATAAATCAAAAACGTATGCGACTCAAGGAATCAATCCTCTTTTGCAAACAGACGAACAAATAAAAAACATTCTCACCAATGAGTTGAAAATGAATTTAGCAAAATTAAGCCTAGACGAAATTCATTTTTACGGTGCAGGAGTTCATAACAAACAAAACAAAACGAGAATGAATAACATTTTAAAATCTCATTTTCGGGTAAAAAAAGTGGAGACCAATAGCGATATGTTTGCATCTGCAAGAGCGACTTGCTTTAATGAAAAAGGAATCGTTTGTATATTGGGAACAGGTAGTAATTCTTGCTATTATAATGGAAAAAAAATTGAATACAAAACAACTTCATTGGGCTATCTTTTAGGAGATGAAGGAAGTGGTAATCACATTGGAAAAAAGGTATTGCAGTATTACTTAAACGGCATTTTTGATCAAGATTTAAAGACCCATTTTGAAGAAAAATATGAACACCAATTGGAAGTGATTTTTGAAAATTTATATCAAAAAAGTTTTCCTAATAGATACCTTGCAAGCTTTGCCCCATTTGTGTTTGAGCATCGAGGGCATTATATGATTGAGAATATTGCTGAAGATTGCATCAACGATTTTTTTATAACCCATTTGTTGAGATACCCTTCCGTTCAAAATAGGACAATTCATTTTACCGGAACGGTGGCTTTTTATCTAAAAGATATTCTTCAAAATTTATGCAATCAATATGGTTTTCACTGCGGTCAAATAATCCAAAAGCCTATTAAAAAGCTCATTGCTTTCATCAAC
>LNFQ01000003.1 GCA_001567165.1 Bacteroidetes bacterium OLB11
AAATTAAACTTTTGTTTTTCAATTAATTCGTTTAAATTTTCTATTCCTAATTGTGCGGCAATTTCTTTTAAACTCTGGAAAAATCAAATGGTCGAGTTCATTTAAAGTATAATTCATACATGAAAATTTTCTAAAAAAAATATATAATGGTAATAAATAATATTGGTGAAGTTTGTGGTAGAGAGTTTAAATATTTTATAGAGATTTTAAAACTAAAAAGAAATATAAAAACTCATTTCTTGTGCAAGATTACAACATGATATGAATATAATCAAAAAAAAATTATTATAATAATTATCGAGCGGTTCCATAAAACTTTATTTAATTTCGTTTCCGTTTGAAATAAATTAATATGACACCAGAAAGAAGAAGTAAAATTGAACAGTTGATAAATCATAAACAAAATGACTTAACGGTTGTGTTGGAGAATGTGATGGATCCACATAATATTTCGGCAGTGATGCGAACTTGTGAAGCGGTGGGTATAATGGAAATTTATGTCATAAAAACTAAAATGCCTACCAAGCGAAGATGGAACGATAGCACAAGTGCAAGTGCTAACAGGTGGATGTATGTTCATCATTTTGAGGATATCGTTTCATGCTTTGAAGTGATTAAGAATAAGTATAAAAATATTTGGTGCACTCATTTGAGCAAAGCTGCAAAAGGCTTGTATTCACTTGATTTGACGCAGTCAACTGCTCTTGTGTTTGGCAATGAAAGTGAAGGAGTTTCAGAAGAGGCTTTATCTTTTTGTAATGGAAATTTTATTATTCCTCAAGTAGGAATTATTCAATCGTTGAATATTTCCGTGGCATGTGCAATTAGTCTTTATGAAGCCTATCGGCAAAAGTTTGCAGCCGGGCATTATGAGAATTATAAGTTGAATGAGCAAGAGCGAATGATGCTACTGAAGCATTGGCAATTAGAAAACTTTGATGAGTCATTATGATTCAGGTCTTACATTTTTCAATACGTCATCTTCATAGCTTTTGCCAATCGGAATAGGAATTTCTTTGTCGTTCCCTTGTATAAAAATAGTTTTATTGCGTATGTAATTAATTCTTTTAATAGGGATAATGTAGGAGCGGTGAGCACGAATAAATTCGTTAGCAGGCAAGCGATCGATAAGTACTTTTAGGGTCATTCGTGCAATGATGGGCTTTTGATTTTCTAAATGAAATTTCACATAGTCGTTCAATCCTTCTAAATAAATAATTTCATTAATATTGATTTTTATTAAACTATAATCAGCTCGAATAAATAAGAAAGGCTGTCTTGATTTTTCATCATTATTAATATGATTAAAATAATCTTGTACTTTGTTGATAGCTTGTTGAAATCGATCGTACGTGAAAGGTTTCAGCAAAAAATCAACAGCATTCAAATTAAATCCTTCAACAGCGTATTCACTATGTGCGGTAGTGAAAATAACCATTGCTTCTGTATCCAAATTTTTATAAAATTCAATTCCAGAAACGGATGGCATTTGAATGTCCAAAAAAATTAAATCAACAGGAAAGTTATTCATGTATTTCAATGCATCATTTGGCTTTGAAAATACTTTTTCTAATGTAATATTTTCATTCATATTACAAAAGGTCTCAATGATTTTGAGTGCTGGTGGTTCATCATCGATTGCGATTGCCCTTATCATATTAATTGGATTTTAATTGTAACTGTAAAGCTAAGATTTTTATTTTCTATTTTGAAAGAATGTTTATTTGGATATAAAAGTTTTAGCTGTTTTCGTCCATTTTCAAGACCAAAACCTGATTTTAATTGTGTTTGAACTTTGTGAGGCACTTTTAAATTAAATACTTGAAGATATAAATAGTAATCTGATACGCTAATTTGAATATCTATCTGCGATGATTCTTCGGGGTTCACGCCATGTTTGAATGCATTTTCTATAAATGGAATTAATAGCAAAGGGGCTATTTGTTTCCCTTCAAGATCTCCATCTATGGAGCAATTTAATATGACTGTATCGCCTAACCTTATTTTTTGTAATTTAATATAATCATTGATATAATTAATTTCTTTTTCAAGTGGAACAAACTTGGCAGTTGTGTCACTAATTGCGTAACGCATCATACTGGAGAGGGTTACAATGGCAGCAGGTGTATGTTCAGACTTTTCAATTGCTAACGAGTAAATACTATTTAGAGTATTAAATAAAAAATGTGGATTGATTTGAGCCTTGAGATATGATAATTCATTAATCAATTTTTCTCGATGCGATTTTTTTAATTTATCATTAATCGTAATCGAAAGCGATGCAAACACTATACCAAAATACAACAAAAGGTGATGTTTGATTTGTACTAAAATAATGATGGGGGAATGCTTTCCAAAATCAAAATAATCCATTTCATTAATTTTGATTAACAATCTTGGGATTGTTACTAAAATTAACAAAAATAAAAAGGATATTAAGCTAAACGATATATATTTCTTTTTAAAATAAAACTCGGGAATTATGTAATAGCTATTGAAAAAAAAGTAAATCAATCCAAGGCTGTAACTAATGATATCTCTAAGGATAAATGGGTTTTGAAATATAGTAAAATTGCTGACAAAATAAGGAGATAACAAAATGGGGAAAAGCATAAAAAGAATGCTTCCTATGATATAATAAAATATACTAAGTGATTTTGTCATCGGTTTGGAAGTCGAAAATATTGAATCTCAAATTTACTTATATTAATCAAACAAAAAATTAATTTTCACTCAATCATTCATTTTTAAAGGAGTTTATATTTTTTTTAAATCAGTATTAAATGCTATGTAAATAGTGTTTATTTCATTTTATATATTGAAAAATTAAAATTAATTACGAATTTACTATACTTAATATTTACTTTTAAACGTTATTTATTTGAGCTTTGAAACGAATATTCATTACTTGTTTTTTTATTTTATTCGCTGCGATGTTTTCTGCAAACGCACAAGATAAGGAATGGCATTCTTCCAAGCTGATTAAAACAATTGTCAATGCAAAAGACTCAATTATCATAGATTCTCTTAGTATCATACCTGGGTCTTTGTATGTCGAAAACATAGATACTTCTTTTTATCAAGTCGATTATTTTCGAAGTATTTTGTATTGGAAAAAAGTGGCTTCTGTGGATTCGATTGTGATTTCTTATCGAACATTTCCGTTGTTTTTTTACAAAAAATTTTTTCATAAAGATGCTCAAAAAATTGAACAAAATTTTACAATGACTCCCTATTATTACAATGCCGAAGATGCCGGAAATACAGCTCCTTTTGTCGATTTTGGCAATGTTAATTATTTAGGGAGTTTTGGCAGAGCTCTCTCTTTTGGCAACTCTCAAGATGTCATTTTAAATTCTCAATTCAATTTGCAATTTGATGGAGAATTAGGAGATAGTATTCATATTTTAGGTGCCATTACTGATAATAATATTCCATTTCAACCACAAGGAAATACGCAACAAATACAAGAGTTTGATAAGGTTTTTATCCAATTGAAAAGAAAAAAAACAACGCTGACTGTTGGCGATTATGAAATGAAAAGTGCTAATACATATTTCATGAATTATTACAAAAGAGTGCAAGGGGCTATGATATCAAACTCGGTGGATTTTAATAAAAATCTTTCAAACAAAATGACATTAGGTGCATCTTTAGCAAAAGGAAAATTCTCAAGAAATACGATTGTGGCTTTGGAAGGAAATCAAGGTCCATATAAATTGACAGGGCCTAATGGAGAGCAATTTTTTATTGTATTAGCAGGCACTGAAAAAGTTTACCTAGATGGGATGTTGTTACAACGAGGTGAGGATTTAGATTATATCATCGACTATAATACAGCCGAAGTGACATTTATGCCCAAACGATTAATTACAAAAGATCTGAGAATTGTGATCGAGTTTGAACTGGCTGATCGAAATTATTTAAACTCATTGGTGTATTTTAATGATGAAATTTCACTCAATAATAAACTTTATTTAAAACTCAATGTTTATTCAAATCAAGATGCCAAAAATCAAGGAATTCAGCAAACGCTAGATTCTACTCAAAAGCGTTTTTTTATCAACGATTGGAGATAGTATTCATCAAGCTTATTATCCGAGTGTAGTTATTCAAGATACCTTTTCGACCAATCAAATTTTTGTATAAAAAAAATCGATACTCAGTATAATGGGATTTTATATCGTGATGTGTATATTCATTCAAGTAATCCTGATAGTGCAAAGTATTCATTAAGCTTTTCTTCTGTCGGTACAAATAATGGAAATTATGTGCAGTCTATTAATATTTCAAATGGGAGAGTGTATGCGTGGGTGCCTCCAATTAATGGTGTGAAGCAAGGTGATTATGAACCGATAGTCATGCTGGTCACTCCTAAAAAACAACAGTTGGTTTCGCTTGGAATGGATTATAAAATTGATGCAAATAAAAATTTAATTTTCGAATCAGCCCTGAGCAATCAAGACCCAAATTTATTTTCACCTATTGACAATAATCATCATACAGGTATTGCTACCAAGTTGACTTATGATGAAAAGCGAATCTTGAATGCAAAGAAAGATATTTTACTAAAAAGCAAATTGAATTATGAATACACTAATTATCGATTCAAACCGCTAGAACCCTATCGTAGCGTGGAGTTTAATCGTGATTGGAATTTAGATGCAAGTGAAGCACTTGGAGACGAGCATGTCATTAATTTTTCTACTAAACTCCAAAAAACAGAATCAAAAAGTCTTGAATATTTGTTTGGCTCTTTTATCAGAACTGCTATTTTTACTGGCTCTCAACATTCTTTAGTTTTTAAATTTCAAGAAAAAAATATCACTTCTTTAGTCAAAGGAATTGTGATGCAACAGACTTCAAGCAAACAAAATAGTACATTTTATAGACCTAGTGTTGAACTAGAAAAATTATTCAATATTCTTCATGAAACCCGTATTGGTAGCAAGTTGTATGTTGAACATAATGAAATTAAAGATAAATTTTTAGACACATTATTGAAAAGTTCTTTCTCATATGATGCCCTCACTTTTTATATCAAAAACAATCAGCAAAATGCAAATAGTTTCATGGCAGACTACACAATAAGACATGATAGAATACCTATCAATAATGAGCTCAAACAAAATAATGTCAGCAATACTTTTTCTTTAAACACTCAAATAGTTTCTATTAAAAACCAAGAAATTCGGTTGAATGGTTCTTATCGAAAACTAACTGTCAATGATACCACATTGACAAATATTCAGCCAGAAGAATCCTTGCTAGGAAGAGTTGATTATCATTTTTCATTTTTGAAAGGACTTATTACTGGAAACTTATTTTATGAAATGGGAGCAGGGCAAGAACCTAAACGAGAATACACTTATGTGAAGGTTGTAGCTGGGCAAGGGCAATATGTTTGGCGAGATTACAACAAAGATTCTATTGAGCAATTGAATGAATTTGAGTTAGCTATTTTCCCTGATGAGAAATTGTATATCCGCATTTTTACACCCACAAATCAGTATGTGAAAGCTAAATATTCAAACTACAATCATTCCATTATTGTCAACCCAAAAGCAGCGATACACAGCAATAAAAAGTCGTTCTATTATAAGTTGATAACGGCGCTTTATTTTCAATCAAATATGCAAATCAATA
>LNFQ01000004.1 GCA_001567165.1 Bacteroidetes bacterium OLB11
GGAACATACTGGGAATTGAGTTTCAACACACCAAGTTTCAGTCAGTTCAGAGTACATAGTGTGAATGCTGGAAATGTACCATTACCGGCAACAGTGATTTCGTTTACAGGCGAAAAACAAACAAGCAGTGATTTACTAAGCTGGACAACAGCCAGTGAACAAAACAATGCTTACTTCAACTTACAACACAGTACAGATGGAATCACGTTCAACACGATAGCTCAAGTAAACAGCAAAGGGTTGAATGGAAACAGCCAAGTTCGCTTAGAATATCAAGCAGAGAACTCCAAACCACAGTTAGGTCATAACTACTATCGTTTAGAACAAGTAGATATAGACGGACGCGTGAGTGTACATGCAAAAGTGATCGACTTGATATGGGGAGCAGACGGAAGCAGTGTGAACATCTATCCAAATCCGACAACGGATGTATTGAATGTTGATTTATACGCACCGACAGCACAAAACACGAGTGTGAAAGTATTAGACATGAGTGGTCGCGTGGTGAAACAAATCGATGCGAAATCGCAAGCTGGAGCGAATCATATCCAACTAAGTTTAGGCGATATAGCGAGTGGTGTTTATACAGTACAAGTGTATAGCAACAACAAGCTAAGTTTCACAAGCAAAGTGAGAAAAAATGACTAGACATTAGTTTGTAATTGAAAAAGAGAAAGGCGTGCCAATGGCACGCCTTTCTCTTTTTAGGAGGAGTCTTTTGTATTGATTGTTGGCAACATCAACAAAGGGGCAGATGGCGTGCATGCAAGGGATTATTGAAATAGTCCTTCCTTGCCTTTATCGAATGTGAGTTAGGAAAATAATAGAGTAATTCGTTTTTTAAAAAACTGTAAAGTGAAGATCAAAGGAGCGAGCTTTTTTATTTTAGACATACGAGGAAATTTTTAGCGATATTCAATACAGCCTTGATTTTTAGGTTCCTTTGTGTTGATACAAAGGAGCAAAAGAAAAGTTTTTTTGTCTTGTTTCTTGACAACACCAACAAAGGTAGTTATAGTGGGTACTAATAATAATTACAGTTATTTTTTTAAGGTGCATTATTGTCTATTACATCTGATTTTGTATTAAATTTGAAACATGAAATCATTTAGAAATAATATTGAGTGGACTATTTTTGGGGTATGCACCTACCTTGGGGAGAAGTTTAATATTTCTATTTCCCGAATTCGTTTGTGGTTTATTTATATTTCATTTTTGACATTTGGTTCTCCTCTCATTCTCTACTTTATTTTTGCTTTTATTTTAAATTTAAGAAGGAGCATAGCATCTGCAAAAAGAAATCCATTAAGGTGGTTTTAGTCAACCAGCACTTTGCCTCTTATAACCTTTTTATCAGTCAAAATAATTTGATAAAAATAGATTCCGTTTGGAATATTTGCTACATGAAATGAAGTGTTTTCATTGAGTGATTTTTGAGAAGATAGCAACCGACCATTTAAATCAAAAAGTTTTAATTCGTTTGCTTTAGTATTCAAGAAGAATGTCCCATTTTTATAAAAAATATTTTCATTATTGCTGCTGTTGATATTAGTTATTTGATTGGGAGTTAATGTCACTGTAAAAGACTTTGATCGAATTGAATATTTGCCACAACTATCTACTGCTTTTAAAGTAACGGTATAATTACCAGCAGTGTTGTAGAGATGACTTGGATTTGGTGTGTTATTGAGTGGAGAGCCATCACCAAAATTCCATTCATATTGAGAAGCTCGATTACTAAGATTTGTAAAAGAATATGAGTTTTGGTTATTTGAATAATTAAAATTTGCAAGAGGTAAAGAGCCAAATTGTTGCCAAGTTTCTAAGCTATCCAATACAGTAGATGAAACAACAGTTTGAATATTGCTTGCGTCGGTGGCATTCATTCCGATAGGAGTATAAGATGCACCAACGGTGCTTTTTTGATAAATAGAGCTATAAAAAGTGCAAGCAGCTAAGTAAGTTCCGTTCAAAGCGGGATGCGACTCATCTGGGTTATAAAGTTCGATAGCAGGAAATTGATTTCTGACATTTTTCCATGCAACACCAACAGGGCTGCAAGTGGCATGATTATCTTGAGTCATTTCCATATAGCTTTCTCGAAGTCTTTGTTGCATTCCTTCAAAGGTGCAGATGGGAGGGTAAGCAGCACAATTTGCGACATCTCCATTTTTCCTTCCCCATGTCATAAAGAAGATAGTTTCAGCACAAGGGTTATAAACATGCACTAAGCTGTCCAACTGTTTTGCATAAGGATAAGTGTCATTGGCTACTTGAGCTGGACTGAAAGCAGGTTCTTGACTTTGACCTTGTAAAATGACATAATCCCAATTTGCAATTTGCAATTTGGCAAGTGTGTTAGGGCTATTGGCTAAATTATTAAAAGTAGCTCCACCAAGAGCATAACTGTCAACCTCTAAAGTGTCATTGAGCGATAAGGCCAATTGTTTGAGCGTATTTGGCAAATCGTTAGTATAGGTATAACTATTTCCGAGAAATAGCACTCTTCTTTTTTCTGCTTTTGAGGTTGCAAAAACTAATAAAAAGAGGGAGGTGAATACAAGAGATTTTTTCATGTTGCAAAGGTATTGATAAAACAAAGTCGTTCATGTTATCCATATTTAAAAACTGAAAACGGGTAAGCAATTTATTCGATGATTAATTTTTCAAATCGAATTTGATTCGTTTTGAAATCATTTATTTTTAAAAAATAGAACCCTGCTTTAACGCTTGGTAGTTGCAGGTTGTAATCTTTTTGAGCAGAGTGAATTTTTTTATTCATCAGTAATTGACCGTTCAAATGAAATAATTCAACCACTAGTTCTCTATCTTCATTTTTAGCAAAGTGAATATTGATTTCGTTTAAAGCTGGATTAGGATAAATGATAAAATCGGACGCATGATTGTCGTCCACCAATGGAGATGTGCTTAAAACGATGGAGCATCCTCCGGAGGGAGCATCTGTTATAATTGGGTCGGTGTAATTGATATTTTTTATTCCTAAACAATATTCGCCAGCTTTAATTTCTTTAGCAAAAACGCTTCCATAGCCATCATTCAATGCACCTACTTTCAGGCTATCATTTGCTATTTGCCATTCTTCACTTGCATCTTTTCTATAAAATAAATGAATAAAATCTTCGCTGTTTAATTTGACCCAATTGCTATCTAAATAGTTATTATTATTTCGTCCATCATAATCAAATTGGAGAATACCTTTAATGTTTTCTAGATGAATGCCTGTCACTCTCCAATATCGAACATCATTAAGAATATATCCATTCGCAGCAGCTGGAGATTTGAACCGATCGGGAGCAACCCAATGATGCTCAACTTGAATCAGTGTAGAATCATTTTGTCCTAATAAAAAGCCTTTTGTAAACAGTTTTATTTTGGCTTGTGTAAAATTAGAAACGCCTAGTCCTGTGATGATTTTTTTCTCCTCAGTAATGGCATCACTTATTTTATACAAAGGATCAATCACAATCATTTTTGGCTCAAATGGCAATTGGACATTAAACTCTAAACAACGATTTGAAAATTCTAAGGAATGAATATGTAAATTCATTTGCTCATCATAAAACCCAAGCTCTAGTGGCACTTGACTGTAATAGTCTGTTGAATGATGTTTTCGCTGTCTTAAAAAAACTTTCGTATCGAAAATTGTTCCATTCTGTGTGATTTGTGTACTGTCTATTGAAAAGTGAGTGAATCCCGGGCTTAAAATCCAATTGTCAAAAAAGGGATTCATATTTTTTCCGGTATAGTTACTCAAAAAGTCTCTTAATTGAATTGTTGAAACATCTTGAAATTGATACTGATTTAAAAATGCCGTCAATCCATTAAAAAATAAAGAATCTCCAAGATAAGAACGAAGAGTGTGAATCATGTCGGCTCCCTTATTGTAAACGGTTGCACCATACGTATTCAGGCTATCAATATTGGCTACTGCTTTGTAGCCATTATCACTAACATGAGCTTTTGCTAATACATTAAAATGATTTGCTTTCATTGCATCGAGGTAGGCTTTGTTTCCATAAGTATATTCTTGATGTAGCAGTTCGCAATAACTTGCAAAGCCTTCATTGAGCCACATATCACCCGCATGATGACAAGTGACTAAATCGCCCCACCAATGATGTGACAACTCATGAGCAATGAGCGTTTCATAGTTTAAAGAGCCATCAATAAAGGGTTTGCCGATGTGAATATTGGTGGCATGCTCCATTGCACCGGCATTGAAAGGCACAAGACTATACCCAACACGAGGCCATAAATAAGGTCCAAAATTTTGCTCAAGCATGGAGAAAGATTCTTGCAAATGAGAAAATGAACCATTCACTTTATTGCTATCTACGGCTTCACAAGCAATAAGTGCATCTATGTTTCCATTGATTCCGGTTAAAACTTTTTTTACGAAAACATAATTGCAAACAGCAACAGATGCTAAGTAAGAAGGAATTTCTTCATCCAATTTCCAATGCCAAGTTATCGTGTTGTCAGGGTTTGAAATGCTATCAATCAAAAGTCCATTGCAGACCGCCATTTTATCATTGCTAGTTGTGATTGAAAATTCGTAAGCACTTCTTTCCACAAAATTGTCAAAACAAGGATGCCACGTTCTACCAAAAGAATGAGGCTGAGCATTGAATCCAACCCCCATTTGAAAAGCATAATTGCCAACATAAGAAAAGCCCCCCCATTGTGGATCGGCAATGGGAACTCCATGATAATAAACATTCAAAAGCACACTATCATTTTGATTGAGCGTATTAGGCAATTGGATATTTAAAGTTTGAAAAGTATGTGTGAAAGCAAGTGATTGACCGCTTGAAATTACACTGTCAACGCTAAGCCCCTCTATGTCGAGAAGGACTTGTTGCACATTATTCATTTTACTTTTTATCAAAAGAGAAGATTTTCCAATAATATTTTTAGATACAAAATCGGTTATATTCATTTCTATTTTAGTTTTGCGAATATCTAGCGTATCACTTCGAGAAGCCGGAGAAGCAAAAAGATTAATATTCATCAAAACGAAACAACAGATTGTTCCAAATTTTTTCATATCCATTTCGATTTTTAATAAAGTTAAATCATTTCTTTAAATTATTCTTTTTCTTATGGACAATTTTGCCTCCCATACTTTTGGCACAACCTAAGCAAGAAAAAATATACCAAGGTATTGAACTAGATGAAGTGATGATTCGAGAAGTGAGAAAAGGATTTGATTTTCAATCTTTCATTGATAGAGTCAAAAAAGATACGACCTTTTACAAGGCATTCAAATCTTTGCGGTTGATGAATTTTAGCATGTTTAATCAAATAGAGGTGCTGGATAAAAAAGACGAAGTGAAGGCCTCTTTTAATAGCATTACACAACAAGTGCGTAAAGGAAATTGTAGAAAGATGATTGTAAAAAAGTGAAAAAACAACAGGAGATTTTTATACCAAAAAGAAAGATTACAAATACTATACGGCAAAGCTTTATGCTCATTTATTTTTCACAAAAGATGAAGTTTGCAATGAAACAAATATAGTAGGTGATAAAATTTATTCAGGAAGTCAAAAGTATGAAGAGCAGTTGAGGATATTAATTTTTAATCCCGGAAAAAAAATAAAAGGCATACCAGGAATCGGAGACAATGTGGCGATTTTTGATAAGCCCACCATCGACAAATATAAGTTTAAACTTTCTAGGCGAGAATACAACAACGAAGACTGTTATATCTTTACTGCTGTGCCAAAACCTGAGTATAAGAAAGATGTTGTCATTAATGAATTAAGCACATGGTTTCGGGTTTCAGATTATACGATCGTAGCAAGAAATTATTCTTTATCATTAAAAACGCTATTTTACGATTTTGATGTGGATATGAAAGTGAAACTTAAAACAGCAGGGAAATATTTAGTACCCTACGAAATAAACTACCATGGAAATTGGCATATTGCTACAAAGCCAAGAGAAAATGTAAACTTTGTCGCAATTTTCACAGATTTCCAGTAAATTCGGGTTTTTAAATTTAATTTTATATACTCATGAAAAGATCAATTTTTATTTTATTGTCTTTAATACTTTTGGTCGATATTCAATCGTTTGCTCAAAAATCAAAAGCAAAAAGGAAGAATGTAAAACGAACACAAATGAGAAGTCAAACAATTACAAAGTCAGATACCATCAACCAAAGCTTGATGCTCTGTTATGCACCCTATGGAATGTCTGCTTGGTATTTGGCCCTGAACATCAAATTTCAATTTCCAGAAAACATATCAAAACCATCAAATTATAAATTGGTTACAACAAACGATACCGTTTTTTCTGCCTACCTAAAAACAATCCCTTTCGATACCTTTACACATAAAATCATTCTGCCGCTTTATAGCAATAAAACAATTAACTGCAAAGAATTTCAAATCGCAAGAGTATGGACAATGGATAGCACTTTGCAAAACAAATACCCCGACTTAATGACTTTTAAAGCTGTCGAAGAAAATAATCCACACAATACCGCAAGAATCGAATGTGATGGAAAAACCACTCAAATTATGATAGAATATAATGGAGAAACTTATTTCGCAACCCCTTATCTCTTCAATAAAAAAATTTACTACGCTTGTTATAGCAAAAACGACCCTTCATTTATAAAGCAAAATTTTGAATAAAAAACTCTTTTAAAAAATAATATGAAAAAGATCCTTTTCTTACTTCCTTTTATGGCACTTCCTTTCAACGGATTTTCAGACTCAAAGAACTTTTGGCAAAATTCAGATGAAAGAAAAATAACGGTTCCAGGACCTCAGATTATTGAACCTCAAAAATATATTTTATCAAAATTAAATACGAGTGAATTTAAACTCATGCAACTCAGTATTCCGACCGAAGAAAGTGGGCAAAGCATTGTTATGAGCTTGCCAAGCCCAGATGGCTCTATGATAAATTTTAAAGTTTTTGAATGTCCTATGATGGAAAAACCATTAGCCGATAAATATCCTGACATTAAAACCTATACCGCTATATCCGTTGATAATCCTCATATTACCGGAAAACTAGATTTTACAAACTATGGATTCCACGCTATTATTTTCAATGGAGAATATACCTATTTTATCGATCCTTATAAAGATATTCCTTCTGATTGGTATATGGTTTATTATAAAAACGATTTTCAAAAACCACTGAACGACCGTATGCAATGCCATTTCGAAAACGAAAATGAATTGCTGCCCACTCAATCAGCAATGCCACTAACATATACGGGGATTCCAAATAACGAAACAGGCAATAAACAAAATGGAACAAACAAAAGAACTTATCGCCTCGCATTGGCTTGTACTCAAGAATATTCAGTAGCAGTAGCCGGAGCTAACCCAACAAAACCAAATGTGTTGAGCAAAATGGTTACAACAATGAATCGTGTGAATGGTGTTTTTGAAAAAGATTTATCAATGCACGCAAACTTAGTTGCGAATAACGATACGCTCATTTTCTTAACAAATGACCCATACACCAATAATAATGGAGGAGTTATGCTCGGTCAAAACCAAACAACCGTTACAAGTCGCATTGGCTCTGCTAACTACGACTATGGTCATGTGTTCAGTACAGGTGGTGGTGGAATCGCATCTCTAGGTTGCGTTTGTAGCAATAGCTACAAAGCACAAGGTGTTACAGGTTCTTCAAATCCAGTAGGAGACCCTTTTGATATAGATTATGTTGCTCATGAAATGGGACATCAATTTGGAGCTAATCATACATTTAACTCTGTATCAGGGAGCTGCTCAGGAAATAGAAACAGCTCAACTGCTTATGAAATTGGAAGCGCTTCAACTATTATGGGTTATGCCGGAATATGTAGCACAGATGATATACAATCTCATAGTGATGCTTATTATCATTTAATCAGTCTAGAAGAAATGACCAATAATAATGTGATGGCATGTGCATCGAATACCCCTTCCAACAATACGTTGCCAACGCTAGCCCCCATTGCACAAACCTATACCATCCCATACCGTACAGCATTTGAATTGACAGCAGTAGGAACAGACGGAAATAATAATCCTTTGACTTATTGTTGGGAAGAATATGATAAATCAAACAGTGGAGCAGCATGGGATGCCACTACCACAACCGGACCCATCTTACGTTCGTTTTATCCCACAACTTCTGGCACAAGAGTATTTCCAACTTTAAAATATTTAGTACAAAATATAGAATCATATAAAGGAGAACGATTACCCGATAATCAACGTAGCTTAAAATTTAAATGCACATTAAGAGATTTAAATAATGGATATGGGGCATTTTATACAAGTCCTGATGTCTTACAATTGGACGTTAAAACAACAGCAAGTTTATTTAGAGTTACTAGCCAAAATACAGCAGGACAAACCTTCAATGGAAACTCTCCGCTCACTGTCACTTGGGATGTAGCAGGCACTAATGCAGCTCCTTTTAACACAGACAAAGTGGACATTCTCTTCTCAAATGATAGTGCTAAAACATTCCAATACGTCATAGCAACCGGTGTTCCGAATAACGGAAGTTATACAGGGGTTTATCCCAATGAGAATGCAACTTGGGGACGTATTAAAGTGAAAGCAAGCGGCAATGTCTATTTTGACTTAAATGACAAATGGATAGCGGTTAAAAAAATAAACTATCCAGCGGGCATTCAAGATGCCAATAAGATGGAATTTAATATTTATCCAAATCCTACAAACGGAGATATTATTTATATCAATTTTGAAAATAATTATGAAGTCAATAAATTAGAAATTATTTCCAATACAGGTCAAGTCGTAAAAAGTCATGACGTAAAAAGTGGAGATCCAATTCAACTACAAAATATTGCAAAAGGAGTTTATGTTGCTAAACTCATTAGCAACGGAAAAACAAAAGTGAAAAAGCTAATCATTCAATAATCACTCCTTTTCATACTATTAAAATTTATTGCATTAGAACCAATTATTTTTTGGCAAAAGACGTTCGAAACCATTTCCAATCACATCTTTGGATAAACTTTTATTCATTTAAATTTTAAAAGAAGAATCCTTTATACTGTATATTTGTGTAAAATAAAAAAGATATGGCATACGAGTCAATATCAATATTTGATATTTTTAAAATAGGGGTTGGTCCCAGTAGCTCCCACACCTTGGGCCCATGGAAAGCTTCTACAACTTTCATCGAAAAAAACAAAAAACAGTTAAATCAAATAAAGAAATTACGAGTCTTCCTTTTTGGCTCACTTGCAAAAACAGGAAAAGGGCATGGTACCGATATCGCTGTCTTACTTGGGCTTTGTGGCGAAGACCCCGAATTATTTGATGTGAATAAAATCAATGAAACCGTTTCAAAAATAAAACAAGAACAAAAACTAACATTAGCACATGAACACACCATCCCTTTTGTTGTTGAAAAAGATCTTGTTTTTTTATACAATGAAAGCCTTCCTTTTCACCCAAACGCAATGACATTTGAATGCGAATATGAAAACGGAGAACTCTTTTCAGATACATATTATTCCATCGGTGGAGGATTTATTGTACAAGAAGAAATCAACGACTTGAATTTATCCACCGTTCAATTACCATTCCCGATTGATAAATCATCTGACATCTTACACTGGTGCATGAAAACCGGATTGAGCGTTGCAGAGGTTGTGTTGGAAAATGAAAATGCTTGGAGGCCTGAAGCTGAAACCAAAGAACGAATTTTAAAAATTTGGAATGTTATGCTCGACTGCATTTACAGAGGATGCCATACTGATGGAACTTTGCCTGGGGGGCTTTCAGTAACACGAAGGGCCGCAAAATTGAATAAAAAATTATTGAAAAATCAAACCTATCAAAATAGAGAAGAATGGTTTGAACTGATTAAAAAAGGGGGAACGCATTTTCAATATATTTTAGATTGGGTCAGTTGCTTTGCCCTAGCTGTCAATGAAGAAAATGCTTCGTTTAGCAGAGTAGTAACGGCTCCTACTAATGGTGCTGCTGGCGTGATTCCTGCGGTATTAATGTATTATGTATTATTTTGTGATTCATTCACCGACGATAAAATTATCAAATTCTTATTATGTGCATCCGAAATAGGCTGTATTTTCAAAAAAGGAGCAACCATTTCAGCAGCAATGGGAGGTTGTCAAGCAGAGATTGGAGTGAGTAGCTCTATGGCAGCTGCTGCAATTTGCGAAGGCTTAGGAGGAACTACAAAGCAAGTACTTCAAGCCGCCGAAATTTCAATGGAACACCACTTAGGATTGACATGTGACCCAATTGGAGGTTTGGTGCAAATACCCTGTATTGAAAGAAATTCAATGGGAGCCATTAAAGCGATTACTGCTGCTCAATTGGCACTACAAAGTAATCCGTTTGATGCTATTGTGAGCCTCGACAAAGTTGTGAATACGATGTGGGAAACCGCTAAAGATATGAATGTGAAATATAAAGAAACGAGTGATGGTGGTTTGGCTGTGCAAATACCTTTGAGCCTGCCAGAGTGTTGATGATTTTTTTTTAGATAAAACGCTTCCCTATTTTATAAATTTCTTATATCACTTTCTTTTATCTAAATATAGAAAGTGTAAGGCCAATGTGGTTTTTGAGGAAAATTGTACTAATTTGAATGTCATCACCTTGATATTACTTGTGGTAAATTTTTTCTAGTGTGATATCTCTTACAATAAAAAAAGCACCCACCATAATAGGTGGGTGCTTTTTGAAATATGTCAATAATATTAATGAACTATTCTTTCTTTAATCTCCAATGATTCCAAACCATTTTTGGTGCGATAATCATTAATAGCAGCTTTGATAGCATCTTCTGCTAATACTGAACAGTGGATTTTTACAGGAGGTAAATTTAATTCCTCTACGATATCCATATTGTCAATTTTTGCTGCATCATCAATTGATTTTCCTTTGAGCCATTCTGTGGCAACACTTGATGAGGCTATTGCTGAACCACATCCAAAAGTCTTAAATTTTGCATCTTTGATTATTCCTGATTCTTTATCCACTTCAATTTGCAATCGCATCACATCTCCACACTCTGGAGCTCCTACTAAGCCCGTGCCGACATCATGTGAATTTTTATCTAGAGTTCCTACGTTTCTTGGGTTGCTGTAGTGATCTAACACTTTATCTGAATAAGCCATAATAAAATATTTTATTTGGTACAAAGTTACATTAGTTGAATGGTATAAAAAATTTATTGATAAATAAAGCTCTTAACTACTTTTATTTTAAATGGGTTTTTAAATCATTAAATTAAGTATATTGCGTTGATTGTCATAAGAATAATGAATACATTATCAAATGGGTTTTTAATCAATAATAAAAAAAATCTATATCGTTAAAACTTTTTTAAACTGTTTGGTAGCACTTTTTAGTCAATTACATTTGCACTGGCTTATGTTACGATTTCAACATATTGAGTACTTGTGGGGCTTATGGATAATTCCATTATTGATTTTTCTTTATTTCCTTCATCGAAAAATAAGAACTAATCGCTTGAAGAAAATAGGGAATTTTCCTTTGGTCGAACAGCAATTTTCTACATATCACAAAACACTTCTTTCAATAAAATTTATTTTAATCATTCTTACATTCTTTTTTGGAATCGTTGCGTTAGCAAACTTACAATCCGGTGCAATGTCTGAAAAAGTACAACGCAAAGGAATTGACGTGGTGTTTGCATTAGATGTGAGTAAGAGTATGTTGGCAAAAGATATCGAACCGAATAGACTTGAAAAAGCAAAACAATTAATCATTCGCATGATTGAAAAGTTTCCAAACAATCGCATTGGCTTAATCATATTTGCAGGAAGAGCCTATATGTCTGTTCCCCTCACGGTTGATTTAACGGCATTTAAAATGAACTTAGCTGCATCTAATCCGAATATGGTTCCCACTCAAGGAACAGTGATTGGAGAAGCAATCAATATGGCTCGCCAAGCCTTTAATACAAAAGAAACAAAATACAAATCAATCGTATTAATTTCAGATGGAGAAGATCATGATGAATCAGCATTGGATGAAGCCAAGAAGGCTGTGCAGGAAGGGATTATGATTAATACTGTTGGTATTGGTTCAGTCAATGGCTCACCCATTTGGGATGCAGAATCAAACGATAATAAAAAAGATGAAAAAGGAAATGACGTGATTACAAAATTAAACGAAAAAGAATTGCAAGAAATTGCAAGGCAAGGGCAAGGTGTGTATGAGCAGCTCACGAATACTGAATCTACCGTACAGGCTATTGTACAGCATGTCAATACGATAGAGCAAAAAGAATTTGGAGATAGCTTATTTGTCAACTACAACAGCTATTTTCAATATTTTTTAATCATCGGATTGCTCTCATTAATTATTGAATTTTTTATTCCAACACGAAAAAAAGGAGCAACAATATGAGACACCTTAGCTTTATGATTATTTTTATTTTTTCTCACCTTATTTCAATTGCTCAAATTGCAAATAAAGAAGCCTACGAAGGCAATAAACTTTATGCTAGTGGGCAGTTTAAAGAAGCAGAATCGAAATATCAATCTTCTTTGAAAAATCAACAAAATAAAGAGATACAATATAACTTAGGGAATGCTTTATATCAACAAAAAAAATGGGATGAAGCTAATAAACAATTTACCTCTGTGGCAAACGTAGCAAAGGATAAACATTTAAAATCAATTGCAAATCATAATATAGGAAACGCTTTTCTCGAACAAAAAAATGGGATGAAGCTATTCAATATTTCAAGCAATCTTAAAACAAAAATCCTCATTCTTTTGAAACAAAATATAATCTTGCTTATGCTCAAAAAT
>LNFQ01000005.1 GCA_001567165.1 Bacteroidetes bacterium OLB11
TGTAACCAATCCTTCTTATGCCGTAAATTTGATAGCAAAAAGTTTTCCACTGAAACAAAATGATGAAGTCCTAACAACCAATCTAGAATATGGAGCTTGTGAAAAGAACATGGAAGTATTATTGTGAAAAAGCACAAGCAAAATGGAAAGTCTGCCATATCAATCTCCCAATTCAATCAAAAGAAGAATTGATTGAAACCTTTTTTAAGGAGGTAAATGAAAACACAAAATTGATATTCATAAGCCATATTACAAGCAGCACTGCCATCAAACTTCCCATTGAAGAAATTTGCAACAAAGCAAAACAACTAGGCATCACCACTTTTATTGATGGTGCTCATGCACCTGGACATATTCCTCTCAACATCAAAAATTTACAAGCAGATATCTATACCGGTGCTTGTCATAAATGGATGATGACTCCAAAAGGAGTTTCGTTTTTATACATTAAAAAAGAACTGCAACACCTCTTTGACCCCTTAGTGATTAGTTGGGGATACCAGAGCGAAACGCCCAGCCACTCTCCTTTTATCGATTATCACCAGATGCAAGGAACAAGAGATTTTTCGGCCATGTTGACTATTCCCGTAGCAATAGAATATATGAAAAAAAATGATTGGGAAAACGTCAAAGCATCTTGTCGTTCTTTAGTTTATAAAAATGCCCCTCGCTTTTTTCAACTTTTCAATACTGCTGCTTTATGCCCAATCAATGAGGATTTTATGGGGCAAATGTGTAGTATCAAAATTCATTGCCAAAACCCTATTTTATTACAGAAAGAATTATTCAATCGTTTTCAAATAGAAATTGCATTAACAAAATTGGGTGAAAAAAATTATGTGCGATACGCTATTCAGGCTTTTAATTCACAAGAAGATTTGGATAAATTGTATGATGCATTGAGCATTTTAAAAAACTGAAAAAAAGATCAATTAAGCAACCCGAAAAAATAAAATTGACTGTGGCACATTTTTGTTCAACTGCACCAAATCATCGTATATTTGTCTATTCATTTTTGAATCAATCATCAATTAAATAATATGTCCAAAAAAATAAATTTAGAATTCAATAAAAACGAAGACGGGATGAAATTAGCATTAAGCGATATGAAAAAAAAGCTGGCAATCATTGAAAAGGGAGGTGGTGAAAAATCAATTGCAAAACAGCATGAGAAAGGGAAAATGACAGCACGAGAGCGAATTTCATATTTAATAGACAAAAAAACTGAATTTAATGAACTCATGGCATTTGCTGGCTATGAAATGTATAAAGATCATGGAGGATGCCCAGCAGGTGGCACTGTGGCAGGCATTGGATATGTCAAAGGTCGCCAATGTGTCATCGTTGCCAATGACCAAACTGTAAAAGCCGGTGCATGGTTTCCAATTACCGGAAAAAAAAATTTAAGACTACAAGAAATTGCATTAGAAAATAAGCTCCCAATCATCTACTTAGTTGATAGTGCCGGTGTGTATTTACCCATGCAAGATGAAATTTTCCCAGACAAAGAACATTTTGGCCGCATCTTCAGAAACAACGCCCAAATGAGCAGCAGAGGGATTACTCAAATCGCCGCTGTAATGGGAAGTTGTGTTGCAGGCGGAGCTTATTTACCCATTATGAGCGACGAAACTTTAATGGTTGAAGAGCATGGTTCTATCTTTTTAGCAGGACCTTACTTAGCAAAAGCGGCTATCGGCGAAAATGTTGACATCCAAACGCTGGGAGGTGCTGTGACGCATACTGAAATAAGTGGAATTGCCGATTATAAATTCAAAACTGAAAAAGAATGTTTGGATCAAGTCAAACGAATTATTGATAAAATTGGGCAACAAGAAAAAGCAGGTTTTGACAGAATCAAGCCAGTACCACCTCTAAAAGATCCTCAAGAAATTTATGGATTCCTGTCAGTCGAAAACAATAAACAATATGATGTACTAGAAGTGATTGAACGCATCGTTGACAATTCAGAATTTGACCAGTTTAAAAAAGATTATGGAAAAACAATCGTTTGTGGCTATGCTCGCATAGATGGCTGGGCTGTGGGAATCGTTGCCAATCAACGAAAAATTGTAAAAAGTGGTAAAAATGAAATGCAATTGGGTGGCGTTATTTATAATGACAGTGCTGATAAAGCCGCACGATTTATTATGAATTGTAATCAAAAGAAAATACCATTAGTTTTCCTTCAAGATGTAACCGGATTTATGGTTGGTAGTAGAAGCGAGCACAGTGGGATTATTAAAGATGGAGCAAAATTAGTAAATGCTGTTTCCAATTCAGTCGTGCCTAAAATTACTATTATCATTGGAAATTCTTATGGAGCTGGCAACTACGCCATGTGTGGCAAGGCTTATGACCCACGATTTATTTATTCATGGCCAAACGGAAAAATTGCAGTAATGGGAGGCGAACAAGCAGCCAAAACACTTCTTCAAATTCAAGTGGCATCACTCAAGAGTAAAGGAGAAACAATCACACCCGAAACGGAAAAAGAAATGCTTACAAAAATAATAGATAAATACAACGCTCAAACAAGTGCCTATTATGCTGCAGCTAGATTATGGATTGATGCAATTATCGATCCTATCGAAACAAGAAAAGTAATTTCTAATGGCATTGAAGCTGCAAACCACGCACCTATCGAAAGAGAAATGAATGTTGGAGTATTTCAAGTATAAAGCATCTTTCATTTTCAATGAATCATAAAACGAAAGCCCTTTGGGCTTTATTCGCAATTTCAATATTGTGGGGCACTACTTGGTTTGTTTCAAAATTGACCATTCAGTATATCCCACCATTGCAAATGTCCGCAATCAGACAAACAACAGCCGGACTTATTTTAATTATTTATTTCTTTTTAAAAGGAGAAAAAATTCCTTCATTTTCCGATTTAAAATTTCATTTCTTAATGGGATTTTTATTAATTAGTTGTAGTAATGGTTTGACTACTTGGGCTATAAAATATATCCCCTCATATCTTGGAGCTCTTCTTTCATCGCTGATGCCCTTTTTAATGCTTATTGAAAATTATCTTTTTACAAAACAAAAAATAAAACCTATTGCCCTTATTGGCTTGCTGATTGGATTTTTAGGCGTTGCATTATTAATGAGTTCTTTCATAGAAGACTTTTCAAATGATTATTTCTTATTTGGAATTGTGCTTTGCATCTCCGGTGTACTCACATGGACAACCGGCACTATTCTCACCGTGCAAAACAAAAGACAATTAGACCCATATACCGGTATCGGCTGGCAAATGTTTTTTGGTGGACTGATTTTATTCGCATCCGTATATGCAACAGGGCAGCATGTACCTATCCAAACTGTCCCTCTTCAAACTTGGCTATGGATATGTTACCTTATTTTAATTGGTTCTATTTTTTGTTTTATGTGTTACTTATATTCCCTCAAATATTTACCACTTGATTTTGTTTCAATCTATGTTTATGTCAATCCATTAATTGCACTCATTATGGGTATTTTATTTTTAAATGAAAAACTGACATGGTCTATTATTTTAGGCTCTCTCGTTATTTTGGCAGGTGTTTACACCGTAAAAAAAGTATCCATTAATAGTTAAAATTCTAACTAATGAAATACCCCTCTTGTTTTTATTAGGGAAAATAAGTGATAGGATTGCAGGTGATAGCAAAGACCATAAATCATAAACTTTATGAATTATAAATTCTTATTCCAAAATAATAGACAGCTTAACCAATAGTACTCTATGAATAAAAATGATACTAAAAAAGAAAATAGATTTACCCCATTTCCTAACAATGTAAGCATAAATAATTTTACAATTCATCCATTATTATTTATTAATTTCGTTGTCTTATGAAGCACTCCTATTTAAAAACTTTCTCCTTCACAAACATGCCTAATTTCTTCAAAAAGGGTCTATTATTTTTACTCATATTAAACACTCAAAAAAGCTATACTCAATACTACAATAGTGCTTTTGGGCTTAATGGAGCACCTCTAAAAACAACATTACACAATATCATCAAAAATCATAATAGTCAAGCATGGCCTCTCTGGAGCTACTTCCCTTCTACCGACAATAAAGGAAATAATCAAGTGTGGGATATTTATTCTGACAAACCAGGGGCTACTCCACCATACGTTTATGTTTTTGGTGTTAACCAATGTGGGTCTTACAATAAAGAAGGAGATTGTTTCAACCATGAGCATATATGGCCAAGTACTTTTTTTAATGATGCAACTCCCATGAGGACAGACCTACATCATATTTTCCCAACAGATGGCTATGTCAATAATAAACGAAGTAACTACCCTTTTGGCAAGGTTTCAAATGCCACATGGATATCTGACAACAACTCTAAAATCGGCAATTCTACTACATATTTGGGTTATAGCGATAAAGTATTTGAACCGATTGATGAGT
The DNA here is from genome assembly GCA_001567165.1 of Bacteroidetes bacterium OLB11. Taxonomy (GTDB): domain Bacteria; phylum Bacteroidota; class Bacteroidia; order Chitinophagales; family Chitinophagaceae; genus OLB11. The sequence goes on from LNFQ01000005.1 coordinate 4,412, forward strand.
ACAAAGGAGATATTGCAAGAGCTTACTTTTACATGAGTACTCGATATGAATCGGAAGATGCAGGTTGGGGAAATTGGCCAATGGCAAATGGAGCACAGCTAACTGCTGATGCTATTTCACTGCTTTTAAGTTGGCATCACAATGACCCAGTTAGTCAAAAAGAAATTGACCGAAATGAAGCCATATATTCTATTCAAAACAATAGAAATCCTTTTATCGATTATCCAATATTTGCTGATTGTATTTGGGGACAAGGTGATTGTACTGCTCTTTCATTACAAGCCATTCAAGAGTCTCCAAATTATCCTTTCTATCCTAATCCTTGTAAAGATATTTTATATATCAATCAATCAGGAAAGTCTTATATTAAAATTCATATTTATAATTTAATCGGTATTCAACTGATTGAACAAAGTATTTCAAACGCTGGGCAAATCGGTATTTCAACAAAACATCTACATCCGGGTATATACATTGCTGTAGCCCATACGGCTCAAGGTATTTTTAAGTTTCAATTTAATAAAGAATAAAAAAATGAGCAATTACCAAAAAATTATTGATGAACTAAAAAAAAACAAATACACAGTTGGTAGCAGTATCGAAGACAAAACCCGTTGATGATATTATGGCTTTATACCAACAAGGTCAACGTATTTTTGGTGAAAATAAAGTGCAAGAATTAATAGATAAATATGCCTTATTACCCAAAGATATTCAATGGCATTTAATTGGTCATTTACAAACAAATAAAGTGAAATATATTGTACCATTTATAGCCTGTATTCATTCGGTAGATTCGCTCAAATTGCTTTTTGAAATCAATAAAGAAGCAAAAAAAATAAATAGAGCGATTAAGGTATTGATACAAGTTCATATTGCACAAGAAGACTCAAAGTTTGGCGTAGATGAAACAACTCTTTTTGAAATTTTGGAATACTATACTCATGAAAATACTTCTTTGCAAAATATCGAAATCGTTGGATTGATGGGCATGGCAACCCTTACAGAGGATAGGGCTCAAATCGAATCCGAATTTTTGAAATTAAAAAAATTGTTTGATTATGTTGCAGAAACATATTTGTTTCACAAAAAAAATTTCAAAGAAATTTCGATGGGAATGAGTGGCGATTATCAAATAGCTATTCGCTTTGGTAGCACAATGGTGCGGATTGGGAGTTTGCTTTTTGGAAATAGAAATTATAAATCATAATCCATTTTTGTTATAACATTTGATTTATTTGACATGCAAAATAAAAAAATTATTCAATGGTATCATCGTGTTTTAAGCTATTTATTTCCAATTTCTATTTTAAAAATACAAAACAATAAACACAATCTACTATCTCTTCAAATTTATTGTAATCAACTCATGTTATCAACTGGAAATGCAGTGTATTCCTATGGTACATTTTACACACCTTTTCGAGTGGCTTTCAAAAAAATCAAACATCAACTACCTAAAGTGAACACCCTTTTGATGTTAGGGACAGGATTAGGAAGTGCATTAAAAATTTTACAAGTAAAATATCACAGCTACCCTACTTCAACTCTGGTGGACTATGATGAAGATATTATTCACTTAAGCAAAACATATATGGAGCTTAACAAAAAGCAAAATATAGAGTGGCACTTTGAAGATGCTCTCCATTATATGGAGCAAAATCAAAAGCAGTTTGACCTAATCTGTGTTGATGTTTTTAGAGAATTATACTTACCAATAGAGTATAGACAAGATTCGTTTTTTTCTCTTTGTAAAAGAGCTTTAAACCATCATTCATTCTGCATTTTCAACATGATTCTTTCAAACCATCAAGAGCAAGAATTGATAGAAGAAAAACTCCATTCTCATTTTAAAAAAGTGGAAACTATCAAAAGGAAACAAAATGTATTTTTTATATGTAAAAACTAATGAATCGGCAAAATGTTTCTTTTCTTGCCTTTAAGCTTCATTTCGTCTGGAATGTTGGCTAGAAGGCTATCTGTGAATGCAATAGACAATTTATTTTTAGTGAAATATTTATTTGTCACTAAGCTAATTTCTCTAACAGGAAGAGGGTCATTAAAATGCCTAATACGGTCAAGCATAACTTTCGGAAAATGTCGAGTAGCCAACTCTGGAAGTATAGTGTATCCACTGTTTGAGTCAACCATATTGATAAGCGAGAGAATCGAACCAGAGTTATAAGAAAATGTATTTTGAGAACCTACAAATTTTTGCTTGCCACAAAGATTAATGATTTGAAAACGCATACAATGTTCATCTCCCAACGACCAAATTTCATTTGCATTTAAATCATCTGGACTCAGTTTTTCCTTTTTTAGTATGGGATGATTTTTAGACGCATAAATCACATAAGGTTCATAGTATAATATTTGTTCTTTAATCGCTTTGTCATATAAAGGAGTACTTAAAATTCCAAAATCTATTTCACCGATTTTTAATTTTTCGATTATGGTTGAAGTATTCATTTCACTTAAAGTAATATCTAGCTTTGCAAATTTTTTCACCATCGATTTGAAGGTATGTGGCACAATACTTGGGGCTACAGTGGGTATGATTCCAACATTCAAAGAGCCGATTAATTCTTCTTTTTGAGCGTTGATTAATTCCTCAATTAAATCTCTTTCATAAAGTACCTTTTTTGCTTGGTCTAAAATTCGTTTACCCATATCAGTCGTAACAATCGGATGATGATTTCTATCAAAAATTTTCACTCCTAATTCTTCTTCTAATTTTTGAATTTGCATACTAAGTGTGGGCTGTGTAACAAAACATTTTTCGGCTGCAGTAACAAAACTTCCATTTTGCTCTACTGCAACAATATATTCAATTTGAGTGAGAGTCATATTATCATTATTTACTACTTATAAAGATATAAATTTTTTCTATTTTTACAAAATTAAGCTAAAAGAATTATCTTTAATTTATGAATGAGGATACGATTAAACAACTAAAAAAACTAGAAGGAAGTTATTTTACCAATACAAATTCTCAAGCAGGAAAATGGCTCCATTATAAATTACTAAAGGCTGAAGCAGGTGAAATAACAATTTCAGTACTAGTTCGAAATGACATGACAAACCCCAATGGACATATTCACGGTGGCATGATTTCAATGATTTGTGATGAAATATGTGGCTTATCATTTTTTAGCTTAGGAAAAGAAACCTATTACACTACTGCAAATCTTATTGTTGACTTTTTATATGGAGCTCCAGAGGGGACTTTGCTAACTGCCAAAGGAAAAGTGTTGCGAACCGGAAAGCGAATGGCAAATGTGGAATGTTTTATCTATGACGAGCAAGAAAATATTATTGCTCATGCGACTTCCAACTTAGTGAATACTGATAAAAAAGTTTTTAATTTGACTCCATAATCATTTGGTTTTTATATGATCAATAATAAAAAAAATAATTGTTGTATTACCAGCCTATAATGCTGCAAAAACACTTGAACAAACATACTCTGAAATTCCATTTGATATTGTAGATGATGTCGTACTAGTGGACGATGTGAGTAATGACAATACTGTGGAAGTAGCAGAAAAATTAGGAATTAAACATATTATCAAACACGACCAAAACAAAGGATATGGTGGCAATCAAAAGTCGTGTTATAATAAAGCGATGGAGCTAAATGCGGACATTGTAGTCATGCTTCACCCCGATTATCAATATACCCCAAAGCTCATTCCTGCCATGTGTAGTATTATTGCAAACGAGCTATATCCTGTCGTTTTAGGCTCGCGTATTTTAGGAAAAGGAGCCTTAAAAGGAGGAATGCCTCTTTACAAATATATCTTCAATCGATTCTTAACTTTATCAGAAAATTTACTGATTAATCAAAAATTGAGTGAATATCATACAGGCTACCGTGCATTTTCAGTGGATGTTTTGAAAAATATTCGATTTAATGATAATAATGATGATTTTATTTTTGACAATGAAATGCTATCTCAAATCTTCATGAAAAAATATGAAGTTGCTGAGATTACTTGTCCTACGAAATATTTTGAAGAAGCATCAAGTATCAATTTCAGTAGAAGTTTAAAATATGGATTAGGAGTGTTAAGAGTTTCTATTGTGCACCGTTTGCATATCTGGGGAATTATAAAAGGACGATTATATTAGTATTAAAACATATAATCAAAATAAAAAGCCACCAAAAAGGTGGCTTTCTGTTTTATAAAAAGGGAATATTAATATACCCACATATCATGTTCTAAATTGAATATTTTTTCTTTAATTTCTTCTCCTTTATTCAAGATATCAATTCCTTTCTTACTTCTCATGATATCTTCTTGTAATGGATTATCTAAAGTAGATTTCAATACATAACTAGAGAACATTCGTTTTTCAAAAAAGTCATCCCATGTGATGCGAAATACATCATTTTCAGGGTTATAAACTTCATATTGAACGTTAATTGGTCTTAAATCGTCTGGATAGTATAACCAGAATAAAGGTAATGAAGCTCTAAAAGAACCATCTTCATTCTTTTTATCAAAATAAGGAGCGATTCCAATAATACGAACAACCATTCTGCCTAAATTTTTATCAAAAATCCAATCCTCTTTTAATCTAAATTTCGTAATATCATCAGGGTTAAAAGATTTGTTGATTATTACCTGAGAATAGCTACCATCTGGGTTTTCGACCTCAGTAGTATCTGGCGGAGGAACTAATTTATTCATTACGTCTTCAAGAGTAAGTGGCACACTAAATCTATCATCAGCAAAAGCAGTAATTTTACCACTTTTAATAGCATGAATTAAAATTTCAATGTACATCCCACCACCTGAACGTTCATCACCAGGATATCTGAAAGGAAAATTTTGTTTTTGACGAATATCAATTTCTCTCCAAACTCTTTTTTTCCATAATACATCTGCTTCACGGATAGGTTGCCATGGAACTAAATAATTGTCATGCTTTACAAGATCGATTGCACCATCCGCTCTTAAGGAACTTTTCCATTCATCAGATACAATCCCAAGTTCTCCACTTCCAACATTAGGGTCTATATTGCTTCCGGGAGGTGGAACTCCGGGTTGAGCGAAAGCATTAGATGCTGTTAGTAGCGAGATTGTGACAAACAATTTAATATTTTTTGTAATTTTCATATATTAAAGATATAAACTTTTTTTAATATTTTAAGAATTTATAACATAATTTAATGCACCTATAGTACGAGTAGTTCCATCAGGTCCTTTTGCTTTGATGTTTTCAATAAACAAACGATCTCCAGGTTTTAGTGATTGCATGATATCAATCACATCAGGTTTTGCATTCGCACCTGATAGATACATATTATTAGAATGGGCTTCTTTTGATTCTCCGCGTTTTGGTGTATAGAATAAGTCGAAAGAAATCACTTCAAACTTCGCATCAAAATCAAAGTTATCTAATTTTGCAAATACAGCAACTTGAGCTTTCAACGCATTAGCGGCAACAGCTCCACCACGACTATTTGCACATAAAGGATATGGATCAGGAATTCTTTTAATACGATATTCGAATGTCCCAAAAGATTGAGAAGATCCATCACCTTTTTTACCACTTAAAGTAATTTTTGCTTTAGTACCTTGGTTTCCAGTTGGTCTAACAATATATTTGTTAACTCCATCTGCTTTGGTTAAAGTACACTCTTCAGCTGAATAGCTAAGGCTACTTGCAGGAATACCAGATGCTGAAAAAGTAATTGGATTATCAACACCAATATAAAATACATTCATTTTATCAAGTGAAATACTTGCTTGCGGTTCGCCTACAAAATAAGTTGCGGTTTGAGTAAATGTTTTGGGTTGATTGTTATTTGGATCTATAAAAGTTCCTGTTACTGTAATTTTTTGTTCTCCTTTTCCTGATGCAGTTGTTGAGTAAGTTGCGATGCCGTCTTTTACAGCAACATTAGCTCCATTTACTCGAATAGTAAGGTTATTTGAGCTTTTATTGAAAGCTCCTAACATTACATTTGCTGTGTATTTTTCGCCTGGAAGTAAGTAATTGTTTGGAGAAGATACAAGAAGTGCATAGTCGGGCAAAGGAATAATTTTATTTCTTCTTTCACCTGTTGCTAACCCCCAAAGGTTATCCATCACCATTGATTCAGAACTTTTTACGTCATTGATATATTTATCAAGAATTGTAACAGCCCCTACAGCTGGTACCATATGAAAGTTTCCATAAGCCCAGTCTTTTGCTTCGTTTGTTTCATCTTCAATTATATCAAAATTGATAGGGAAAAGTTTTTCAATTGCAGGATTTTTATCTTTTATAGATTCGAGTTTATCTCCATCTGTCGGAACTAATGCGGCAATTTCTTGAATAAATTTTTCAAGTTTACTCTTCATTTCAGGGCCTTTTTTATCATGCTCAATCATTACAGCTGTTGCAGCATCCAAATCTTCAGGACGTTCTATCAACCCACTGCCGGGGTTAATTCCTCCTGCTCTTTCTACGATTAGTTTTTTATATTCTTCTAATGAATTAGTCATTTCTAAGGACAATTGAGATGCTTTTTCTAATAGAGGTTTATAATCGTTTAATTTTTTAATTTTTTCTGGATTTCTTTTTATCTCTTCGTTTTCAAAAAGTTTATTGTATTCATCAAGGACAGTTTTGTTTTTCTCAGTTATATTTTTACTTGATAATACAAGACTTTTATCCACTATTTTAAAAGCATTTAGAATTTCACTTGATACGTTCATCGCTAACAATGCTGTCAGCACAAGATACATCAAGTTAATCATCAACTGCCTTGGTTCTTTAGGTAAAGACATTCTTTTTTTTGTTTTAGCTTATTAATTTAATATTTGAATTACAATTATAGATGCTTCGTTCTATTTGCCTTGCATAGCAGTTAGCATGTTGCCATATACTTGGTTTAATGTACCTAAGTTTTTAGCAAGTAAAGCAACTTGTTCTTTGCACTTTCCCTGCATTTTTCAGAGCTACTTTGCATTGTATCAGTGGTATTAACTAAAGTACTGAAAAATTTGTTCATTGCTTTCAAATGGCTATTAGCATCATTTAATTCAATTTCATATATTTGGTTTAGAGAGCTTAAATTCTTAGTTAGTGTAGAAACTTGTGAGTGAAATCTTGCAGTTTCATCTGCTGCATCGTTAAAAGAAGCTAGTGTATTTGCTGCCCCCATGAATGTATCTTTCATTTGACTCAAAGCACTTGTTGCTTCTTTTGCTTTATTAGCATACTCATTTGTTGCTGCGGCAACATGAGTAATGTCTTTTACTTGATTTACTGTTTCACCAAATCGTTGAAAGTTTTCATTTAGTTTTTTCAAACTTGTTGGGTTTATGCTTGCTTCTTCAAGCATTTTGTCTAATTGGTTAGTTGCACCGCCACCACTACCTCCTGCAGTTGGAGCAACAATCCCTTGTCCAGGTACATATTTTACACCTTTTTTGTATGCTTCAACATGTGGGTTTTCATCTAAGTTTGGGTATAGTTTTTCCCAATAGTAGTCTTTGTGAGGTGGTAATATTCCTAGTAAAGCAAAAATGAAAGCTTCAACACTCATCCCTACAATTAGCATAGGACCTGCAATTTTCCAGTGTTCCAATTTAGCCAAAGCTCCAATTAATACTACGGATGCTCCAAGTCCAATGATAAGATTTTTTAAGCGTTTTCCTGATTTTGTTTCAAAAAATAATGATATTGATTTCATTTTCTATTTTCCTTTTTTTGTTTTTAGTTTAAATTATTTAGTTTATTTTTTTCTTTTTGGTGATTTATTTGTCAGTGCTGGAGATATATATTGTACAATGCATCTAAATCCGATAAACGATTTTGCTGTATCTGCAAATTCATAATCTCTGTTGCTTACTTGAATAAAACTTGCTACATCTTTCCAACTTCCTCCTTTGATTACTTTTCGTTTCCACCAAGTTGGGTCGGCTTCTTGCGTTTTCATTCTGAGTGATGGTGACATATCGGCGACATTATCATAAGTAGCCGCATTATAAGGGGACAATGTCCATTCAGCTACATTACCACTCATATTATATAAGCCATAATCGTTAGGCCAATATGCATCTGCTCGCACAGTGTAAAGTCCTCCGTCTGCACTATAGTTACCACGTCCGGGTTTGAAATTTGCTAAGTAGCAACCTTTTTTATTCACAACATAAGGACCTCCCCATGGATAAGGTGATTGTGTTCTTCCTCCTCTTGCTGCCCATTCCCATTGTTCTTCTGTTGGAAGTCTAAATTCTCCTTCTAAATATTGTTTTTTAGAATCTTTATATGTTCTCCAATGTTTTGTTCTCCAATGACAGAATGCGTTTGCTTGATACCAATTCACACCAACCACTGGATAGTTATTGAATGAAGGGAACCAAAAATATTGGTGGGTGATTGGCTCATTATATGAATATGAAAACATTTTCATCCAAACGGTAGTATCTGGATAGGCTACTACATCATACTTCATTAAATAGTCTGCACGATTTTGATTTCTACCTAAAGCCGATTCTCTAGCCATTTTATCATAATCAAATGCTTCATAATGATATTTAAGTTTAGAATTATCAAATTCTTTTTTGCCCCAAATACTTTCAGAAGCCGGTACATAATAAGCTGCCATTGCATCTTGAACATCTTCACTTTGCCATTTTATTTTCTTTTTCCAATCAACAATTTGGCTTCCATCTTGTAAATCTTTAAAGTCTCCTAATATAGTATGTGCTGTAGAATCTCGAACCCAGTCAACATATTGTCTATATTCTGAGTTTGTAATTTCGGTAGCATCCATATAAAATCCTACTAATTGTACTGTTCTATTTTTCACATCATTAGCACTCCTGACATCTTGGTCGCTTGCTCCCATGTGCATAACACCAGATGGCACCCACGTCATTCCTACGGGGATTGGGGTGTTCGTGTTTACTCTGTTTGTTGTTCCTACTAACTGACCATTTGAAGCTGTGGAACCACCGCCACATCCCCATGCTGTAACTATTAGGCCAAGAGCGAATAATCGTAACGAAAGTTGTTTTATCATATTCCTTTTTTAATGTTTTATACTAGTTCGCAAATATACTGAAATATTTGTTAAATAAAATATTGCACAATATATGTCGTATAATTCAAAACTAATATAAATTTTTAATTTTTTTTTTGATTTTTTTTAGAGCATAAAAATGAATGTCTTTTTTTCTTATTTGACTTCCTCATTTTACCCCCCGATAAAATCAAGTGCCAAATAATAAATAATTTATGAATTTACCAAAAATTATTTAAAAAAAAATGTAATTAACTCTTGATTTGAGGCAAATGGAGCTAAGCAAACATTTTGATAGCATACATATATGAGTGTTTTATCATTGGGATATTGTGAATTTAAACTTGTATTATCTATGTCATTATCTGAATTCAATAGTAGCCTGATATTGGGTTTATAAACTTGTTGATACATTTCTCTGCACCTAGCTACTGCTTCTTTTCCGACTATATTGACTTCATAGCTGGGCTTACTGACTAGGGCAATATTTGCCCATTTTGAAAATGAGGTTGGATATGCTTCGATAAGGGATTTCATTCTTTGTAGGATTTCATCTGATATTTGAGTCCAATCATTTTTAAGATTTATTGTAGCCATATATTTTATAACATGTGTTGTCACTGCATTTGACGAGGGTAATGCTCCATCATATATATCAATTTTTATTAGTGCTGGTCTGCTGATATTTTTTATTGGTAAAGCAAAAAAAAGCTATCGTTTTCTTCTTTGAAATTTTTCTATAATATAGTTTATGATTTTTGCTGACTGCTGAATATAATTCGCTTTTCCGCTTGCTTGATTTAAACTAATGTAAGCATCTGCAAGAAATGCTAGGTCATCAAGATATGCTGGAATTTTTGAAATATTTTCCATGCAAGTATGATAATACAGATGTTCATCAGATTTCATTGTATTTTGAATATAGTTGAGTGCATGTTCTGCCAGCATTAAATATTCATCATTATTAAAGATTAATGATGCTTGTGCCAATGCTTTTATCATTAAGGCATTCCAGCCTAGTAATATTTTTCTGTCTTTAAATGGTTTTATTCTTTTTTCTCTTTCATTTAATAAAACTTTTTTTACTCTCTGAATTGTTGACGGGTCTGTATTTTCAAAAAGGGAATGGGTTGTCCATAAAATATTGGTATGTTCCCAATTTCCTTCTTTTTTAATTTGATAATAATTTTCTATTTTGGAAAAATCTTCTTTTAAAATTTCTTTTAATTCTGCATAATCCCATGTATAAAATTTCCCTTCTTGTCCTTCGCTATCTGCATCAATTGCAGAATAGAAGGCCCCGGATTCATTGCACATTTCTGCTTTTATCCATTCAACGGTTTCACTAACGATGATTTTATAGAGATTTTTTTTTGTGATAGAAAATGCGATACTATACACTTCAATAAGCAATGCATTGTCATAGAGCATTTTTTCAAAATGGGGTGCTTTCCAATATTTATCAGTGCTGTATCGAGCAAAACCTCCTCTTATTTGGTCATAAATTCCACCATAAGCCATTTTATCTAAAGTGAGACATGCTTGGTTCAGTGCATCTTGATTTTGATATAATTGAAAATAATCGAGTAAAAGCTTTATCGTAAACGTAGCTGGGAACTTAGGTGCAGCCCCAAATCCGCCTTCTTCTGTGTCTGCATTTTTGAGGATTTTTTCTAGTATTTTTTCATGAAATATTTTTTCATCAGCCTGTTCATTTTTTAATGTTGGTAATTGGTTTGCATTTTTTAAGTGTGTAAAAAGTTGATGTGCTTGACTTTCGACAGCATCTCTATTTTCATTAAAATAATGAGCAACTTTTTGCAATACCTCTTTCCATGAAGCTCTTCCATATAGCGGTTTTGGCGGAAAATAAGTCCCTCCATAAAATGCTTTTCTTTCGGGTGTTAAAAAGACATTTAATGGCCACCCTCCGCTGCCAGTCATGGCCTGAACGGCATCCATATAATAATGATCGATATCAGGATATTCCTCTCGGTCTAATTTGATATTGACAAATAATTGATTCATCAATTGAGCCGTTTCGGCATCTTCAAAACTTTCATGTGCCATCACATGACACCAATGACAACTTGAATAACCAATACTTAAAAGGATGGGTTTGTTTTCTTTTTTTTGCTTGTTCAAATGCTTCATCTCCCCAAGGCATCCAACTGACAGGATTATGTGCATGTTGTTGAAGATAGGGAGAAGTTTCGTTTTTTAAAAGATTCATTTATTTGTGTATGTTTCGCCAAAATTATTCTCTTTTGCCGAATCCATATAATAGATAAAGATTATAACCAAAAGCTGTATTCTTTTCTCCACGTCCATAGCCTGCTATATAGTTTGGTGGGAGTTCTTGAATTTTTTTAGCACTTAAAAGTGCTTTAAATCGTACATTCCACCCAAGAAAAAGGTGTTTTTTCAATTCAACTTTAAACCCACCTATTAATTCAACCCAATGAGCCATAAGATTGGCTTCAGAGATATTTCCGCTCGAGCTACCCCAAACGGTATCTTTAATGAAATAACTGGCAACGCTTCTATTGATATAAGATGCAGCGTAGCGAAGTCCTACAAATGCATTGTCAAAGTCACCTTTATAATCTTTTGAAAAAAAAGTTTTATCAATTCCAAATCGCACGAAGGCATTTTTACTATCAAAATTCAAATTGAGATTTTTGGTGTTTGAATTTCCAAATCCGAAATCCGCTTCTAAAAATAAATCTCTTTTGTAATGCACATCAAAAGTGAATTCATAAGCGTTGTAATCATTGTTGAGGATTGAGGCTGGAATTTTGGATATATCAATACCGATTCTATAAAAATCAAATCGTGCATCGATTGTGTCTTTTTGTTTTGCAAAAGCTGAAATATTTGAAACTAGAACTAACAGTATGCTTAACAAAACTGTTTTTTTAATTGGATATAATGAGGTATTTCTCATTTTTTTAAAACAATTTTTAGATGTTCAGTGTTGACATCATTATTTACTTTATCAGATGCAATGATGATTGTATCAATATATTGATGAGAATATTCGATATTGTTTATTTCAAAATAAGTTTCATAGCCACAATTTGTCGAAATGTAATGTAGTTCCCGATTGTAGTCGATTCTGATTGAGTCAATGCCTGTGATTGAAAAGTCAGTTGAATCAATTTGAAAAATAAATTTTGAATAATCTTCACTCTGCGACAAGGTAATTCGTAATTTATTGGCATTTTGATATTTTGAAAAAATTGTGCGTTTTTCCCAAAATATAAATTAGCATTTTCGAGTAGGGTATCTGAGAGTGTCGTATCATTTTTTGGTAGAAGCCAACTGCTAACGCTACCACTTTGGGGGTTAGACATGAGTTGCTTTTATTACAAGAGGATATTCCCATTACTGAAACCGTCAACATTATCAAAAACGATTGCAGTTTATGATTTAAAATAGGAATTAACCTTTTTAGTTTATTCATAAATGAGTTAAAGAATAGTCCATGTTTCTTTTCCAGCGATAAGAGCATCTAAATCTCCAGCCCCTTTTTCGTTTTTGACTGTTTCCAATTGCTCTTGCAACATTGTGTCATAACAAGGTCTATTGATTGCATAGATGACTCCAAATGGCCTTGGGAAAAATTGGCATCCTCATTGTGCCCAAACATTTTGGCTAATAAGAATGCTTTGGTTGAGTCTGTCTCATCATGAATCCACAAATCATTTTCGGAGTATTGCTCACCGATAGTTACAATTTTCGGCTGCAGTCCATCCAATAAAATCCCTTTATTTTTATCAGCACCAAAAATCAATGGTTTTCCATGTTCCAGATAAATTGTGTGATCTGCTTTTGAACTCTTTTCTGAAAAAATTTCAAATGCTCCATCATTGAATATATTGCAATTTTGATAGATTTCTAAAAAGGAAGTTCCTTGATGCTGATGCGCTCTTTTTAGCATTTCTTGCATGTGTTTAGGGTCTCTATCCATTGTACGAGCAATAAAAGTTCCTTCAGAACCTAAAGCTAATGCAACAGGATTGAAAGGATTATCAATGCTTCCAAATGGAGTTGACTTGGTCACTTTTTTGCACTTCGCTGGTTGGTGAATATTGCCCTTTTGTAAGCCCATATATTTGATTATTAAAAAGCAAAATTTGTATGTTGATATTTCTTCTTAATAAATGAATTAAGTGATTGCCTCCTATGCTCAATGAATCTCCATCTCCGGTGACAACCCAAACGCTCAATTCAGGTCGTGATGCTTTTAATCCACTAGCGATAGCTGTTGCTCTTCCGTGGATTGAGTGCATCCCAAATGTATCCATGTAATAAGGAAATCGCGACGAGCATCCAATACCCGATATAATGACAAAATTTTCTTTTGGAATTCCTAATGTTGGAAAAACTGTTTGTACTTGCTTCAAAATACTATAATCTCCACATCCCGGACACCATCTCACTTCTTGGTCGGTCGTAAAATCTTTAGGGGATAAAGTGTCTATCATGATAAAAAAATTGACTTCGCAAAAATACGAAGTAAAGTTCAAAGTTTTTGAAATGAATTTTATCCTTAACCTGTCGTCAGTTGATTTGTTGTTGTTTTTTTAATCCAAGTTTTCTCTATAATATCTGATTTTAAATTGATGATAATACTCTTAAAACCTTTATTCAAAATGCTTTCTCAATTTTTATATTCATTTATATAACATCCATTTATCTCAATTTCTAATTTGTAATCTATGCTATATGATGAATTTTAATAAAATTTTTTTTAATTTTAATTTACATTTGAACACTTATATATCAAATATAAACTACCTCATCCATTTTAATCTATGCTAAAATTTTTTCCTATTTATTTACTACTCACATTCGCAATGAGTCATTTTATTTTTTCACAAGTACACTTTTCGCAGCCCTTTTTTAAAAAACCTGATGAACCTATAGTTTATATTGATATTCCCAACTTTTTTTTGGTACAAACTTCTAACGGTGAAAAAATAATTCAAGTAAATAGCAGTGAAGGGAATATCGAAAGGCTGTCTGACACTACTTTTAATTTGCACATTCGAAATGCCTCAATTTCAGGAATTACATTCACTTATAGTGTTTCTAAAAATGGGAAAATACAAAGAAATATACGTTATAAAACAACCTATTTGACAGCTATAGTACCTGACATCTCAAAGCTACGATTAGGTGTAAAATCTAATAATAAAATTTCACTCAACGAATTAAAATTAATCAACAAGCTAGCTTTAGATGATAAAGATTTTTTACTAAAGTTAAATTATAAAATAAACTGTACAGTGGTTTGCAAGCCCAATAAAAGTATTGAAAAATATAGCTTTCTTATTAGAAATAGTGATTTGAGTGGCAATAATGATTTTCAAGAACTCCTTCAAAAACTTTCAAAAGGCGATAGAATAAAGTTTGACAATATTAAAATTGTAGGTAACGATGGGAAAAGTAAAAAGATTGAATCTGCAATATATACAATAGATTAAATGCTATAAATATTCCTTTTATTTTAAGAAGTTTATTAACTTGCCCTTTTCTTGTTTCTTTAAATGAAACTTTATAGACATATTCCTTTTTTAAAAGCTGTCTTTAAATATTCGCTGACGGCATTTGGTGGCCCACAAGGCCATATAGGAATGATTATGAAAACATTTGTTGAAAAAAGAAACGATATTTCAAAAGAAGAATTGATGGAGTTTATAGCTTTTTGTCAAATGCTACCTGGACCTTCTTCAACTCAAACGATTACTCTAATTGGATTTAAAAGAGGAGGTACTCCTTTAGCTTTAATTACCTTGCTTATTTGGGTTTTGCCGGCAGCATTCATGATGGGTACATTGTCTCTTCTGGTTACTTATTTTGGTACGCGTGAACTTCAAACAAACTTATTCAAATTCGTACAACCAATGGGCGTTGGGTTTATCATATATGCAGCCTATAAATCAATGCTAATAAGTGTTAAGCATGTAGCTACTTATATTATCATGTTTACTTCTCTTTTTGTCACAATTTTGCTCCGTTCACCTTGGATATTTCCTATATTAATTTTTTTAGGAGGACTTGTTTCTAATATTAGTGACAAAAGAATTCCAACCATTCAAGCTCAAAGGAAGCCTATCAAATGGGTTAACTTGTGGAGCTTTTTAGCGGTATTTTTAATTGCTGGTATTCTTTCAGAAATTGCTCGTATTCAGCAATGGCAAACAGCACGCTTTTTTAATTTATTTGAGAATTTTTTTCGATTCGGAAGTATTGTATTTGGAGGAGGACATGCTTTAATCCCAATGATGTATGAGCAATATGTATTGCGTCCTATCAATCTTCATATTCCTCCATATATGTCAAATGCTGAATTTCTGATAGGTGTGGGTATGATTAATGCGATACCTGGTCCTGTTTTTTCGATTTGCACATACGTAGGAGCTATGTCCACTCGATTTGTAGGTATTAATGGGCAGCTAATTGGAGGTATCGTCGCTACAGTTGGCGTATTTTTACCTAGTGTTTTATTGTTATTGTTTTTCTTTCCAATTTATCAAAATTTAAAAAAATATGCAGTCATATTTAGAGCATTAGAAGGTATTCATGCGGTTGTCGTGGGTATCATGTGGGCTTCAGGATATATTCTGTTTCTCTCTGTACCTTTTGACTGGACAAATGTAGTTGTCGTAGCAATTACCGTTTCCATTTTAATATTTACAAAAATCCCAGCACCTTTGATTGTATTTGCTTGGCTTGCATTAGGGGCTGCAATGTAACTACCTCCACCGTTTTCAAATATTATAAATAATATACTGATTTAATATTGTAAATAATCCGATAACTATTGATTATTTATAAATGCTTAATGCAAACTATAATGATAAATTGAACTGTTTTTGGTTATCAATTGCTTCTTCATAACCTGCATCAGCGTGTCTTAAAATTCCCATTGCCGGGTCATTATGTAATACTCTTTCTAATCTTCGTTTGGCATCATCTGTGCCATCTGCTACGATTACCATACCGGCATGTAAACTGTACCCCATTCCTACACCTCCACCATGATGAAAACTAACCCAGCTTGCACCACCGGCTGTATTTATCAATGCATTCAAAATTGGCCAATCTGCCACAGCATCACTGCCATCTTTCATACCTTCGGTTTCTCGATTTGGACTTGCAACACTACCGCAATCTAAATGGTCTCTTCCTATGACAATTGGAGCTTTTAACTCGCCGTTTTTCACCATCTCATTAAATAGAAGTCCTGCTTTTTCTCGCTCTCCCATTCCTAACCAACAAATTCTTGCAGGCAATCCTTGAAAAGCAATTTTTTCTTTTGCCATATTCAACCATCTGATTAATCCTTTATTCTCAGGGAATAATTTTTTCAATGCTTCGTCGGTTTTATAAATATCTTCGGGATCGCCACTAAGTGCAACCCATCTAAAAGGTCCTTTTCCTTCACAAAATAAAGGTCTGATATAAGCTGGCACAAAGCCTGGGAAATCAAAAGCATTTTCAACGCCTCTTTTGTCATGAGCCTGACCTCTTAAATTATTTCCATAATCAAATGTAATTGCTTTCCTTTTTTGTAGTTCCAACATTAATTTTACATGGTGAGCCATTGTATCAAGACTTTTCTCAATATATTCGGCCGGGTTACTTTCTCTTAATTTATTAGCTTCTTCCACGCTCATTCCTTCAGGAAAATATCCAACAAGTTCGTCATGTGCTGAAGTTTGGTCTGTCAATGTATCAGGAATAATATTTCGTTCAAGTAAACGACTTAATAAATCGACTGCATTGCAAACCACTCCAATACTTAATGCTTGTCCTTCTTCTTTTGCTCGAACTGCAGTATTGATGGCTTCATCAATATCATAAAACATTTTATCGATATATCGAGTATCCAATCTTTTTTGAATACGCCATGCCTCCAAATTCTGCTGCTAAGCACACACCACCATTCATTGTAATGGCAAGGGGTTGAGCTCCCCCCATACCTCCTAAACCAGCTGTCACATTTAAAGTACCTATTAAAGTACCTTTGAAGTGGATATTTGCCAAGCTTAAATAGGTTTCATAAGTGCCTTGCACAATTCCTTGAGAGCCTATATAAATCCAACTTCCAGCAGTCATTTGTCCATACATCATTAATCCTTTTGCTTCCAATTCGCGGAAATGTTCCCAATTTGCCCATTTTCCGACCAGATTTGAATTTGCAATCAACACACGCGGAGCATCTTTGTGGCTTTTAAGGATTCCTACCGGTTTTCCGCTTTGCACCATTAAAGTTTCATCTTCGTTTAAGTTTTTGAGGGCTTCTAAAATTTTATGATAACTATCCCAATTCCGAGCTGCTTTTCCTAGTCCTCCATATACGATTAAATCTTCTGGCCGTTCTGCTACATCCGAATCTAAGTTATTTTGAATCATTCGGTAGGCCGCTTCTGCTATCCAATTTTTGCAAGTCAATTGATTTCCGGTTGGTGCGTTTATGGGTTTAAATGTTGTATTCATTTTTGATTATATTGGAGTGCAAATTTAACCCAAATTACTCATTAGGAATTTAGGTTGCAGAAAATTATACAATTTTTTTTTGAAGCTGAGAAAAGAGTTATATGAATTTCACTAAAAAAATTGAAGCCAAGTTGTTCAATAATACTAAAGTGATTTTTGAATTAGCCAGTAGATTCTGTATAAAAAATGTCAGGGGACAAGGCAAAAACATAGATATCGTCGTAACTCTGGCAAGTATTTCTATCGAAAAAATCTGATATTTTTTGATGAAGATT
Source organism: Bacteroidetes bacterium OLB11 (assembly GCA_001567165.1). GTDB lineage: Bacteria > Bacteroidota > Bacteroidia > Chitinophagales > Chitinophagaceae > OLB11. Next base: position 22,223 of record LNFQ01000005.1, read on the forward strand.
AGGCTCCCTTTGGGTTAAGAATTTAGGTTTAAAAGAACCAAGTGTGATATTGATGATTAAACAATATTCAATAGTTTTATTAAACAAAAAATCCACATTCTTTAAAAGTGGATTTTTTATTTTAAAGTGATTAAATATTATTCATCATCAAGTTGGAAAGTGATAGGTAAACTGTATTTAACCCTAACTGCTTTCCCATTTTGTTTTCCGGCTGACCATTTTGGCATTTTTCTAACGACAGCCATTGCTGCTTCATCACAACCATATTTTAGCCCCCGCATGATTTTTATATCAGTAATTTCTCCTACTTCATTCACCTCAAACCCTACGACAACTCTTCCTTGTATATTGTTTTCACGGGCCTGATTAGGATATGTCAGATTTTTTTGAATGAACTTCATCATTTCATCTTCTCCGCCAGGAAATTGAGGCATTTGTTCAACGAATTCAAAAACTTCTTGTTTAACAGGGGCAGGCTTAGGCTCTTCGATGACTGCCGGACCTTTATCGGGGATAACGGGAGCATCTAATTTAGCATTTTCGTCACCCGCCACAGTCACTGTACTGGCTGTTGCTTTTTCCAATTCTTTTTTTGGTGGTGGTTTTTCTTCCTCTCTCACCTCTTCTGCTTTTTTAATCACAGGTGGAGTAAATTTCACTTGCGGTTTTACAGGAGGGGGGGGCGGAGGAGGTGGTGGGGGTGGTGGTTTTTTTTCATCCACTGGTGGAGGTGCTATAAGCTCTGTTATTTTAGTTTTGGGAGCTACTTCTTTCGGTTTTCTAGAAGCCACTAAACTTGCAACAACAGGAATTGAAGCTAAAACACAAGCAGTGACAAAGCAAATTAATAATGCTTTTTTTGCCCTTACTTTGTAATTTTTACGCAATTCATAAGCACCATATTCTTTATTTCTTCCCTCGAAAATGATATCGAGGACGTCAGATTTTAATATGTCTTTGCTATCCATTTTGTTTTTTTATTTAATGATGCGATTTTTAATACTATTCCACAAATTTTTTTGAATTTAATTTATTCTCCATTTGCTTGTTCTGTTTTATCAATAAACTCTCGATCAACTGCTGTAATATCTACCAATGCGTAAGTATTGATTCCATTAATATTCATTTCATCTAAAATATTAACGACATCTTCGTATTGAGAGTTCGTATCGGGTTTGATGAGGATAACGGGTTCATCTGAGATATTATGCCCCGGTGCTCCATTACCTCTTTCTTCATAAACTTTTTTTCGAAGATTGATGATTGCATCTCTGATTCCATTTTTATTTTGGAAATAAGTTATTTGAACATTTGGTGGGTTTAATGGGTCATCTGCAAGTCCTGTATAATAGTAAACTCGATGATCTTTACTAAGTAATATGGTCATTGCAGTATAATCTTTCACTTTATTCTTTTCGTCTTCCTTGATATCTTCTCTATCCACGGGCATATTAATTTCCATTGTTTTTGGTTTGCTCATGGTTGTAGTAAACATAAAGAAGGTAATGAGAAGAAAGCCTAAATCCACCATAGGAGTAAGGTCAATTCGGGTAGAAAGTTTTTTCCCTTTTTTACCTGCACCTTTTTTGGAACCACCTGACTTTTCTTGTATTTCTGCCATGTTTTCTTTTTATTTAGTTGTTTTAGAATTTTTCTCATCCCATGCTACTGTTCCGGGAGGAATTGCTTCCAATGAAGTTAATAAATTAAATCTGTCAATATTGTTTTTGGTTAAAGTCTTAATCACATCTTTCACTTTTGGATATACGGTAGCTGCATCACATTTAATACAAATACGAGGTGGATGCCCTTCTTCTTGCCCTGCATATCGTGCAGCTGTTATCCAGTAGCCAAGTTCATTGGTTTCTGCTACAAAAGAGGTATCGATAGGAATTCCAGTTTGTTTAAAGTTTTTTTGTTCTAAAGGTGACATATCTAAATATGATTTCATTTGATTAAAAGGTAATCCAAATGATGCTCCATTGACGAATCCTATTTTTTCATCTTCTGTCAGATTAAGACCTTTTTCTGTGCTGATATTATCTATTAGTATTTTTTTTGCTTTTTTATTATCATAGTCAAAATATACTTGTCCTTTGTCGTCAACGGTCAGTAGAATCGCATTTTCTGGCATAATAATGTCAGATATTGACGATGGAGTTCTAACTACGACGGGTTCTTCGGGCTTAAATTTTGTTGCAAGCATGAAGAATGTTAACAAAAGAAAGGCCACATCGCACATTGCGGTCATATCGATATGAGTGCTCTTTCTTGGTAATTTGTGTTTTCCCATTTTTTATTATTTTTTGTATGACTATTTTAGTCAGAGGTGATTGAAAATAATAAAAAGATTATTTATAGATTGCTTTGAAACTTTGTTCTAATGTAAAACCACTTTCGTCAATACCAAATGTGATATTATCAATGATTGTAGTGAAAAAGTTGTAAGCAAGCATTGCAATGAATGAAGTTCCGATACCAAGTGCGGTGTTTACAAGTGCTTCAGAAATACCGGCAGCAAGTGCATTGGCATCAGGAGCTCCAGCGTTTGCCATCGCAGCAAATGCTCGAATCATTCCCATTACCGTTCCAAACAGTCCTAATAAGGTTGCCGCTGATGTAATGGTAGATAAAAACACTAAGTTTTTTTCTAGCATTGGCAACTCCAATGAAGTGGTTTCTTCTACTTCTTTTTTGATTTGTTCAACTTTTTGATCTGTATCAAATCCTGTACTTGTCATCATTTCTTTATATTTTTTTAATCCAGCTTTCATTACATTACCTACACTACCTGCTTGCTTGTCACATTCGCTAATAGCCGCATCTACATTTTTATTTGATAAGTTGAATTGTACTTTTTTAATAAATTCTGCATTAGATAATTTGCCTCTTGACTTAAATATAGTTAATGCTCTCTCTACTACGAATGATAACATTACTAGAAATGTTGACATTAAGATAGGTACTACCCAACCTCCTAAATACATAGTTCCCATTAAATTTTTAGGCTGGTGTCTGGCTGCTCCATCATTAAAATTGTTTACACTAGAAAAAATGAAATGAAAGATAGCGTGACCTACTGCAATACATACTAACACAATCATAAAATTTAGTAGCATGGAGTTTGATTCTTTTTTCCCAGAGTTTGCTGTGTTTGGGACTGCATTTGTTTTTGGTTTTACGTCTGACATAGAGTTTTGTTTTTAATTAATTAAATAGTTTAAGGTTTAAATAAATTTTTTGTGAAGTACAAAGTTAATTTTATAGTTGAATTAAACAAGTTTTTTTTTCTACTGGTATTCAACTTCATTTTAAACGTAGATTATTTCATTTTAATATAGGATTACAATGTTTTTTTTTCTCTTTGAGATAAACTTTCTGTATCTTACTGTAAACGTAAAATAAAAAAAAGACTTAATTTTTGAATCATTAAGTCTTTTTCCCTCTATCAATATTTGTATTATTTATTTATAAATACTTTTCGATTGATTACGTTTTTCCCATTAGACAAATTAAATAGATAAGTGCCATCGCTTAGTGAATTGACATCAATATTGATGATGTTCATTCCTGTATTGGATTTTATTTTTTTATCCATAATCACTTGCCCAAATGAGTTAACTAAACGGTAGCTATATTCTTCCACTTCATTTGAAGTGAATCGAACTTGCGTTTCAGTTGTTGCAGGGTTAGGTGCAATACTTGCTATATTAAATGAATTATTTTCGACTTGACTGATTCCTGCTGGATAACAAGGGTTCATAATATCGATGTGATAGTAATTTACATTTGCTGCAGTGTCTTGTTGAACTAGCCCAATCACAGTCAAATAGGCTCTCACGCTCACTACTAACGGAAATGAACCAGAAGTGCCAGCGGGGATATTTCCAAAAATTCGCATGCATGCCATTGAATCTCCTTTAATAATCAATCTGTCATAATATGATTTTGGTGTACCCGGAGCTGCAGGAGTTAGGCCCGGAACTGTTTGTACTGATAAATAGTTTGGCAATCCTACAATAACCGGATCGACTACAAATGAATCAATGGTAGCACTTACATTCATTCCCATGTATGACACTTGAGTATCCTTAGGTGCTTTAATATAAATAATTTGTTCATAAGGTTGCCCAGCACACCCTACCGTAAAATTTGTGGCACTATCAGGTATAATATATCCTGCAAGTGGTTTTGTTTCTGCTCCTGGCGTACATTGTGCGTTTAAAAGTTGAGTTGATACCAATAAGGTTGTTAAGAATAAAATTACATTTTTCATTTAAAAAGTTTTGCTAAAGGTAATATTTGTTTTTACTTTTCTCAAATTTTTTTTATGATTCGAATTGTACTTATTATATTGTTAGTCAATATTTCTTTTATTTTAAAATCTCAAAATTCTCAAATAAAGGGTATTATTAAGGATAGTACAAATAATGAATTATTGGCTGGTGTGAATATAGTTTTAAATAACAAACAAGGAGTGAAAACCAATGAGGACGGTTATTATCAGATGACCATCCCTTCGGGGAAGCATCACTTGATGATTAGTTATACAGGTTATGAACCTTTAATGAAAGAAATTAAAATAAAGGAAAATGAAGTATTAAATCTCAATTTTAATATCCAAAGTAAAGCCAAAGAACTGAATCAAATCACAATTAGTGGAAGCAAATTTGCGAAAAGAACAGCAGAGGAAATTGTTTCGATTGAAGTGTTGAAACCGACTCAAGTTTTGAACTCAGGAAACAACTCGATGGAAGACGCATTACAAAGAGTTCCGGGTGTGGATGTGATTGAAAATCAAGTGAACATTAGAGGTGGTGCGGGTTGGAGCTATGGTGCCGGCAGTCGGGTATTAGTTTTGGTCGATGATATGCCGATGCTAACTGCTGATGCTGGTGATGCCAAATGGGATTTTTTACCTTTAGAAAATTGTGAACAAATTGAAATTATCAAAGGTGCTTCTTCTTCTTTATATGGTTCCTCTGCTCTGAATGGCATCATCAATTTCAGAACGAGTTTTGCAAAAAACAAACCTAGAACTAAAGCTATGCTTTATAATGGTATCTATGGTAATCCGAAAGATCCATCATGGGCTTGGTGGGGCAAGCAATTACCAAACTTCCAAGGAGGATATTTTATGCACTCTCAAAAATTTGGAAACCTTGAAACGGTGATAGGCTCAGCTTGGTTTAGCGAAGATTCTTATTTGCAAGGAGAATTAAGTAGAAGAGCAAGAGTGAATATCAATTTGAGATATAACAGCAAAAAAATTGAAGGGCTTGCTTTTGGCATCAATAGTAATTTTCAAAAAAATAAAAGTCAACTCTTTTTCTTTTGGCAACCCGATAGCAATGGCACAAAATATTTACAACCCTATGGTGGCATGGATGATTCAAGCACAACCATTAACAAGAATGATGGCGACCGTTTCAATATAGACCCTTATATCCAGTATGTTACAAAAGGAGGTGCTAAGCATATATTAAGAACTCGATTTTTTAGAAGCCAAAATAGAATACCCGAAAAACATCAATCTTCTCTTGCCGATACTTATTTTGGTGAATATCAAGTATTCAAATCATTTGTGAGTGAAAAATTATTATTAGACGATTTAAACATCGTTTCAGGGATAGCAGGAAGCCATAACAATATCGTTGGAGAGCTTTATGGGAACCACGTTACAAGCAATATAGCTCCTTATCTTCAAGTAGAAAAAAAGTTTAACCGATTATGGCTTTCACTTGGAGCAAGATATGAATTCAATTTTTTAGATACATTTAAAGTGGAACAAAAACCAGTGTTTAGAGCTGGTGCAAATTATGAATTAGATAAAGCAACTTTTTTAAGAGCTAGCTTTGGACAAGGCTACCGCTACCCTTCCATTGCCGAACGTTTTGTAAACACTTCATTTGGTGCATCTCGAGTTTTCCCGAATATTGGGCTTCTTTCAGAAACTGGATGGAGTGCAGAGATTGGTATTAAGCAAGGGTATAAATTAGGCTCATGGCTCGGATTTATTGATATTGCTGGCTTTTGGACTGAATACAAAAATATGATGGAGTTTAATTTTGGATTGCATTTACCGAAAGATTCTACTCTTCAACAATTGCAACCAAGAGTTTTAGATTATATCGGATTCAAATCAATTAATGTGGGTACAGCTCGTATAAACGGTGTTGACATATCAATCATGGGACAAGGAAAAATAGGTCCTGTTGATTCTAGAATTATAATGGGATATACTTATATGAATCCTATACAAGTCAATCCAGACTCAATTATCAAAGCAAATATGAGTGGATATTCCAACACTTTAAAGTATCGCTATCGTCATAGTTTTAAATTTGATTTTGAAAATTCCTATAAAGGAATCACGATTGGGAATACGTTTTTATATAATTCAAAAATGCAAAATATTGATGAAGTTTTTCAAAATTCAAAACCGGATGAAAATATTTTTGGAGTTCTATTTGAATTGGGCAGCCGAATTCCTAGCAGTGTCGATGAGTTCAGAAACAAATATAACAAAGGGTCATTTGTTTGGGATTTGCGACTTGCTTACCAACTTTCCAAACAATCGAAATTAGCTTTTATCATCAAAAATATGAGCAATGCGGTGTATAGCGAACGCCCAGCTATTATGGCCGCTCCGAGAAACTACACTCTTCAATTGGCCGTTGACATTTAGTGAAAAAACAATGAATTAGAATTAAAAATTATCTCTAAAATCTTTTCGTTTTACCAATTTCAAATCTTGCAATACTGTTGATTTTACATTCAAGGTAAAATTAAAACTTTTCCTATATCCAAAAGGAGTAATATTCAATCGCATTTCCCAACAATGCAAATCTCTATATATATCAAAAGTGGTCAGTGATATTTTTTTCATATTAAAATCATAACCACTTCTAAAACCAATTTTCCATTTACTCGCCAGATTGACATCTCCATTAAAATTAACATCCTGCGTGACTTGAATTGTATCATTTTGTTTGGCGACAAGATATCTTTTGCTAATCCCTAAACTGTAATTGAAAGTCAATGACCATGGGATATTGAAGTCTGCATAATTTTCATAATTCATTCCCATATTTCTCATTATATTTTGGTTTGAAACAGCTTGAGCATTCATGTTTCTTTTTAAAGGCAAACGCCCGCCAATTGTCAAATCAGCTCTATCAAAACGCATCCATTTTTTCGATTGATTATATTCAAAAGTTGGCAACAGTCGTCCGGTTGTTTTATCGATAGCATAAAGCGAATAAGACATATTAGCCGATACAAGTATATTGTCAAAAAACGTATTTCGATAAACAATGCCGACATTGCTCCACTTAAATGAATCGGCTGCAATATTATAGAATGTCCTAATATTCAAACCATCAATTAAATTCAGTTTGCTAGTTCCATTGACCGTATCTTTTTTATCTCGAATTTTCATTTGTAATGTATTGCCTAAATCAAAGCTAACTCCTGCCACTTTCCCATCTGCAGGCATTCCTAGCAAGGCTCCTTCATAGTACGAATACCTTTGTTTTGTATAATTTTGGTCGCTATATGTTGTGTAGTAATAATTGAAAATCCCACCTCCAAAATCAGGATTATATCGGAGACTTACGGTTGGTGTTAATACATGCCGAATACCTTTGATGCTTCCTTTTTTAAACATTTTAATTCCGTAAATTCGGGTAGATAAATTAGCCGACACTCCAAAATCTCTTGCCGTAAAAAATCCATTTTCAAGTGTAGTATCTAATTTTGATTCATTAAAATTATATTGTTTAAACATTTTTCGAGTGTACCAATATTCATTATAAGTGGTGTTGAATCCGAGATTGAAAAACTTGAGAATGCTGTAATTCGCATTGATAGGCACAGAGTGGACAAACCCATTATTAAAATCATTCATTTTTAAATGATTGATATTAAAAACAGAATCATAAAAATCCAAGCGATTCAAAGCTCTGAATTGATAAGTCACATTAATTTTTTCATACCATCGAGGCTTTACAATATCTTTTCGAAATTGAAAAGGTGAAAATTGAATGACCGAAAAATTAAGCTCAGGTAAAGTCAAATTCACTAATCGAGTTTGTGTATTTTGAGAATGTCTTAATGCGGCAGAAAAGTTGAATGGCTTATTTTTCCACGTTTTTGAATAAGAAATATTTGAAGTATAAACATTATTTAAATACAAGTCGGCATCGTAGCTATTATTCACTTGATAGCGGCTACTTCCAATATTGACATTTGCAGAAAAACTACTACCTGGTAACACGTTTTGATTTAAGGTATGATTCCATGTGATGAAAAAGTTTTTACTAATTTGATTGCCCGGTTCATAGATTTCTCCAATTTTATTGTATGCATAATTCATACTAAAATTTCCATTAAAACGATAGCGATAATTATAATTGCTGACAAGCCCAACACGATAAGTTCCTAAAGCATAAATATCGGCCAAAGCTAATAAATCGACATGATCATTTATCGCAAAATAATATCCACCCTCTCTAAGTCCGAAGCCCAAATTTTCACTCATATCATAAGTCGGTAGTTTGAATCCACTTCGTTGACCTTGCTTTAAAGGGAACAATCCAAAAGGTAAAAATAAAGGGGTTGGAATATCTTCTATCACAAGATTTGCAGGACCGGTCACAGCTACTTTGTTAGGAATAATTTTTATTTTCTTAGCTGCAATTCCAAAGTGTGGAGATAGTTGATCGCAAGTAGTGTACACATTTCGATATCCATTGATTGAATTATCATTGTTTCTTTTTACTTGCTGACTGAGAATAAACCCTTCACCATACTGCGAGTATGCATTTTCAATTAATGCTCTTTTGGATTTAAAATTAAAATACAAAGAACTAAAAATCGATGATTCATTCCCTTGAAAGATTCGAGGTTTTTCTTTTGATGTATCTACAATTTCTGTTTTTAATTCAAAGGCTGATAGCAAACTGGAATCTTGCAAATATTCAACATAATCTGCACTAACCTTAATATCATCATAGCTAATTTCTGCTTTATTAAAAAGCATTAATTTTTTCATATCAGCATCATAAACGATAGAATCTTTAGCCATATATTTCACTTCAAAATCAAGCTTATCCGTGGAAATAGGCACATGAGTGCTATCCTGGTTAATGGCCGTCTTTGCATTACTTGTGTCATTTAAATTTTGAAGTGCTTTACTGGCTTTGCTAGTATCAGAGTATGTAATCTTAACCGCTTGTGCACTTGTTAAATTATTTAGAAACAGCAAACAAATAACTAAAAATGAAAGCCATTTTATATGATTAAAAAATAAAATATACCTATTTTTACGCACTTGTAGCATTTAAAATTAAGCCCCAAAAATAATAAACTATTTAGTAGTGAAATATTTTAAGGGTTAAAAGTAAACTAATGCCATTGACTATGACAAATTTTTTTATAAATATATTCAAATCCATATACTTCATAACGGCTATTTTATTATTAGCCACCCCAACCATTTCGTCTGCAAAGAAGAAAGTGAATAAAATTATAATCGATGCCGGACACGGAGGTAGAGACCCAGGCTGCCGTGGAGTTTATTCTTATGAAAAAGACATTACACTTGCAGTTGCCAAAAAGCTGGGCAAGCTCATTTTAAAAGAATTACCCGATGTAAAAGTGGCATACACTCGTGAATATGATTGGTATCCTGAGCTAATTGAACGAACCGAATTTGCAAATAGAGAAAAAGGAGATTTATTTATTTCAATACATGCCAACTCAACTCCTAAAAAAAATTCACCGGTAAAAGGCACCCTGGTATTGGTTTGTGGACCTACTCGTATTGATGAAAAAGAAGGAGCTATTGGAAAAAACGCTAATAATTTTGAAGAAAATCAAGGTTTGCTAAATCCCAACGACCCATTGACATCAGTCATTATTGCTCAATATTCGCAAGCATTTTTATCACAAAGTATTGTACTTGGCACTAAAATAAATGATGAATTTGCAAATCAAGGCCGTGTGACCGAAGGAATACGACAGCAAAGTTTGCAAGTGCTAGCAAGCAGTGCTATGCCAGGAGTTTTAGTCGAAATTGGATACTTAAATAACACCGAAGAGGAAAACTACTTAAACACTGAAGAAGGGCAAAATGAAGTAGCAAGAGCTATCTTTGAAGGCATTAAGTTTTACAAAGCCGAATCGGAAAAAGAACCTTTACAAATTAAAATTGAAAACTAATACCGAAACAAAAAACAAACTATTTTAAATGAAATTTAATAAAGAAATCAAGCTGGGAATCATTGGCATCTTGTCAATTGTGATGTTCATTTTTGGATATAATTTTTTAAAAGGAACTGGCATTTTTTCAAGTACTAAAACAATCAAAGCCGAATATGATAATGTGCAAGGATTAACGCCTGCTAGCTATGTTCAACTGCAAGGATTTAATGTAGGAGCCGTATCGAGTATCGAATTATCCAAAACAAATCCGGGTAAAGTAATCGTCGAAATGAATGTTGATAAAAACATTCAAATCCCAATCGACTCGAAAGCACAAATCGTTTCGCTTGACTTATTAGGAACGAAAGCAATTTCAATTATCAAAGGAAACTCTACCAATTTTATCAAAAACGAAGCCATTCTGCAAGGCGATATTGAATTAGGAACAATCGAATCATTAGGAAGTAGCTTAACTCCTGCCATTGATGATGCTCATACTGTTATTTCAAATTTAGACAATACCGTAAAAAATATCAATCAAATTTTAGATCTTCAAACTCAAAATAATTTAAAAGATGCCGTTGCAAATCTAAATAAAACAATGAAGGATTTTAGCCAATTTGCAAATGAATTAAACGCTCAAAAATCAAAAATTTCTTCTGTCTTAACAAACTTAAATTCATTTTCAAGTAACTTAAATAACAACAATAATCACATCAATAAAATTTTACAAAACGCAGAAGCAACAACCAACAATCTTAGTAAAGTCAATTTTGACCAAACCATGAACGAACTGAAAAGCACACTTAGCAATCTACAAACAACACTTAACAAAATCAATAATGGCAATGGTTCTATGGCTCTCCTTCTGAATGATGACAAACTTTATAAAAACCTAAAAAACACATTAGCTACTGCCAACAACCTCTTGTATGACATCAATGCAAGACCATCAAGATATATTAATGTCAATCTCATTGGAAAGAAAAATAAAAACGAATGTCCTCCTCAACCAGCTCCAAATGCTAACGATTAATAAAACATCTTCCAACTTCACATCACAATTTTGAAACGTCGCATATTCTTTCTCTCTTTTCTATTATTTTTTGCAAATTGGAAACTGTTTGCACAAATAAAAAATGTGGAGTTTGACAGCACCGGACTTAAAATTATTAAAATTTCACATGCCGACACTGTTATTGGCTACAACGATAATCAAAAAAATTATCAAAGCCTTATCGGTAGCGTGATTATTGAACATGACGGCTTCACGATGACGTGCGACAGTGCCCATTATTATTTCAATAATAATTCCATCGAAACATACGGCAATGTCAATATTAGCAAAGCAAATGGCACTTCAGCTCATGCTGATTTCATAAAATATAATGGCAATAACAACACCACCTACATGCAAGGAAATGTGCAAATCATTGATGGTGAAAATACCTTAAACACAGAAGAATTAACTTATAATATAAAAACCAAAATCGGAAAATATTATCACTCCGGGACCATCCAAACCAAGGAAGCAACCATCAGTAGTGAGGAAGGAAGTTACAATGGGTATAGCCAACAAACCTATTTTAAAAAAAACGTTTTCGTCACCGATCCCGAATATACCATCGAATCAAAAGAACTTACTTATAACATTAAAACCAAAGTCGTCAAAATCCTTGATGAATCTACCATCATCACTAATAATAACACAATCAAAAGTAAAAGCGGCACCTACGATTCCAAAAGTGGACAAGCCATATTTAACACTAGAACTTCAATCGAAAATGAAGACCAAATCATTGTTGGAAACAAAATTAATTTTAACGAAAAAACCGGAAACGCTACAGCTATCGGCAAAGTAGAAATCACCGACATCAAAAACAATTCTAAACTGTTTGCGAACAAAGTCGATTATAATAAAAAAACCGGAAATGGAAAAGCCACCGATAATATCATCATCGAAAAGGAAAACGGAAAAAATACACTTTATGCACAAGAGGCTATTTTCAACAAAATCGTAGGCTATATCAGAATAACAGGAAAAGTGGTCATTATCGACACTGAACAAAAAAGCATTTTAAAAGCAAACATGGTGGAGATGAATGAAAATTCAAATTTTTTCATTGCTAGTCAAAACCCTAAACTTATTACAGTGAACGAGAAAGACAGTCTATTTATGCGAGCTGATACAATGATGAATATCCGAAAAAGAGATTTACCAAAACTGAAATGGGTTAATGCCAATCCTCAAAAAAATGAAAAACCAATTTGGGTTTACAACCTTCTTTATGCCGACTCAACTTTTAGGAATATAGAAGGCGAAGAAGATCAAAATACCATCATTGGAAATCATCATGTGAAAATTTTTAGCGATTCGCTCCAAGCAATCTGCGATAGCATCGTTTACCTCCAATCTGACTCGATGTTCAAACTATTCAAAACGCCTGTTGTATGGAGTAAAAATCAACAAGGCAATGCCGATACTATGTATTTAAAAACCGCCAATAATCAGCTGCAAGAAATCAATTTTATTGGAAATTCATTTCTAATTTCATTGACCGGCTACGAAGGATATTATGAACAAATCGGTGGAAACTACATCAATGCCTATTTTAATAAAGATGATTTGTATAAAGTCCATGTCAATCAAAATGCAGAAAGTATTTATTATGGAAAAGATGATGATGGAAAATTTTCAGGATTGAATAAATCAGAAAGTAGTGAAATTGTCATTTTGTTTAAAGAAGGAAATGAAATCAAACGCATCTCATTTATCGAAGATCCCAAACAGGTTTTTATCCCCATTGATAAAATCACGAATGACAATAAATATCTATCCCAATTTCATCTTTTAAATGATAAAAAACCAAAATCAAAATTTGAAATCTTAGAAAATTAAAACCCCAATTTTTAATACTTTCATTCGTTAGAGTTTCCAATCGTTTGCAGTTTTCGAAGAATCTTCTTACTTTCACAAAAAAATAGATGAGCAATTTAGTTATTCAAACAAACGATTCAACCCATTCTAACATTCATATTTTAGCAGGTATCATAAGAAAAACTTCACAAGGCTGGGAATTATTAAACAATGCAACCCATCGTCCTGTAGGATTAAATCCAACAATTACAGAACCATCAAACAATACCATAGAAGTCAAATTTGACAGAAAATATAGCCAAGTTCTCACCTGTTCCATCACGGCAGATGAGGCTTATGCAGAAAAAGGATTTATGTTTGGAGCATCCGTAGGATTAGATAAATTAGTCATTAAACATTCAAAAGCAGGAGCCCCCACTAAAAACAGTGATTTAGCTATTCCAAATAGCAATATATGGATATCTGTCATGATGATAGAATAATCATATTCCATTATTTTAGAACACAATTTTCTTAAAAGTATAAATGGAAATTGTAAATTTGCACGCCCAAAACAAAAACACAATATGTTTAACAATTTAACAGAGCGATTAGAAGGAGCTTTTAAACTTTTAAAAGGAGAAGGTAAAATCACTGAAATCAACGTAGCCACTACGATTAAAGAAATCAGACGAGCCCTTGTTGATGCAGACGTGAATTACTCAATAGCCAAGCAATTTACTGACACCATTAAAGAAAAAGCCATGGGAGAAAAAGTGCTTACAGCCGTTTCGCCCGGTCAGCTAATGGTAAAGATTGTGAAAGACGAAATGGCGGCTTTGATGGGTGGTGTCGAGTCCGAAATTAATATCAGCAATTCCCCTACCGTTATCCTCATCGCCGGATTGCAAGGAAGTGGGAAAACGACTTTCTCTGGAAAATTAGCCTATTTTTTAAAAAACAAAAAAAAGAAAAAACCACTTTTAGTAGCTGCTGATATTTACAGACCGGCAGCGATGGATCAGCTTAATGTGCTTGCAACCCAAGTTGGAGTGAATATTCACATCGAAAGAGAAAATAAAGATGCTGTTTCAATCGCCCAAAATGCGATTGAATTTGCAAAACAAAATGGCAATAATATTGTAATCATAGATACTGCAGGAAGACTTTCGATTGATGAACAAATGATGCAGGAAGTGGCCAACATCAAGAATGCCGTCAATCCACATGAAATCTTATTCGTTGTGGACTCTATGACTGGGCAAGATGCGGTCAACACTGCAAAAAACTTTAATGACCGATTAGACTTTAGCGGTGTGGTGCTTACCAAGTTGGATGGCGACACAAGAGGTGGTGCTGCGTTGACGATTCGTTATACAGTAAAGAAACCCATCAAATTTGTTAGTATGGGAGAAAAACTCGAAACCCTCGATGTTTTTTATCCCGAAAGAATGGCTCAAAGAATCCTTGGAATGGGTGATATCACAACCCTTGTCGAAAGAGCACAACAGCAATTTGATGAAGAACAAACGAAAAATTAGAAAAGAAAATAAGAGCCAATAAATTTGATTTTGAAGACTTTATGAATCAATTAAATCAAATTAAAAATGGGAAATATCAAAGATTTATTAGCAATGATTCCCGGTGTAGGCAAGTCGATCAAAGATATTGATATTTCTGACGATGCCTTTAAAGGGATTGAAGCAATGATAAACTCAATGACCATTCAAGAGCGAAAAGACCCTGATATTATCGATCAAAAAAGAAGAATGAGAATTGCAAAAGGAAGCGGAAAAGATATTGCAGAAGTGAATGCTTTTATGAAACAATTTGAACAAATGAAAGGAATGATGAAAATGATGAATAAAATGGGTGGAATGGGTATGAAAATGCCTGGATTTAAATAAGCCTATTTCAATTTATCCCAAAGTTCCGGTATTCTTTTTACCCAAACTAACTCTTCCATTTTTTCTTTGGCATCTTGCACAGGAATCCCAAACCAAACCTTACCTCCTGGTAATGATTTCCCGACTCCACTTTTTGCAAATACAACGGTATTGCTTTCTATGGTCAAATCTTTTGACACACCCACTTGTCCGTAAAGCAACACATTATCTCCAATAATTACTTTACCAGCAATGCCCACTTGAGCTGCAAATAAGCAATTTTTACCAATGATTGTTCCATGTCCGATATGAATAAAATTGTCTAGCTTCGTCCCCCTTCCAATCTGAGTGACGCCGCTAACACCCCTATCAATTGCACAGCAGGCCCCTATTTCTACATCATCTTCAATAATAGTGGTTCCACAACTTTCCAATTTCAAGTATTTAACCTCCTCCTGTTCCCTTTTATTAAAATAAAAAGCATCTCCACCTATCACAGAGTTTGCCTGAATATTCACCCGATTACCAATAGTAGTTCCATCATAAATAACCACTCCTGAATGGATGACACAATTTCTTCCAATTTTCACATGATTACCTATAAAAACATTTGGTTGAATAATAGTGCCCTCGCCAATTTCAGCCGTAGGGCTTATCATTTGAGAAGAAGGCTCAAAAGGGCAAAAATGCTTTACTAATTTCACATAAGCCGCCGCGGGATCTTCACAAATTAAAATCGCTTTATTTTTAGGACACGGAACTACTTTATTCATTATCACAACCGCAGCTTCACTTTCCAATAAACGGGTATAATATTTTTCAATATCGACAAAAGAAATATCTCCGGGTGTTATTTTATGAACTTCGTTGATTCCATCGGCTTCAATTGTATCATCTCCAAGTAGTTGAGCATTAATAAACTGTGCAATCCATTTGACACTTATAGGTGCTTTTAATTTCATAATGATTGAAAAAATAAATTATAATTAGCAAAATAATGAAATAAAATGAAGAAATATTTATTTTATTTTGTTATAAATTTAAAAAATGATCGAATTGGAATGAAAAATGAAAACTAAAACACCGCTTTTAAACTCAAATCACACATTTGTTTTTGGATATTTTGCTCCCCTTTCAAGTGAATTTCAATTGCTCAACAATCATAATGCATGAACTTTTTTTTTAATATTATTATATCATTTCCTTCTGCCTATATTCAGAATGCTAAATTTTAGGTAGAAAAAAAATATTTGATTAATTTTAAAATTTGTTTTTTTGTATTAAAATAATTACTTACCTTTGCGTTCCCAAAAAATTAAGTCATGGCACGAATTTGTCAAGTTACAGGAAAAACCCCATTGAAAGGAAATAAAGTATCCTTTTCTAACAAAAAGAGCATACGTCGTTTTATGCCAAATCTACAAAGCAAAAAAATTCTATTTAGCTAAAGAAGATAAATGGGTTACTTTAAAATTTAACGACCAACGCAATGCGCACTATCAATAAAATAGGTCTTTATAATGTAGTAAAAGACTTGCGTGCAGCAGGTGAAAAAATATAATCTTTTTATTAATTAAAAATAAAAAACAATGGCAAAAAAAGGAAATAGAGTTCAAGTGATTTTAGAATGTACAGAGCATAAAAATACAGATATGCCCGGTACTAGCCGATACATCACAACAAAAAATAAAAAAAATACTCCGGAACGTATTGAGTTAAAAAAATACAATCCGATTTTGAAAAAATACACTCTTCATAAAGAAATTAAATAAAACTAACTAAAATTAATTAAACCATGGCAAAAGTTGCATCAAAAAACTCGAAAGTAAAAGACGCCAAAGCTGCTGCTGAAGCGAAAAACTGGACAAAGGTAATTCGTGCAGTTCGTAGCCCTAAATCAGGTGCTTACACTTTCAAAGAACAAATTGTACATAAGGATAAAATTGCTGATTTCTTAAAAAATAAGTAATCCCTTATTTTAAATAATTAACTAAACTGCTCATCTCTGAGCAGTTTTTTATTTTTAAAAATCCTCCATGATTAGTGGTGTTTATCATGCATAATTACGTTGACCACTTTTATTGACTTTGGTACTATCAATAACAACATAATTCACAATTCTCTCTTTCCTCACTTGCTCGCTGCACCGTATATAATAAACTTCCTTGCTATACACCTACTCACTCCGTTTTCATTTTCTTTGATGCAGAGGACAAGCTAACCTTGAATATCATATAACTCCTTCATTATCCCTTTACAATCCATATTTGACTATTTACTACTCGTAGGGATGGGATATCCATCCAAACCTGATGCAACTCTACACCTCGAAATAGTTTCTTACGTTTTGCTATTACCTTGCATAAACTATTATTTGTACTAATATCTACTATACTTTATTCTAATCTTTCAAAAGGTATTCATGTTGAGTTCGGTATAAAATAATGTATATAGTCACTATCGCTAATTTTTATAAGTAAATAGCTGACGTCTATATTATCTCAGGGTATTGCACCCTAAGCTCTAAGTAATTTTGAATCGGTGTACATCCTTCAAAATTAGCCTATACATTGGTTATGGTTAGATTGCCATAACAAAGCAATATAATCAGTATTTCAAAAAGTGGGTTGGGTTCGGTTATTTTGTTTTTCATAAAACATTTTTTTTTGTAGTCATGGAATTTATTTTTTGATTTCTTTTATATAATTATAAATCTTCATTTTCAATAGTAAGAAAAAGAAATGAGGCAAATAATACATTGAAAAATTCAAAGGGAAAAAATGTTTATATATGTGGTTTCAAAATGGTGAAAAAGCATCTTGTATTATAGGTTTTGAACAATGGAAATCAATTGGGAGTTCTATTCATTTTACAAAAACTAAATCTATAATTTTGGATATAACATAAAAAAAGCAACTCTTGTGGAGTTGCTTTTGATTAGTGACCGCGTAAGGATTCAAACCTTAAACCTTCTGATCCGTAGTCAGATGCTCTATTCAGTTGAGCTACGCAGCCATTTGGGGAGTGCAAATATATAGACTACTTTTGTCACTACAAAATAATAATATAATGAATATTGAATTGTGGACAATTGGCAAGGAAAGTAATAAGCATCTTGAAAGTGCTACGAATCTTTATATTAATCGATTAAACCATTATACTCGCTTTCAATTGCTCACTATTGATAATTCAAAAATCAATAAGAATTTACCATTGCCACAATTATTAGAAAAAGAGGCTCTTCTAGTCTTACAAAAATTGAATGATAAAGATACTTTAGTTTGCCTTGATGATAAAGGAAAAGCGTTTTCATCTGTTCAATTTTCAGAAAAAATTGAACCAATTGTTATCACATTCTACAACAAAAATTGTATTTCTTATCGGAGGGAGTTATGGGATTTCGGAAACATTAAAGAAAAAATCAAATTTCATATTTTCCTTATCTAGCTTGACTTTTCCTCATCAATTGGTACGATTAATCTTTTGTGAGCAACTTTACAGGGCATTTAGTATTTTAAAAAATGAAAAATATCATCATGAATAATTTTTATTTTTGTTTTTATTGCTACATTTGCAACCCAATTCAAAATATAAATTGTTTTGGCGTGATAGCTCAGTTGGTTAGAGCGCAGCACTCATAATGCTGAGGTCTCGAGTTCAAATCTCGATCACGCTACAAAAAGAGGCTTAGCAAAATGCTAAGCCTCTTTTTTGTATTCTTTACTGATTCAACTCAAATTTCACATTCAGATTTAGGTTTATTTTGCCCTTACCGAAATGGCTACTCTCCTATTCTGTGCTCTACCTTCCGCTGTTTCATTCGATTCAATAGGATATTGCGAACCATAGCCATCATAAGGTTTTTCGGCAAACGAGGATTTATCTATCTTTCTTTGTAATATTAAATCATATACTTTTTTTAGCTCTTTCCAATGACAATTTCATATTTGCAACCGAATCGCCGGTATTATCGGTATAGGCTCCAATTAAAATTTTCACCTTTGGATATGATTTTAAAATTTCACAAACATTATCCAATTGATGCTCATACCCACTCACTAATTTTGACTTTCCACTAACAAAATATAAATCATCAAAATTAAACCATAGATTTTTATCTACAACGGCACTAGGTTCAATAATAAAATGATAAAGTTGCTCTTCCAATGAGTTTGAATAAGTTTGAATCATCACTCCCGATTCCAATTTCAGTTCAGTTGGCTCTCCTTTTTTGACTATCCAATTTCCATTGCTATCCACCATACCACTTACATCTTCCATTGACTCCATATTTGCTTCTCCACTTTGTGATTCATTGGTGATTTCAGCAGTATCCTCTGCTGCTACAATTGCAGTATCCGTATTGGTTTCAATAGGGTCAGGTGTTTGATTGTGATTGCAACCTTTTTGCCACCAAAAAATCCCGATTAGAAAAAGCATTAAAAAAATAAACGGAAAGAGATATTTGTTTTTTGTCTGGTTTCCTTCGCTGGATTGTTGTTCTTTCATAGTGTTTGGTTGATGATGATTTGAATTATTTTTATTATAAAACTCTTGAAATTGCGGATTCAATCCGTTTGAAATGGCAAGTGCATTTTTATTAAGAGCATCAAAAAATGAGCTGATAGGCTTAGGGTCATTTGCGAAATGTTGTTTCAAAAATAGAGGCAGGAGGCTTGATGCAATTATTAAAACAACTTCTGAGGAATTTTGTTGAATTCCGCTAACCGCAGAAAGTGTTTGATATACTTTTTCTGAATGATTATTTATTAATTTGTTTAAAAATTTCACTCCATTATTAAGTATCAAGGAATCTTCATTTTGTGATTTAACATCATTAATAAGTGTCGTAAGACTGATATCGGATGATAGTGAATTTTTAATCGTTTCAGCAATTGCATCTTGTGCAGAAGACGATGTTAGCAAAAGTGATTGTAAAAGAAAAGGGGTCGCTTGTTGAAATGATTTTGAAATCGAATTTTCACTTTCCTTCAGAACCGATGAGGTTGCTTGAATCAATTCATGCGAAAAAAGGGCTTTATAGTTTTTTAAAATTTCTTGCATCATGGTAGTAGTGTTAAAAGTTAAATGAATTAAAGTAGGAATAGAACTATCGAGAGCGAAAATAATAAAGTATTTTTGCAAGCATATAAATAAATGGTAAAAATTGGAGAAATAAGACTGCCTGAATTTCCATTGTTGCTAGCACCTATGGAAGATGTGAGCGACCCTCCTTTTAGGGCTGTTTGCAAAAAGCATGGTGCAGACTTGATGTACACTGAGTTTATCAGTAGTGAAGGACTGATACGCGATGCTATCAAAAGTCGCCAAAAGCTAGATATTTTTGATTATGAAAGACCCATAGGAATCCAAGTTTTTGGAGGGGATGAAGATGCATTGACACTTTCAGCCAAAATAATTGAAGCCACCAAACCCGATCTTTTGGATATTAATTTTGGTTGTCCAGTGAAAAAAGTTGTGTGTAAAGGAGCTGGTGCCGGCATTTTGAAAGATATTCCTAAAATGATTTCTCTAACCAAAGCCGTTGTTCAATCTGTCAATATTCCGGTGACAGTCAAAACACGATTGGGCTGGGATGAGCAATCAAAAAACATTGAAGAAGTAGCAGAACGCCTTCAAGATGTGGGCATACAAGCTTTAAGCATACACGGTCGCACTCGCTCTCAGATGTATAAAGGCGAGGCTGATTGGTCTTTTATTTCTAAAGTGAAAAACAACCCTCGTATTCATATTCCGATTTTTGGAAATGGCGACATCAACTCTGCAGAAAAAGCACTTGAATATAAAAATAAATATGGTGTAGATGGAATCATGATTGGACGAGCCGCAATAGGCTATCCTTGGATTTTCAACGAAATTAAGCAGTTTATCAAAACAGGCATTGTGCCGTCACCTCCGTCGATTGAAGAACGAATAGCAGTTTGCAAAAGTCATTTGGATTTTTCATTAAAGTGGAAAGGCCCTAAGCTCGGATTACTCGAAATGCGACCACATTACGGAAATTATTTAAAAGGATTATCACACATTAAAGAGTTTCGATTAAAACTAGTGAAAGCCGAATCAGCTGACGAAATTGAACGTATTTTTGAGCAAATCAGATATCATTATTCCACACAAATGACTAATTAAAAAGATGGAATAGAAAGTGTAATTTGGAATAAAATAAGAAAAATAAAATTGATATCTCAAAAAGAAATTTACATTTGCTGTAAATAAACACAACATGCAAAAAGTACAAAAAGGGGATACCATCAAAGTGCATTACAAAGGTACATTAAACGACGGCACTCTATTTGATTCTTCTGAAGGAAGAGAACCACTTCAATTTACAGTAGGTGAAAACATGGTTATTCATGGGTTTGACAGAGGTGTGCTTGAAATGGAAATTGGAGAAATAAAAACAATCGAAATCCCTTTTTTAGAAGCCTATGGACCAATGAACCCCGAAATGGTTATTACTGTACCTCGAAACGAATTTCCAGCAGAATTAGGAGAACTGAAAGAAGGCTTACAATTAAGCATGGTGGATCAAAACGGAAATGAATTTCCAGTAGAAATTATTGCTCTAGAAGGCGAAACGGTTACATTAGACGGCAATCATCCTCTAGCCGGAAAAGATTTAACTTTTGAAATTGAATTAGTAGAGATTATCTAGTTGACATCTGCTAATTTCAAAACTTCACCTTGTCTAATGCCTCTTTCGGTTTTTACTAAGGTGCAACATTCATTCTGTAAATCATGTTCAAAAAACAACAACCATTTTTTGTCAAAAGCTTCATTGAGAATTGATTCTTTTTCGGTGAGCGTTGCCAAAGGTTGCATATCATAAGCCATCACCCAAGGTAAAGAGATATGAAACATTGATGGAATCAAATCTGCACAATATAAAATTGTTTTGTCATTATAGTGGATCAAAGGCAGCATCATACTTTCTGTGTGTCCATGTACAATTTTGATTTTTATCTTATCAGATAAAGTCGGTTCGACTTCCTGATTGATAAATTTTAATTGCCCATGCTCTTGAAGAGGCAACATATTTTCTTTTAAAAAAGAGGCTTTCTCTCTAGCATTTGGCTTTAGTGCAATATCCCAATGATTTTTATTAGTCCAATAAGTTGCATTTTTAAAAGTTGGAAATAATTGATCATTGATTTTAGAAACAGCTCCACCGCAATGGTCAAAATGCAAATGAGTCAAAAAAACATCCGTAATATCTGCATTTGAATATCCTAGTGCCTGAATTGATTTCTCTAAAGTATCATCCCCATGAGGAAAATAATGACTAAAAAATTTAGCATCTTGTTTATTTCCCATTCCGGTATCTATCAAAATTAATTTATCTCCATCCTCAATCAACAAGCACCTCATAGCCCAACTGCACATATTATTTTCATCGGCCGGATTGACTTTATTCCACATGCTTTTTGGAACAACTCCATGCATTGCTCCTCCATCTAATTTAAATAAACCGGTATTAATTGTATGTAATTTCATTAATGCAATATTACAAAAATCAAAACAACATTTAAAAAATTCATTTTCTACATCCATGCTTTCAACCCCAATATCAACTTTACTTATCCATTTTGTGAATAATAAAATTCAAAATTATTTTTCCCATTTTTTGCAAAAAACAATACTAACATTTTCAAAATTTCTGTGCATATTTACTCAGTTTGAAACACTTTCAAAATATATACATTTGTAAATTATTCCTTGAACTAAATTAATGGCTGACTTTACTCATAACAGAAGCATTTATATACGAATTTTTTTTGTAATATTTCCTTTACTCATTATCATTCGACTATTTTTTTTACAAGTCATTGGTTCAGGTGGATATAAAGATGCCGCAACAGGACAGGCTGTTTATATAAAAAAAATTAATCCCCCAAGAGGCTTGATTTTAGATAGAAATAATAAAGTGATCATGAATAATAATATTGTTTATGATTTAGTGGTTGAACCCAAAAAATTCTCTAAAGATTTTGATACTTTATTTTTATGTAAAATGATTAATGTGAGTGTGAGTGATTTTGAAGTTCAATTGAAAAAACAACAAGTAAAATATGGAGCTTGGGCTAAAACATTTACGGTTTATCGCAATCTCTCCTCTATTACCGTAGCAAAGCTTCAAGAAAATTTAAATGAATTTACAGGTGTCGAATTAGTGGAACATTCTGAACGAAACTTTACAGAAAATATCGGTGGTAGCTTTATTGGTTATATCAACGAAATTAGCCCTACCCAACTCGAAGAAGAAGAGTTTGAAAGTTATCAAAAGGGAGACTATATCGGGATTACAGGTATTGAAAGAAATTATGAAGATGTATTGAGAGGGAAACCCGGCATTCAATATTTACTCAGAGATGTAAAACAACGAATACAAGGTCCTTATAAAAATGGGATTTACGATTCAGCTTCCGTAGCTGGCAAAACCCTTTCACTCTATATAGATGTAAAATTGCAAAAATTAACCGAAGGAATGTTGGCAAACAAACTAGGAAGTGCAATAGCTATAGACCCTCAAACTGGCGGTATTCTTGCATTTGCAAGTGGGCCCTCTTTTAGTGCCGACTTACTCACCGGCCCAAATAAAAGTAAAAATATCAGTAATATGTTGGCAGATGCTACCAAACCCCTTTTCAATCGAGCCATCAAAGCCTATTATCCACCTGGCTCCACATTCAAGCCTATCACAGCACTCGTTGCACTGGATGAAGGTGTCATCACACCCTCTTTTGGCTACCCATGTGGTGGAGGTTATTATGCTTGCGGAAGAAGAATTGGTTGTACCCACTTCGGAGGTGGACACGCCGCCAATTTGACTCTTGCAATTGCGAACTCCTGCAACTCTTATTTTTGTCATATTTTCAGACTGGCTATTGATGCTTCAAAATATGGAAATGTGCATATTGGATTAGAGAAATGGCATCATTACATGACCGAATTTGGATTAGGGCATCCAATAGGCATTGACATTCCATCAGAAGGTGGTGGAAATATTCCTGATTCAAATTACTTTAATCGAGTTTATAAAAACAATTGGAATTCTTGCAATATGTCAATCATTGGAATGGGGCAAGGAGAAGTCCTTTTAACTCCTCTTCAAATGGCAAACTCAATGTGCATTATTGCAAACAAAGGCTATTACTACATTCCACATTTTGTGAAAGCCATTGATAATGATTCAACCCATCCAAGACTTCAAAAATATCTCCAAAAACACATAGTGGCAAACATTGCCGATTCGGCATATGATGCGGTGAGCTACGGAATGTATAAAGTGGTTGAATCTGGAACAGGACGCATTGCCAAATTGCCTGGCGTGGATGTTTGTGCCAAAACAGGGACCGCACAAAACCAACGATTGATTGCCGGCAAAATTGTCAAACTTCAAAACCACTCCATGTTTGTTGCTTATGCTCCAATGAATCATCCCAAAATTGCAGTTGCCGTCTGTATTGAAAATGCTGGATATGGTGCAACATGGGCGGGACCTATTGCCAGCTTAATGATTGAGCAATATCTGACAGACACCATTTCGTCAAATAGAAAAGGGCTTCTAAAGAAAATGAATGAAACTAAAATTATTCCAAACTATACTTACATTATTGATTCACTAGACAAACAGAAAGCTAAGGAGAGAGAGCTAATGAAAAAAAATGTCGAAAGATAGCCTTGCCCGATTCCAAAAAATCAATGAAGAAAATCAAAAAAGACAAGACACCATTCTTGCTAAATACTACATTAAAAGATTATTTTTAAACTTCGTAAAACCAAAATAAAAGTGAGCGTCAAACCCCTAAAAATAATAGAACGTATCGATTGGTTAATGGTTGCATTTTATCTTATCCTGGCAACGATTGGCGTTTTATGTATTTACTCCGTTGAACATCGTGATACTGATATCTCCATTTTCATGAGCAATAAAAGATATTTTAAACAGGCCATATTCCTAAGCGCATCGATTATCATTGGATTTATCATTATTTTGATAGATAGTAAATTTTTCACCTCCACTCCATTTTTAGGATATGTTATAGGGTTTTTCTTTTTATTACTTGCTCTCACTCCATTAGGCAAAGGGGTCAAAGGGTCTCATTCTTGGCTTAATGTAGGAATACTCACATTCCAGCCCGGTGAACTTATGAAATTATTCACCTCCTTATCAATTGCTAAATTTCTCACATTGCAAGAAGTCAATTTCACACTTCTAAAGCACCGCTTAATTTGTGTAGCACTCGCGATAGTTCCGGCATTCATTATCATTTTACAAAATGAAACCGGATTAGCTCTCGTTTATTTATCATTTCTAATTGCTATGTATCGCGAAGGCTTACCTAATATTGTACTCATCATTGGATTTTCATTTTTGATTTTAGGAATAGCTACTTTGGTTCTACCTAAAAACACTTTATTTATAATCTTAACCATCGCATTTGTTTTAGTAATTTATTCAATGAGGAAAAAAATTAAAACGAAACAAAGAAATGATTATTCTCATAACCAGCATTTGGGGATTTGGAATATTATTCTCTCAGATATTAGTACCATTCGCTTTCAAACGTGTATTTCAAGCACATCATATCGACCGTATCTATTCGCTCATTGGCCAAGATGTTCCTGACGAATATATTAAATTAAATAAATCTGGTGAAAAAATTAAAACAGGAACTTCTGACTATAATGTGCGACAGTCAAAAATTGCAATCGCCTCGGGTGGTCTCTTCGGGAAAGGATTTTTGAATGGTACTCAAACTCAATACGATTGGGTGCCTGAGCAAGGAACTGATTTTATTTTTTGCACCATTGGTGAGCAATTTGGATTTTTAGGAAGTAGCGTTCTCATCTTAATTTATACCGGTTTTTTATTGAGGATTATTTATGTAGCCGAACGACAGCGTTCTCAATTCACACGGGTTTACGCGTATTGCCTTGCTGGAATTTTATTTTTCCATTTGATAATAAATATTGGAATGACTATAGGCATTGCTCCCGTTATTGGAATTCCACTTCCTCTCTTGAGTTATGGAGGCACTTCTCTCCTTACATTTGCTGTCCTTATCTTTATACTTGTCAAATTAGACTCTGACAGGCAAATGATTTTAAGATAAAAATACATGATGAATCATATAAAAATATTTCCACTATCTGAAGGCGTTTTTTACAATCGGACACGATCGAATTTTTGTTCCATTTGATATCAATAAAAACGACTTGAATGAACGTCCCACTGGCTCTTTACTTGTAGAAGTTCAACCATTTTTGCTTCAATATAAAAATAAAAATTATCTCTTAGATACCGGATTAGGGTTTAAAAATCAAAAAGGAGAATTGCAAATTTTTGAAAATTTACACAAGCATCATCTGACCCCAAATGATATTGATTATGTCATTCTCTCACATTTGCATAAAGATCATGCAGGAGGAATCTCAATCAAAAATGAACAACATATTGAGCGACTCGCATTTCCAAATGCACGATATTTTATCAATAAAAATGAATTTGAATTTGCAATGCAAAAAGGATATCCTTCTTATCAAATAGAAGATTTTGAACTCCTTAAAAATGATTCAAGAACAGAATGGCTTTCTACTGAAGGTAAGATTTATCAGTTTATTAAGTATGAAGAAAGTGGCGGTCATTGTCCGCATCACACAACCTTTTTGTTTTCAGGCGAACAAAATGAAAAAGTATTTTTCGGAGGAGATGTAGCACCTCAATTAAAACAGTTGAAAACAAAATATATAGCAAAATACGACTATGATGGAAAGAAAAGTATGGAACTCCGTCAACAATTTGCAACAATTGGGAAAGAAGAAAAATGGCAGTTTTTATTTTACCATGATATTACAAATCCAATTGGAAGTTTATAAAAAAACAATTACTCATTTTGATATCTTGGGTGAAAAACATGAATAGTTTCTCTTAAAAAATTTCGATCAAGATGTGTGTATATCTCAGTAGTGGTAATGCTTTCATGCCCCAACATTTCTTGCACAGCCCTTAAATTTGCTCCACCTTCAACCAGATGCGTTGCAAAAGAATGACGTAAGGTGTGAGGGTGAACATTCTTTTTGATTTGTGCTAAAGTTGCTAAATTTTTCAAGATATAAAATATCATTACTCTCGATAATTTTGAACCTCTTCTATTCAAAAACAAATAATCTTCATAGCCGTTTTTTGGCAATTGTTTACTTCGCACATGATCGGTATATATTTTGATATATTTCAATGCAGTATTGCTAATTGGAATCAATCGCTCTTTGTTTCCTTTTCCAATCACCCGTAAATATTCTTCTTCTGGATATAAATTTGAAATTTTCATTTCAACCAATTCACTCACTCGCAACCCGCAGCCATACATGGTTTCAATGATAGCTTTATTTCTGGTACCTTCATCAGTACTCAAGTCAATTGAATTAATCATCAAATTGATTTCTTCAAATGTCAATGTATCGGGTAATTTTCTCGCAGACTTTGGAGATTCTAAAAGTGTCGTAGGATTTTCTTTAATGATATCTTCCAAAATTAAATATTTAAAGAATGATTTTATCCCCGAAATAATCCTTGATTGCGACTTTCCATTCAATCCTAACTCATGGATATATTTTACAAATTGTTTTAAAATTTTCAAATCAACATTTACAATATCAACTTCATTTTGAGAGAGCGATAAATACTGAAACAGCATCTCAATGTCATGAACATAAGCTGCAATTGTATTATCACTAAGTGATTTTTCTAACTTTAAAAAACGCTTTAAACCCCAGTATATATGCATTGTTCATTTTACAAAAATCTATTTTTAATTTCAAAAAAATAATAAATTCAAAGTTCGATATTAAAACTTTAATATTTATATGTAGGTTTGTAATTCATAAAATTTAATATGAAAATAGCCATTATTAATGGACCAAATTTAAATCTAATTGGCACTCGAGAACCTGAAATTTATGGAACGGAATCACTGACTCAATATCTACTTTCATTGCAACAGAAATACCACTCTATATCTATCAGTATTTTTCAAAGTAATATTGAAGGTGAAATCATCAATGAAATCCAAAAACATTCATTCGATACCGATGCGATTATCATCAATGCCGGAGCTTATACCCACACCTCTATTGCCATTGCAGACGCATTACGAAATGTCAAAACAAAAAAAATTATTGAAGTTCATATCTCAAATATTTATGCTCGCGAGCAATTTCGTCGAGAATCATATATAGCCGCTGTGTGCATGGGAAGCCTTTGTGGGTTTGGGTTGCATGGGTACGAATTAGCAATTCAAAGCCTACTTGACAAGGATTAAAGGTGTCGAAGTAATAGTATTACTCACATTGCCCGCTTCGTCTTTCATATAAATATCCCAAGTAAGCGTGTCGCTATTCACATGAAGTGAATCATTGCGTAATAAGAGATAAGCTGCATTATACTTTAATTGAATGACACCTTTTAAGCCGTTTTCAGGTGTAAATTTGGATGGAATATCTGGAATTACAAAAGGCGACCAAACTGTATCACGACTATCTTTTAAAAATAAATTTGGAGTACCAAATCCAATGTTTCCATCACCATCTTCAAAATTAAAATTAATATTAATCGCTTTATCTAAGCCTGCAGTAACCACATCTTCACTCAAATTTTTTAAAAGTCAATTTGGGAATATTAGAGTATTTATGCTTTTTATTGCATGAAAGAATGGATAATGTTAATATTGCAATTAAAATGAGGCGACGCATTAGTCAAAGTTATATAATATTTTACAATGAACAGACAAGATATCGAAGAAATATTTAAGCTCAACAATAATTCATTTTTGAAAAAATCAATTGAATTCTATAATCATCAAAAAAATCACAATCCTATTTTCAATCAATTTATTTCGACATTCCAACAAAACAAAAATGAAATTTCTACCGCCTCTGATTTTCACTTTTTGCCAATTTCCCTGTTTAAATCTCATTGCATCTCAA
The DNA here is from genome assembly GCA_001567165.1 of Bacteroidetes bacterium OLB11. Classification (GTDB taxonomy): domain Bacteria; phylum Bacteroidota; class Bacteroidia; order Chitinophagales; family Chitinophagaceae; genus OLB11. The sequence continues at coordinate 51,179 of LNFQ01000005.1, forward strand.
CCGCTGAAGTGCCTACTATTACTGACATAGCAAAAACTGCTCGATTTGAAAGTAGCGGCACTACTCAACAACAAAAAAGTGTGCATCTGATTCAAGATGTTTTTTTGTATGAAAAATCTTTTGTGTCTTCGTTTAATTTCTTTTATGAAAATATCGAAGATTATTGTCTTTTAGCATTGCTCCCTTCATATTTAGAACAAAAAAATTCTTCGCTAGTAATGATGGTTGAACAATTGATAAAAAAAACAAACCACCCTTTATCTAACTTCTATTTGTATAATCATGATGAACTTCTTTCTGTTTTAAAACAATTAGAAGATGCAAAACAAAAGACGATACTTATTGGTGTGACTTATGCTTTGCTGGATTTTTCAGAAAAGTTTGCTGCTAATTTCAAACAAATTATTTTCATGGAAACCGGTGGTATGAAAGGGCGAAGACAAGAAATGGCAAGAGAAGAAGTGCATCATTTATTAAAAAAATGCTTTGGTGTAAAAGCTATTCATTCTGAATATGGGATGACAGAATTAATGTCGCAAGCCTATTCATCCGGTGATGGAATTTTTCGCTGCCCTCCTTGGATGAAGGTCCTAGTCAGAGATTTAAATGACCCTCTTTCTGTGAGTGAAAAAGGAAAAGGAGCTATCAATATTATTGACTTGGCAAACATTCATTCTTGCTGCTTTATAGCGACTGACGATATGGGTGAAATATTTGAAGATGGCTCATTCAAAATCAATGGTAGAATAGATTATAGCGATTTAAGAGGGTGTAGCTTGATGTATATTTGATTTTTATTTTTTTTTTAAAACTTTTCATTTTTTTTTAACGAAGTGAAAAAACACTCCCTTAAAAGTGTTTATAATTTTGTAATCAAATTTTTAAAAAAATAATCATGAAAAAGATATTATTTCAATATTCATTTTTGAATGCACTCTCAATGTTTGTCATTTTATTTTTATCAACTGCCACTCCTTCTTTTGCACAAACATCTTCCATCAAAAAACAAGAAACGATTGTCATTGATGACGACAAAATGAATAATGAAAATACAACAATTGAAATAAAGAATGGACAATTATTTGTTGACGGAAAAAAAATCATCAACGACATTGCAGACAGAGATAAAAATGTAAAAATCATTAAGAAAAAAAGTTTTCAAAATGAAAAAGAATTGATGGAAGAAAATGGAGGAGATGATTTCCCTGATAATCGAAATTTTCCAAATTCATTTTCAAACAACAAAGCCGTTTTAGGTGTAAGTACTTCCACTACTGAAAAAAAATGATGGTGCAATGGTTGAAAGAGTGATGCCCAACTCTGCCGCACAACAAGCCGGAATCCAAAAGGGAGATTTGATTACTAAAGTGAATAAGAAAATGATACTAAATCCAAAAGATTTAGTCGAAGAAATTGCACAATATAAAGTCGGTGATAAAATTAATATTACGTTTGAAAGAAACAATCAAACATTGACCAAAGTGGCCACATTGCAAGCTAATGGAGCCTACAACTCATTCAATGAAAATACTCCTCCTTTCTCATTGTTCCCTTTTGGGGATGAAGAAAATATATTTGGTAAAAACTTTAGATTTCAATATCACAATATGGATGAAAAACCAAGAATAGGACTTCAAATTGAAGATACTCCCAATGCGGATGGCGTTTTGGTGACTGATGTTTTGGACAATAGTGTAGCTGCAAAAGCTGGCATTGAAAATGGCGATATCATTCATTCATTTCATAAAACCGATATTAAAAATGTAGATGATTTAATGGATGCAATCGAACAAGCAAAATCACTGGACAAAGTCAATATGGATATCGAAAGAAATGGTGTTAAAAGACAAATTAGTATGAATATGCCAAAGTCAATCAGAAAGCGAAAAATATAGAAATAGACATAAGCAGCTTCAAAAATTGTATAATTAATTTTTGAGTTTATGAAATAGAAAATGATTATTACAATTTTAATAAAAAAGACAAAAATATCTTTAATTATATCTTAAATTTGCAAAAAATTTATATTATGTATCCAATAGAATTAGTACTCCCAATGAAAGAGGAGTTAACAAATAACGGGTTTGATGATTTACAAACTGCTGAATCTGTGAATAACGCCTTACAAAAAGGAGGTACTACCCTTTTAGTTATCAATTCAGTTTGTGGCTGTGGTGCACGAAGTGCACGTCCGGGAGTATTAGAAGCCTTAAAAAATTCTTCAAAACAACCCACTCAAAAAGTGACTGTTTTTGCAGGTTTTGACTACGAAGCGGTGCAACAAGCCAGAGAATATTTACTGCCTTATCCACCATCATCACCATGTATTGCCTTGTTTAAAGACGGCAAATTGGTTCACATGATTGAGCGTCACATGATAGATGGTCGTCCTGCAGAAATGATTTCGTCAAACTTGCAAGCAGCGCTTGAAGAATATTGTAATTAATTTTTCTACATTTTACAACAAACGAATTTGTATCCTGATTTTTACCACTTATTAAAAGACCTCTTTGGGGTTTCTATTCCAGTACTTAGCCTATTTAAAACCTTTGGTTTTATTGTAGCTTTGTCATTTTTTGCAGCTGCTTATTTTTTGATGAAAGAACTGAAAAGGAAGGAAGATGAGGGTTTAATCGGGTTTCAAATTGATGAGATTACCACAGGAAAAAAAACCACAATTGGTGATTATATTTCAAATTTGCTTATTGGATTTTTGTTAGGATATAAAATGATAGGCATGTTTCTATCATTTCAAGAGTCATCACACGATCCATTAAATTATCTTTTGTCGCTCAAAGGAAATTTGGCAGCAGGTATTTTATTGGCGTTGATTTTGTTGGCATACAAAGCCTATTCAACTTATCAAAACAAAGATGTAAAAGAAGAAACCAAAAAAGTAAAAGTTTATCCTCATACAAAAGTTGGCGATATTGCAGTCATTGCTGCAATAGGTGGATTTGCCGGAGCTAAAGTTTTTAATGCTTTAGAAACATGGGATTCATTTATCGCTGACCCGCTTGGTAGCCTCTTTTCAAGCAGTGGGCTTACTTTCTATGGAGGTCTAATCGTTGCTACGATTGCCCTTTGGTATTATTCTAAAAAAATAAAATTAGACTTTCGTCATTTATGTGATGCTGCTGGACCTGCCCTTATTTTAGCTTATGGCTTAGGTCGGTTAGGATGCCAAGTGAGTGGCGATGGGGATTGGGGGATTTTCAATTCGGCTTATATAACCGATATGAATACTTATAAAGTCGTGCTAGCTACTAAACCATTTTCTGAAAGTGTAATTGATTATCGCCAATATTTACAAACTGAATTTAGCGATATTAACAATATTCCTCACAAATCAATTAGTGCTCCTTCCTTTTTACCAACCTCATTATTTGCATACAACTATCCTAAAAATGTAAATAATGTAGGTATAACTATGAATGGCGTTAATGATGAATATAATTCGGTGTTGCCGCTGCCGGTGTTTCCAACTCCTGTTTATGAGTTGGGGATGTGCTTGATTATATTTGGCATTCTATGGAAAATTCGGAAAAGATGGCAAACTCCTTTGAGCATATTTTCTGTTTATTTAATTTTTAATGGAATTGAGCGATTTTTCATTGAGCAATTTAGAGTCAATAGCAAATATGATTTAGGATTTATCCAACCCACACAAGCTGAGATTATTGCAGTCTGCATTTCACTCATCGGGATTTTATTATTTATATTCAGGAAAAAAATTGACTCCTTCATTAGTGCAAAACCGAATTAGCTAATTCTCTAATATCACACTTGATGCTTTACTATCAATACAGGTATAATTCAAATTGATTTCAATTTTATCATCTTTTTTTAGCAAAATCTCATGTATAATTTGGGCTAAAATTCACCTTTAAACATAGACAAAATTTCGTCTTTTCTTTGGCGGCTAACGGGTATCTGAGAGCCATCAACGAGGATTAAATACCCACCATCTTTTTTACTATACTGCTCGATATATTTTGCGTTGATGATGTAGGAATGATGAGGTCGTATAAATCATTCGGAGTCAGCAAATCTTCAAAATGTTTCATCGTTTTAGATGCAATCACCTTTTCGCCATTTTTAAGTTGAATGATTGTGTAGTTATCATTGCTTTGACAATAGACAATTTCTTGAGGGTCATAAAAAATAATTTTATCCTGAAACGAAACGGCAATCTTATTACTAAGGCTTGTTGGCACATTTGTTGGTTCAATATTTTCTAAGAGGTTTGAATTAGAATATTGTTGCAATAAAGTAGAAATTTGTGATTTCATATCAATTACACTGCTTACTTTTCGCAGTTTTGTAATAGTTGCTTCGAGAAGTTCCTCATCAATAGGTTTTAGGATATAATCAAGGGCAGAAAGTTTGATTGCTTTAATTGCATATTGATCATAAGCCGTAGTGAACACAACATGAAAAGAATATTTATTAAGTTTTTCGAGCAGCTCAATCCCAGTCATAAAAGGCATTTGAATATCTAAAAACACTAAATCAACTTGATTGTTTTGCAAAAAATCTAAAGCTTGTTTTGAATTAGAAAAAGTAGCAACGATATGAATATCATCAAATTTTTTTTGGAGTAAAATTTCAAGCACTTCTATACAGTGTTGTTCGTCGTCGATAATTACAGTGTTAAACATTTTATTTTATTATTTTAATTTGACTCAATAACATTGGATTTTAAAGGAATAATAATATCAATTCTCGTTCCTATTGGAATTTTCATACTATCGTACAAATCTACAACATTTACCGAAGCATTCCCACCGTAACTTTCATTCAATAATCTCAAGCGACTTTCTCCTAATTTCATTCCAAATGATTTTTGTTTATCTTTTTTAGCTTTGATAGAAGCCGCCATTTCTCTCCCAATTCCATTATCTAAAATAGAAATTGCAATTGATTTTTCATTATTTTTTTTTATCGTAATTAAAATATGTTTTTCGCCTTCTTTATGTAAAAGGCCATGCCATATTGCATTTTCAACATAGGGTTGCAACAAAAGTGAAGGGATATAAAAGAGTTTAATATTCAAACCATCTTCGGAAATAATTTTATAAGTAAATTGATTGCCAAATCTCATTCCTTCAATAATTAAATAGAGCTCAATCGTTTGTAATTCTTCATGAATCGTGACAAAAGCCGTTGATGAATTATTCAGTACACTTCTTACCAATTGAGAAAATTTGATTAAATATTTTGAAGCATTTTTAGTGTCATTTTTTAAAATAAAATTATTGATTGAGTTGAGAGAATTAAACAAGAAATGGGGGTTGATTTGAGCCCTCAATGCTTTCATTTCTACCTCTGCTAATTCTTTTGTGAATTGTAATTTTATTTTTTCTTTAATCTTTCATTTGCTTTGTGCGATATAAATAAAAAATATATGTTAGCACTCCAACAAACAAAGTAAAGATTGTATAAAACCACCATGTTTTATAAAAAGGAGCTTTGATAAAAATACTTAATGTCTTAGGTGTTTCATCCCAAATTCCGTCATAGTTCATTGCTACAACCTGAAACTGATATTTTCCACTCGGAAGATTAGTGTAAGAAACATAATTTCGAATAGTAGGTGTTACCCAATTTTTTTCATATCCTAACAATCTATATTTATATAAAACTTTTTCAGGTAATAAAAAACCAATCGTATTAAATCCAATAGAAATCGAGTTTTCATAATACTTTAAATTGACATTATCGAGATATGCAATATTGACATCAGACTCTAATGGATTTTCAAAAATTTTAAATTCAGTAAAACAAACTTTAGGTTTTATCGGGTTGAGTTCAATTTCTTTTGGGTTAAAAATATTAATCCCATTTAAGCCTCCAAAGACAATAGAGCTGTCACTTAGAAGGGAATAAGCACCAGTATTAAATTCATTTGATTGCAAGCCATTCACCTCATCATAGCAATGCACAACGAGTGGTGTTTTATTATATAAATTATCTTCGTTCCAAGCGATTTTGCAAATTCCGGAATTGCTGCTTAGCCAAAATGTATTTTGATCTTGTGGCAAAATTCCATACACTACATTATTGTTCAATCCATTATTGGTGTTGAAATTTTTGATTAAATTAAAGTTTGTATCAACAACAACAATCCCACCCCCATCTGTAGAAAGCCAATATCTTTTTTTTATAATCTTGAAAAATGCTTTTTAATATTTTTAAATGAATTTTCTTTTTCTGACTTTGGAAATATTTTTGTGATATTTTCAGATTTTTTATCGAAAAGAAAGACCCCTTTTTCTGTTCCCAACATGAGTTTATCATCTCGGTATTTCATAATGACCCTCACTCCATTTTCAACAAAATCGATATATTGATTATCAGAATATTGTTTTATTTGATAATTATCCAGATTCAATTTATTGATACCATTCCCATTTGTTCCAATCCACATTGTGTGTTCATTTTCTTTAAAAATAAACCAGATAGTGCCTCCAGATAATTGGTTAGATGCGTGCCCTTGAGTGATTTTTCGAATAGGATTCATTGTATTAATGTCAAATACTCCTATCCCTTTTCCATTATATCCAACCCAAAGCTCATTATCATAGGCTTGCATTTCCAATACAAAAGAATACGCATCATTAAAATTATTTACTTTAGAATAAAATGTAAATTGACCAGTCATTCGATTGTATTTTACCAAACCGCTTTCTGATGTTCCTATGAACAAATCATTCTCTCTACCTTCAACAATTTTCCTTACATATTTTATGTTTTCATATTCATTATCTGAATTGCTTGAGATGGGTTTAAATTTTTTCACAAAAGGATCGACTACATCCACTCCACTTCCATCATAGGCAATAAATAAAGACCCATTTTTGTTAGTTCTCATTGTGAGTATATAATTACTAGATATTGGAAACTCATGGCCTTTACTTTTATATTGTTTTATTTTGTTTGTTTTATAATCATATACAAAAAGTCCTTGACCGTAAGATGGCATATAAAGAATATCTTTGAGCGAATCATATATTACTTTCTCGATCCCAATTAACATTTTATTTTTATCATAAAAATCAGATTTTAAAAAAGTGAGCAATTTTGTATCAAACAGTAATAAATCAGTTGATTTAGACGTAATAATGACATTTTGATATTTGTCAAAAGTTGCATCTGTAAATCTTACCCAATTTAAGGTTGAGCTTTTAATTATTTTACTAAGTTTCGTTTGATCATCATACACCACGATATCTCCGTTTTCCAAAACGATATATAACGATGTTCCATTTTCTAAAACTTTTATAACGTTAAGATTTGATTGATTAAGGTTTGTTAAAGATAAATACTCTTTGCATACCATAGTTTGGCTGCTCACTTTTACCAATAATTTATCCTTTGTATAAAGCCAATAATCTTGTTCACTGTTACTTTTACCAAACCAAACCGGTGTGTATTTTTTTAAAAATGATGGCTTAAATATTTTCTCAGTTTTACAGTCAAAATAACAGATGCCATCTGATGTACTCAAAAATAAATGATTATTATTATCAGAAATAATTTTAAAAATTTTAGATGAAATAATCGAACTTGGATCATCAGGATCATGACGAAATATTTTGATATTGCTTCCATCAAAACGATTAAGCCCATCAAAAGTAGCTATCCACAAAAACCCATTATTATCCTGATGCAAATCCGAAACAACACATTGAGATAACCCGTTGCTAATTCCTACGTTTCTGATGTATAATTTTGCCGGGTCGAAAGAAGCGGATGCCATTTGGAAATTTAAAATCCAAAAAAGGTAAAAAATAATTTTTAACGCTTTCTTTTTCATGTTCAATTTGCTAATATAAATCTGTAAAAGATTATTTTGAAAAGATTATGGTAATTGGTTGGTTTGAATGAGTAATTGGTAGGTTTTGGTAAGAATCTGGCAAATTTATTGCATAAAAAGTTATCTTTGAATTTTAAAATGTCAAACTCAAACAATACCATTTTAGGACTAAAGTTACCAACAGACCCTCGCTGGGTACATCTTGCCGAAATCTCTTTAGAATATATTTTAAACGACCATGCTTTTTGTGAACAAAAGGCAGCCAGCAATTGTATTAGCTTAATTCAACGTTATCCTCATTTGACTAAATTGGTTGAAGAACTTTCTCCTATCGTTACTGAAGAATGGGGGCATTTCAGAATGGTTTTAGCTGAAATAAAAAAAAGAAAATTAAAATTAGGCAAGCAACGAAAAGATGAATATGTCAATCGCTTATTGGAATTTAGTAAAAAAGGAGGAAGCCCCGAAGAGCGTTTGACAGACCAACTTTTATCTTTTGCATTAATCGAAGCAAGAAGTTGTGAGCGTTTTCGATTGTTGAGTGAAAACCTTGAAGACCCTTACTTAAAAGAATTTTATAGAAAGTTCATGGTGTCAGAAGCAGGACATTATAAACTATTTTTGAGCTTAGCAAAAGAATACATCAATGAAGATATTGTAAATGCTAGATGGCAACAATGGCTTCAATACGAAAAAGAAATTTTACCCACACTCGAATTGAGAGGCGACCGGATGCACTAATGAATGAGCTTATCCACTTCTTCTTCATTCAACTGATGCTTATGTTTGAAGCTAACCGCAAATATGATTGCAATGACGAGTGCATACAAAGCAAACACAATCCATATTTGTTTCCAGTCTTTTACTCCATCTTGTGTATAAAAAATATCAATCAAATATCCACTGATAGTGCTTCCCAGTATGGCTCCTACACCGTTTGTCATTGTCATAAATAATCCTTGAGCACTTGAACGCATTTGTGCATCGGTGGTCGTTTCAACAAATAATGAACCACTGATATTAAAAAAGTCAAACGCCATTCCATACACTATACAAGATAAAATAATCATCCATAATCCCTCAGCCGGATTGCCATAAGCAAATAACCCAAATCGTAAAAACCAAGCTAGCATACTTATTAGCATGACATTTTTTATACCAAATCGTTTTAAGAAAAAAGGAATTGCTAGAATAAATAAGGTTTCTGAAATTTGAGAAATCGACATAATGATTGTAGAATATTTCACAACAAAAGAGTTTGAATATTCTGGCATTTTTTCAAAATCAGATAAAAAAGTATCACCATACATATTCGTCAACTGCAAGGCAGCACCTAAACACATTGAAAAGATAAAAAACATTGCCATTTTTTTATCTTTAAATAAAGCGAACGCATTTAAGCCTAACATATCAATGATATTCGTCTTTTTATTTTGGTTTTTATGCGGAGGACAAGGCGGCATCGTGAAAGAAAAAATGCCTAAAATAATCGCCGAAACAGCCGAAATATAAAACATATTTGCAGATGCCTTATTGCCTGAAAGATTAGTCACCCACATCGCCACAATAAACCCAACCGTCCCCCAAACGCGAATCGGAGGAAACACACTCACAACATCAAATTGATTATTTTTCAAAATCGTATAGGCAACCGAATTAGATAAAGAAATGGTGGGCATATAGAAAATCATGGCAAGTAAAATTACCCAGAAAAAAGCTGTTGGTGTATTCACTTGAGGAAGAAAAGCCATCGCAATCCCTCCTAAAATATGCAATAAACCGTAAAGCCTTTCTGCATTTATCAATTTGTCTGCAATGATACCGGTAATCGCAGGCATAAATAAAGATGAGATTCCCAGTGTCGAAAAAATAGCTCCAAACTCAGCCCCACTCCATTGTTTGGTTGCAAACCAATAATTGCCAATGGTTATCAGCCATGCCCCCCAAACAAAAATTGTAAAAAACTCATAATGGTTAATCTAAATTTGATATTCATACATTTTGAAGATTTATGTAAAACTAATTTTATAAGTGACAATACCAAAACTATAAATAAATTTGTAAATTCGATTATGATAAACCAAAATTCTAAAATTCTCATAACAGGTGCTGCCGGTTTCATCGCCTCTTGTATGGCGAAATTTTTAAACGAAAAAGGCTATGAACAATTAATTTTATGTGATGATTTTACTATAAATGAAAAAAAAGAAAACCATTTTCATCTAAAGTGTATTGAAAAAATTCATCGTGAATCCATTGATAATTTTTTAGCTAACACCCTCAACATCGACTGCGTTATTCATTTTGGAGCACGCACTGATACTACTGAAATGGATTATACTATTCACGAAAAATGGAATGTCAATTTTTTCAAAAAAAATCTGGAATTATTGTGTAAAACAAAACATTCCTTTGATTTATGCATCTTCGGCTGCGACATACGGCAACGGCGAGTTTGGATATGATGACAAAATGAAAATGCGTTAAAATTAACTCCTTTAAATCCTTATGGAATTTCAAAAAATGAATTTGACAAATGGGTAATTCAACAAACACAACAACCTCCGAATTGGTATGGCTTAAAATTTTTTAATGTCTATGGTCCCAACGAATTTCACAAAAAAAGGATGGCCTCGGTTGTGTTTCATTCTTATCATCAAATTTTTCAAAACAAAAAAATCACTCTATTCCGTTCCCACAATCCTTCATTCAAAGATGGAGAACAAAAAAGAGATTTTATTTATGTAAAAGATATTTTAAAAGTAAGTTATTGGCTTTTGACACAACTCCCACCTAATGGAATTTACAACCTCGGAACAGGGAATGCCAATACATTTTTAAACTTAGCTTATTCGCTTTTTCATGCGATGAATATCGCTCCAAATATTGAATTTATTGACACTCCAATAGACATCAGAGATAAATATCAATACTTCACAGAAGCCAACATGCAAAAACTCAGAGCAGCCGGATACCATGAATCATTTTATTCATTGCAAGAAGGAATCAAAGATTATGTCAAAAATTATTTGAGTACAAATCAATATTTCTAAATATTTCACACAATAAATTCAATCATTTTCACGTTATATTTGCTCATTCTCTGACACTTAATTCACATGAAGCATTTTCAATTTCCATTTCCGTTTCACTTATCATGGATAATCCTTTTATTTCTTATTTCCATGTCTTGCCGCAAAGACCCTATCAACATTGGAAATGACAAAATCGCTTTCTCAACAGATACACTCAAATTTGACACCGTTTTCACAACATTAGGAAGTGTCACTCGTTCATTTAAAGTTTATAATCGTTTAAACAAGAAAATAAAATTCACAAATATTCGACTTGAAAGTAGCAACCAAAAATTCTTCAGAATGAATATTGACGGCACGCCTACAAAAAATATTTCTAATGTTGAAATTGAATCGAATGATAGTATCTATATTTTCGTGGCACTAACAGTTGACCCTAGCAACGACACACTCCCTTTTATTATTAATGATAAAATTTTATTCTCAATTGATGGAAACGAGCAATCCGTTGCCTTACAAGCTTATGGGCAAAATGCTCATTATATTTATGACAGCATACTCAGTTCTCAAACATGGACGAATGATTTACCCTATGTGATTTTAGGAAGTGGTGCATTGGTTGATACAGGTGCAATTCTCACAATTCAAAAAGGGTGTAGAATCTATATGAATGCAACCGCAAAACTCTATGTTGCAGGCACACTCTACATTTACGGCACTAAAGAGGACAGCGTTATTTTTCAAGGAAATCGTTTAGATAGAGATTATTTTGGCTATCGAGATTTTCCGGGTGAATGGGGTGGTATTCACTTTTTGGGGACAAGTAAACAAAACATTTTAAACTATACCATTTTAAAAAATGGAGGTGGACTAGATGCATCTGTTTATGTGCAGCCCACATCTAGCAATGATAAGCCTGTCGTGCAAATGAACCAATGTAAAATAGAAAATTCATCAGGTTATGGCATATTGTGTTTCAATACAAACATCGAGTTAAACAGCTGCTTGATTCATACATGCGGTTTACAAAATTTAGCATTGGTTGAAGGCGGCAATTATCAAATAAATCATTGTACTATCGCGACTTATGGCGGGATAGGCATTAATCATGCTCAACAACCAAGCGTTATCGTGATTAATTATCGAGATACAAGTCTGACAGGATTTGTAGGAGCAAACTTAAATGCTCAGTTTAAAAATTGCATCATTTATGGGTCTTTGGATAATGAACTTTATATCAATCAAAAAGGTTCTTGGGATTATAATGTGCATTTTGATAATTGCCTTATCAAACGAAGCGGAGACTTCTCTATAGCCAACACGAATCAATTAATTTTAAATACTGATCCGCTTTTCATAGATGTGTCAAAATGGGATTTTCATATTCCAACAAACTCCCCCGCCAAAGGTACTGGGCAATATATTTTAAAAGCAGAACTGATGAATGACCTAGATGGTACCCCACGCCAAAACCCACCAAGCATTGGCTGCTACGAAGCAAACTAGCAGAGTATCATAGCTAATATGCCTACTTGTAAATTTCATTTTTAATAAAAAAAACGAGCGTTATTCAGCATCAATTTTCAATTGAACAAACTCTTGAAATCGCATCAAAATACTTTCTAAATTAGAAATAGGAATTGCAATTTTCAACTCACAAAATAAAGATTGATTGTTTTCAAGAATCTCACAAGAAGATGATTTCACAATTCGCATCACTTCATTCAAAATCGTATAATCGAAAGTTAATGTATAAATTTTCGTAATTTGTTTTTCGATAATCTGATTATTCAAAATTGCCATTTTTGCGGCTGATTTATATGCTTGAACTAACCCCGGAATGCCTAGCAAAACACCTCCAAAATATCGGACGACTACTATTAAAACATTCGTCAGCTCATAACTATCAATTTGAGTGAGAATGGGCTTTCCAGCACTATCAGAAGGTTCTCCATCATCATTTGCACGAAAATTATTTTTACCAATTCCTAATCGATAAGCATAACAATGATGAACCGCTTTTGGATGTTGCTCTTTCAATGTTTTTATAAAGATTTTAATATCTTCTTGAGTATTGACATTTTTTCACAAAAGCCAAAAATTTGCTCCCTCTATCGACATATTTTGCCTCAGATTTCATTGCCACTGTTTTATATGAAAATTGATTTTTATCCATTAAGATTTTAAATATAAATCCCCAAAATAAATCAACAGAATTGAAATCATCGTCAATGACAATCCTATATAATTCACCTTCGACATTTTTTCTTTGAAAATTAAAATTCCAAAAAAACTCACGACAAAAAAGAACTCCAATATTATTAATTGGAATCACCGCTGAGCTGCTCAGTGTTTGACTTTTCAATGCCATGATTAAATAATAAATCGAAAAATAATTAGGTACTCCCAATATGATTCCTGCCAACACATTTTTCATACGAAACTTTTTCTTTTTCAATAAATATAAAATAGACAATAATAAAAATCCAATCGTTGCTGCCGACAAAAAACCTGCAATTAAATAGCTATTAGCAATCGATTCATTCTTCACATAATTCGCTTCAACATACTTTGTGAGTGTGTCCAACAAACCACTTCCTACAAAAATCAATAATGGGTAAAAAAGGGATAAAAGCGTTTTCTTCGATTTCGATTTTTCAGACTTCCATATAGTCAAAACAACTGAAAGCATGGCTAAAAATATACCACTCCATTTTACCCACGTAATCTCTTCGTTATATAAATACCAAGAAAATAAAACGGGTATAATTAATGACAATTTATTTGCCGTTTGTGTAACCGTCACTCCAACTTTCACCGAACTGACACCAATGAGATTTAAGATTGAAATAAACATCAAACCCATAAGCATTGCCCACCAAAACCAAGGCTCTTGCATCGACTGAATATGTAAAGGAAATTCAGCATTGAAAAGTGTTCCAGTGATTACGCAAGTCATATAATTAAAAACTATAGCTTGCAGAATATCAATTTTAAATCGATTAAAAACAACAAAGACAATTCCGATATAGGCATTAAGGAGTATGGATAAAATTAGATAATTCATTGGAAATCTAGAGGCTATTATTTGAGTAATATAATATAGAATTGTCCACTATCTGCTCATGATACTTTAGAATAAAATTTTTTCAAAATAGGAGCAGAAACTCCATCATGCAAATGAAGAGAGGCATGAATGATGCGAGCTTCATTCCAATAATTTTCATCAATCATTCTTTGCAAAGTTGCTGCACCACCTTCTACAAGAAGTGTTTGAATTTTTCGTTCTACTAAAAACGATATCATTTCAGAATATGGATTTTGAGGATTCACTTGAACATACTCAATATGATTTTGAGTTTCATTTTTATGAAAATTAAAAACAATACATTTTCCTTCATCTCTAAATATTTTCAACTTTTTTGTTAAATGATTAGATGGATCCATCACGAGTCGAATCGGATTTTTTCCGTGAGCCAAACGAGTATTCAACTGAGGATTATCAATAAGAGCAGTTTGATACCCAATAAAAATGGCATCCACATTTCCTCTCCAACGATGTGAGATGCGGTCAACAAATTCATTTGATATTTTAGTTTGCTGATTTTTTTTAGCAATAAAACCGTCGTTTGATTGTGCCCATTTTAATATAATATAAGGTTTTTTGAATTTTTCATAAAAGAAAAAAGGAGCATTGAGAGCCTGTGCTTCTTTTTCTAATATACCTTCAATCACTTCCACTCCATTTGCACTAAGTTTTTCAATTCCTTGTCCATTCACTTTTGAAGAAGAATCTCTGCAAGCGATAACGACTTTTGGAATTTGCATTTTTAAAATCAAATCGACACAAGGTGGCGTTTTTCCAAAATGACTACAGGGCTCTAAACTAACATACAAAGTAGATTGACGAATCCATTTCAGATCATCATCTGAAACCGATTGCAGACATTGAACCTCCGCATGTGCCTGCCCATATTTCGCATGAAATCCTTCTCCAATCACTCGATTTTCATATACCAAAACAGCTCCCACCATTGGGTTAGGTGAAACCAATCCCTCTCCCATTTTTGCAAGTTGCAAACAGCGATTCATATAATTAATATGCTCATTCATCGATGCGAAGTTAGCTGAATAATTAAAAAATTTTAATTCAATATTTTATCATAAATTTGCACGCTAAAAAATTCATTTTCTATGAAGCTATCTCAATATGCTTATGATTTACCATTAAATTTAATTGCACAAACCCCCTCAAAAAACAGAGATGAAAGTAAACTGATGGTTGTTCATAAGGATTCCGGAAAAATTGAACATAAAATGTTTAAGAATGTGCTAGATTATTTTGATGATAAAGATGTGATGATAGCTAATAATACGAAAGTTTTTAATGCTCGTTTATATGGCAGAAAAGAAAAAACCGGAGCTAAGATTGAAGTTTTTTTACTAAGAGAATTAAGCAAGCAAAATCGACTTTGGGACGTGATTGTAGAGCCTGCTCGTAAAATAAGAGTTGGTAACAAATTGTATTTTGGAAATGATAATTCCTTAGTTGCAGAAGTCGTTGATAACACCACTTCTAGAGGAAGAACAATTCGTTTTCTCTTTGAAGGGACTAATGAAGAATTGAAAACAATCTTAGACAATATGGGTGAAACGCCACTTCCTAAATATATCAAACGTAAACCCGAAGAAAGTGATAAAGAAAGATATCAAACCGTTTATGCTAAACACGAAGGAGCAGTTGCTGCACCTACCGCAGGGCTACATTTCAGCAGAGAATTAATTAAACGATTAGAGATAAAAGGTATCAATTTTGCAGAAATTACTTTGCACACAGGGCTTGGAACTTTCAGACCAATTGAAGTTGAAGATATTACCAAACACAAAATGGATGCTGAATACTATGAAGTGGATGATTATGCCTGCAAATTAGTCAATAGAGCTAAAACAGAAAATCGAAGGATTTGTGCAATTGGGACCACCTCTGTTCGTGCCATTGAATCTTCAATCACTACAACTGGCATGCTTAAACCGACTTCTGGCTGGACTAATATCTTCATCTCTCCACCACATGAATTCCCATTGATTAATTCACTTATAACCAATTTTCACTTACCCAAAACCAGCCTTTTACTCATGGTAACAGCTTTTATGGGTTATGACCTTACTATGGAGGCATATAAAATTGCTATCAAAAACAAATATCGTTTCTTTAGTTATGGAGATGCGATGTTGATAATTTAAGGAAGCCTTTTTATTTATTGCTTTCTGACGGATTGAATTTGGGAGTTAATATATAGAAAATCTCAAAAAAAAATCTTTTCCAAATTACATATTCAATTCCATTTTGATAAAAAATGCGACTTCAAATGAATTGTAAGGTGACAATACCTAAGTTTATCCCAGATTACGCAATAGCAAAAAAAACACTTAGATTAGTATCGAAAAATCCAACTGCGTAGCAGTAGAAAAAAAAGTAGATATGAAATTCGAGCTATCCTTTACCAATAAAGAGATTACGCCTTGGGGCGGAATGGTATTTTTAAAGCAAATGTT
>LNFQ01000006.1 GCA_001567165.1 Bacteroidetes bacterium OLB11
TTTATCACAGTTCAGCAATTATATTTATCCAATAATACAATGCCTGATAGTAATTTTTGTAAAACATCATCAAATCAATTTTCAAATCAGTCTTAAACAAATACATGCTTCTGAATAATCTTTATACCATTGTCGAAAATCAAAAAAATGAGAATAAAATATTTTCACAAATAGAGATAAATCCTCATCATGAAATTTTTAAAGGTCACTTTCCAACACAGCCAATATTGCCAGGTGTTTGTATGATAGAGATTGCAAAAGAAATACTCCAAGAAAATTTCAACCAAAAATTATTTTTATCACAAAGTTCTGCTGCAAAATTTTTTAAATATGTTTTTGCCAAGTCAAAACACTTTAGCTACTTTTGAAATTGAATTTCACTCTAAGGTTGTAGATGAAATCAATGTAAATTTGACGATGAAAAATCAAGAGATAATTTACTTAAAATTTAAAGGAATTTATAAGATTTGTCAATAGAGCCACCCATATTAGAATCATTTTTTGAACAATATAAGGCATGTATTCTTTTGCCGACTTACAACAACCATCAAACGGTTGTAGATGTTGTAAAATCTGCATTAGAGCAGACAAGTCATGTGATTGTTGTGAATGATGGAAGCACGGATAATACCTTGGAGTTAATCAGTCAATATCCGATTCAACTTGTCAGTTATGAGCATAATCAAGGCAAAGGAAACGCTCTTCGTGAAGGGTTTAAATATGCTTTAAAACAAGGTTATGATTACGCGATTGCGATTGATACCGATGGTCAACATTACCCTGAAGATTGTATTCATTTTTTTGAAGTGTTAAAAGAAAATTTGGGAGCTTTATTAATTGGTTCAAGAGATTTAAATCATGATAATGTCCCAAATAAAAGCACTTTCGGACGATCTTTTTCTAATTTTTGGTTTAAAATTGAAACAGGGAAAAATTTACCTGATACACAAAGTGGGTTTCGTTTGTATCCAATTTTTAAGTATAAAAACTCTATATTTTTCACGAAAAAATTTGAATTTGAAATTGAAATTATTGTGAGAAGTGCATGGAAAGAAATTCCGATTATTTCAGTGCCAATAAAAGTATTTTATCCAAGCAAAGAAGAAAGAATTACACACTTTAGACCATTCAAAGATTTTTTTAGAATTAGTGTGCTCAATACGATTTTAGTATTAATAGCCTATTTGTATATCAAGCCACGAGATTTGATATTAAAGCCTTTGAGAGAAAAGGGGTTCAAGAATGGGTTGAAAGAAATATTGTTTGATCCCTTAGAAAGTCCTATCAAAAGAGCCGCATCAGTAGGGTTTGGTATATTTATGGGAATTGTACCTATTTGGGGGTTCCAATTATTGATAGGTATTCCTTTGGCAATCTTGATGAGGTTGAATAAAACGCTGTTTATTGTGGCTGCAAATATTAGTATTTTTCCACCCATTATTTGGGCGGCGAGTTTGGCAACTGGTAAACTCATTTATAAAAATCCAAATTGGAAAATTGATTTTAAAAATATTACTTGGAATGAAGTAATCGAAACGGGAAAAGAGTTTTTTGTTGGAGGTACAGTGTTAGCAATAGTTGCAGGATGTTTGTTTTTTGGAATTTCTTATTTACTTTTTTCTTTAAAAAATAAAAAAGGGTCTTAATATTTTAGGATTGCTCTTAAAATTTCATCTAATTCGTTTTCGGTATGAACCATTAATTCTCTTGGTTTACCACCCATACTCGGACCAACGATTCCCGCAGCCTCCATCTGGTCCATGATGCGACCTGCACGATTGTATCCTAAGTTGAATCTTCTTTGCAACATAGATGTAGAGCCACTTCCAGAGCTAACCACCAGTCGGGCACATTGCTCAAACATGTCATCTACATTTGATAAAGATTTTCCTCCATTGATTGATAATTCTCCTCCCTCAGCTCCTTCATATTCCGGCAATTCAAAAGCAGATGGATAGCCTTGTTGGTTGCCTATAAAGTCCACAATACGCTCTACTTCTGGAGTGTCAACAAAGGCACATTGCAAACGAACAATTTCACTGCCATTGGAAATAAGCATATCACCTTGACCAATTAACTGATCGGCACCTCCTGAATCTAATATTGTACGGGAATCCACTTTTGCAGAAACTTTAAACGCAATTCGAGCAGGGAAATTGGCTTTTATCGTTCCGGTAATTACATTCACAGAAGGTCTTTGAGTTGCGATAATCAGGTGAATCCCGACGGCCCTTGCTAGCTGGGCAATTCGAGCAATTGGCATCTCCACTTCCTTGCCTGCTGTCATGATTAAATCAGCAAACTCATCTACGACTAGAACAATAAATGGAAGAAACTTATGCCCTTTTTGTGGGTTCAATTTTCGCTGAATAAATTTAGCATTATACTCTTTGATATTACGAACTCCAGCGTTTTTTAGTAAATCATAACGATTGTCCATTTCAATACAAAGTGCATTGAGTGTATTAATTACTTTTTTTGTATCTGTAATAATTGCTTCTTCTTCATTTGGTAATTTTGCTAAAAAGTGTTTTTCAATCATTCGATATATCGAAAGTTCTACTTTCTTAGGATCAACCATCACAAACTTGAGTTGAGAGGGGTGTTTTTTATATAATAAAGAAACTAAAATGGTGTTGATACCAACAGATTTCCCTTGTCCTGTAGCCCCAGCCATTAAAAGGTGTGGCATTTTTGCTAAGTCAACGATATAGTTTTCATTATCTATTTTTTTCCCAATTGCAATCGGTAAACTAAAATCATTATGCAAAAATTTATCAGAAGAAATGAGTGCTCGCATCGACACAATTTGTTTTTTCAAATTTGGAACTTCAATGCCAATTGTGCCTTTACCCGGAATAGGTGCAATAATGCGTATTCCTAAGGCCGACAAACTCAAAGCAATATCATCTTCTAAGTTCCTTATTTTTGAAATGCGAACACCCTCAGCCGGAACGATTTCATATAAAGTAACGGTTGGTCCTACTGTAGCAGATATTTTAGAAATGGCAATCCCAAAACTTTTTAATGTGGTGATAATTTGATTTTTATTTTGCTCTAATTCTGCTTTGTCAATCGAGATACCCTCTACGCTTCTTTGTTCCAATAAATCGATTGTGGGAAACTTATAATCTCTCAGTTCTAAAGAAGGGTCGTAAGGCTCGTCGGTAGCCACTGTGCCTTTGTTTGGTTGATTTTCAGCTGGATTATTTTCCACTTCGACAACCTCTAATTTCAATTCGTCTTCTTTTTCTTGAATTCTAGTTGATTTAGTTTTTATATCATTCTCCAAACTAATTTCAATTGTTGGAGTTTCTGTTATATGAATGACTTGTTCTTCGTCATTTTCTTCTTCAGTGAAGGAGATATCAGTGGAGGCTGGATCTGTTTTGTTTTCTTCTTCTTGAAGAGGTTCAGGGATTGGCAAAATGCCTTCAATGGTGTCAGGTTCAGAGGTAGTGACTTTCGTCATATTGGAAGAAAAAAGAAATGTAGAAAGATTACTCCAAACTGGTAGTTGAATAATGGGATTGAAAAATAAAATAGCAAAAATTAAAAGTAATCCTATCATTATAAACAGAGTACCTAATTCGCCAGCACTATTGCTTAAAAAGGTAACAATTGAATTTCCTAAACTGCCACCAAATGAGAATGAATATTTTTTAGTAGAAAAAAAATAGGAAAGAATAGGAGATAGGAGAATGCTGAATAAAGTGCAATAAAAAATCACTTTTAAAGAAGACAAGATTCGTTTCTTTAATAAAAGATTTAATCCTAAAATGGCAAAAAGAGGAATTAAAAAAAGAGAAGCTAATCCTAGTCCATTATATATTAATTGATGTGAGAAATAAGCTCCCAATTTTCCTGCTTGATTTGAAACAATGACAGAATTATTCCAAATAAAATTCCAAAGATTAGGCTCATTAAATACTTTATCTTGATCGGGTTTCCATGTCAAAAAGTAAGAATAGAATGAAACAGAAAGAAATATTGCTATAAAAAATAGAATTAAACCAACTACTTTTTTAAATCTTCCGTCAATAAGGAAGTTCAATATATTAGAATTGGGTTTGGCATTTTGTAAATGATTGATTTTTTTTTCTCGTTTCAATTTTTGTTTAGCCATCTGTTTAAGTCGCACAAACCTACATAAAATAAGTGATATAAAATGACAACGAAATATGATTTTTTAAGAAAAAAACAAAAACAATAATGTTTTATTGTTAAATGTAAAAAATAGATTTAAATTTGGATTTTATAATAATATGTATCTGCAAACAGACGTCCCTAAAATGTTGAGACGAGTATGGTTTATACTAACATACTTGTTTTTTTATTCACAAATACAAGTAAATGCTCAAATGACTGTTGTGGGTAGTCAGACTGCAAACGACTTAGCTCAAATGCTTGCGGGGCCAGGTGTCACTGTATCAAATGCTGTTTTTAATAATTGTGAATTAGTAGCTGAAGGTAAATTTTGGGTAACACCACCTAATGTCTCAAATTTAGGGCTGGATAGCGGTATTGTACTGACATCAGGGACAGCTCAAAATGGAATGCCCGGAATAGGAGTAAATGCACCCGCAGGAGTTAATTCAACAACCCATATCAGCAATTACTCAGATGCAGATTTGACGATGCTTGCTGGTTTCCCTAGCCGTGATGCTTGTGTGCTCGAGTTTGATTTTGTACCTTTAGGAGATACTGTTAAATTTAACTATGTATTTGGCTCATGCGAATATCCGAGTTATACTTGTTCAAGTTTTAATGACGTTTTTGGTTTTTTTATTAGTGGTCCGGGAATTACGGGTCCTTTTCAAAATAATGCTAAAAAATATTGCAATCGTTCCAACAACAACAAGCTGTCCAGTAGGAGTAAATACAGTTCATTTATTAACTCCAGGAGGTAATTGTTGTAATCCAGCAGCTAATTGTTTTAATCAAACAGTTCCATGCCAAACGCTTACAGTTCCTCAAATGCAAAACTTTTTTATATGTAACGGAAATGGGACAACTGTGATGTATCCGGGTTTTACTTCTGTATTTACAGCTTATGCTGAAACAGTTCCTTGCTCTACTTATCATCTAAAATTGGCAGTTTGTGATGCTAGTGATCAAGTCTTAGATTCAGGAGTATTCTTAAAAGCAGGAAGTTTAAGCTCGAATGCAATATCAATGACGGCCTTGTCAAATTTGAATAATCCACAACCATACATTGTAGAGGGTTGCACACCTGGTTTTATCAAAATTAAAAGAAATTCACCAACTCCTTTTCCCTATGTATTTAATTACACAGTTGGAGGAACTGCTACTTATCCGGCAGATTATAATGTAACGACCATTCCTGCAGGAAATCCGTTTGGGCAAGTTACCATTCCGGCAGGTGATACAGTCGCATACTTGGTAATAAACCCCTTGCAAGATGGGCTAGTAGAGGGTCTTGAAGATTTGAAAATATATCAATTTGCACCGTGTACCAACAATATTGTCGATTCTGCTATATTATATATAAGCGATTCTATTATTATAAATATCATTACATCAGACACAACAATATGTTCTGGAGAATCATTTCAAATTTTAGTCAATGGCTCTGATTCTTTGAATTATGCATGGACACCCAACATCAATATTAATAATCCTAATATCAAAGAACCTACAGTGAATCCGGTGGTGAATACCGATTATGTTGTATGTGCTTCTATCCCAAATGCAGTTTGTCCACCAACATGCGACACCTTAAAGGTAATAATGAATACTCCTCCTGATGTACACATATCCAATGATACCATTATATGCAAGGATATGGTTATCCAATTTAACCCAAGTATATCACCACAACAAACTTACACCTACAATTGGAGTGGTACGGGAGCAGCTTTTTTAAATGCAACAAATATTCCAAACCCAATAGGAACATTTAATGCAGAAGGCGATTATGATTTATATTTAAATGTATCACCTCAAGCATTTGGTTGTGATGGTGGAGATACAATACATATCAAAGTTTTACCAAATGATATTTATTTACATAATGGAGATACCGCTATTTGTCAAGGGGGAACAGTTCAAATTAACGTTACTGGTGACCCTTTATTTACATATAATTGGACTCCACCTACTTATTTAAATAATCCTACGATACCTAGTCCTATATCTACTCCCGACACCTCAATTACATATATAATTACAGCTACGTTTCCAGGATGCAATCCAATGATAAAATCATTTAATATTGATGTGCAACCAAATCCAATAATAGATGCTGGTATTGATAGAGAGGTATGTGATTGGGATACCTTGCAATTAAACCCAATTGTGACTCCTAATACCTATCCAAACTACTCATATTCTTGGGCTCCTGCAACAGGCTTGACCTCTTCTAATACTAAAAATACAGTGTTTAACGGTCATCAAAATAACACCTATACTGTGTATGTAACAACTCCCGTAGGATGTATGGATAGCGACCAAGTGACAATAACAGTTCACCCCACAGAATTTGCAGATATTCAGCCAACCGAAAAAATGATTTGTCCATTAGATTCAGTTCAATTTACAGCAACAGGAGCAGAAAGTTATCATTGGTCGCCAGGCTTATATTTAAATGATTCTTTAATCAATAATCCACTATCAAAACCCTTAACAGATATAGATTATACAGTTTATTCAACTAGTATTTACGGATGCACAGATACGGATATCGTACGCATGCACATAGCTCCAAATGCTGTTTTAGATGCAGGAGATGATATTGTGCTTTATCCTGGAGAAGTAGGACAACTTAATGCAACAGGAAATTGTTCATTTTTTGCATGGTATCCTACTGCATATTTATCTGATAGTCATATCAAAAACCCACAAACGACACCACCTGCAACCATGCAATATTTTGTTACAGGTGCTACCGAAGAAGGTTGTTCAATAATAGATTCAATAATTGTTAGGATTTCTCCTGAATCTATATTAGATTTGCCTAATGCTTTTAGCCCTGGGTCAGGAACAAGTATAAATGATGAATTAAAAATTATAGTAAGAGGAATGGTAACATTAGATTATTTTAAAGTTTTTAATCGATGGGGTGAAGAGTTATTTAGTACAAATGATATAAATAGAGGTTGGAACGGGCGTTATAAAGGAACCCCGCAACCAATCGGCGTTTATGTCTATATAATAGAAGCAAAAACATCAACAGGAAAAAAAATATATAAACAAGGGAACATAACATTAATAAGATAAAAAAACATCACACATATAGTATGAATATATTAAAACTAACCAGAAAAATTTCATTAGCATGTGCACTATCTTTAGGCGTGGCGTTCACAGCACAAGCACAAGACATGCACTTTTCGCAATTCAATGGGGCTCCATTAATGTTGAATCCTGCATTGACGGGGAACTTTTCAGGATTGTACAGAGTAACTGGTATTTTTAGAAACCAATGGTCATCTGTGACAACACCCTATGTGACTTTTGGAGGTTCAATAGATGGTCCAATCAAAAAAGACATAGCTATTGACGATTATCTCTCAGGAGGATTAAGCATATACAATGATCGTTCGGGCGATGGAAACCTAGCAAATTTAAGTACATTAGCTTCACTTGCTTATCATAAATTTTTAGGAGAAGATTCTAAAATGTCACTATCTGTAGGATTACAGGGAGGATATACTCAAAAATCAATTGACCTATCTAGATTGTATTGGCAAAGTGAATTTCAAAATGGAGGCTTTCAGCCTGGCACTTCAGGAGAATTAATCAACCCGAAAGTGAGCTATTTTACAGCAAATGCAGGACTTAGTTTTGGACATGCAATCAGTGAAAAAATTGCATACCAAATCGGAATTGCAGGTCATAATTTAAACCAACCCAAAGAATCATTTTTAAGAAATAAAAATAATGAAGTTGGCTTAGGAATGAGAATTAATGGACAATTAGGAGCAATCATTCAAGGAAGCGACCGCCTCAGCATAAGACCCGCATTTATGTATCAAACACAAACCTCAGCAACAGAAATGATAGCAGGTACAGAGTTTCTATACATAGTAGGAGAACCCGATATTCAATCCGTAGCTACAGGAGTATTCTTAGGAGGTTGGTATCGTTTTGGAGATGCTACACTAATAACAGGAGGACTAGAATTTAAAGGATTTAGATTAGGATTTGCTTATGACTATAATATGTCAAACTTAAAAACAGCTTCTAAAGGTAATGGAGGATTTGAAGTTGCACTAAGATATATCATGCCTAATCCGCTTGATTTCGCAAAAAGAATTGCTTTCCCATGTTCAAGATTTTAAAAAAAAAAGTGATTAAGGTTTTTATTTTTAAATAATTGCTTTTATATTTACGCCTATATATAAATATTATCAAAGGAATGAGAAGAAAACTATTGATTTTATCGTTGATTACTGCTTTGTTTGCAGCTAGTTCTGTAAATGTTTTTGCAGCACCAAAAGACGACCCTGCATCAAAATTACCATTTAAAAAGAAATTAAAATGGGCTGATGCTTTGTATAAACAAGCCAGTTTCTACACAGCAGTCGATTATTACATGCAACTTAAAAAAGAACAACCCCCGCAACCCATACGTTACGTATATGCTTGCAGAGTGTTTTTGGATGATGAGAGATTATCCACCAGCAGCTGAATATTTTGCAGAAGCATTTTCATTAGCACCAGAATTATACAAAGAAGCTCCGTATAAAGAAGGATTGATGAGAAAACAAAACGGAGAATACGAAAAAAGCGATTGAGCGTTTCCAATATTATAAAGATAATTATAAAGGAAAAAATAAAAGAATGAAATTATATGCCCAAAAAGAAATTGATGGGTGTAATATGGCTATTAAATCTCTCGAAGATCCAGGAAGAGCATTTGTTAAAAATGCAGGGCCCAACGTCAATACAGCTTATACTGAATTATCGCCAATGCCTCTTGGAGACACCGCTTTGCTTTTTGCAACAATGGATCAAAACAAAATTATTGACCCGAAAAATACAAAACGCAAAGAATGGGTTTCCCGCTTTATGTGGTCTCCAAAAGAAACAGATCGCACAAGAGTAAAAGATAGTTTTGAAGTAAAAATGAAATTTGAAGACGGGAAATATAACGATGCAAAATATCACATCGGAAATGGCTCTTGGAGTCCAGGAGGTTCTCGTTTTTATTTTACAAAATGTAAAGAAGATAGCTTATCTACAAAATGTAAAATATTCGTTTCTGAATTTAATGGAAAAATTGGAACAAAAGGAAAAGGAAATTATGGGCAATGGTCTGTCCCTAAAGAATTAGATGAATTTATTAATGACCCTGAGTCTAATAATACACAACCTTATTGTGCAATGGTTGGGAAAAAAGAAGTTCTCTTTTTTGTTTCAAACAGAAAATTGCAAAGTGCAGGAGGTTATGATATTTGGTACACCGTTTACGACTCTGCAAGAAGAACATATAGAAGGCCTCAAAACTGTGGTAAAAAAGTAAACACTTGGGGTGATGAAATGACTCCATACTTCGATAGCAAAAAAAATAAACTCTATTTCGCATCAAACGGATGGCCTAACTTAGGAGGATTTGACGTGTTTAGTGCTGATGCTGCAAGCCCTTCAAGGTATATGAATGTTACTAACCTTGGATTTCCAATCAATTCATCTGCTGATGATATGTATTATGTTCAGGATCCAGGTGATAAAGATAATGCTTATGTTGTTTCAAACAGAGTGGGTAGCTATTACGTAAAAAATCCAACATGTTGTGATGATATTTGGAGAATTATAAAAGAACCTAATTTTTATGTAAAAGGAATTGTACTTGATGAAGTGTCAAATCAACAAATAGATAAAGTGGTTGTGAAAATGAAAGATGAAGCCACCGGAAAACTTAAAGATACAGCATACTCTCGTGAAGGTAATTTTTTGTTTTACACTCCAATGGGGAATAACTACACAATTACTGCTGATAGACCAGAATATGTTTCTGGTAGAACTGTCGTGAGCACAACCGGGAAATCAACAATGGATCCTGATGATACAACATTGGTAACAATTTACATGAGAAAAATTACTAAAGACTTTGAATTCCATGTAAACAATGTTTACTATAATTTTAACAAAGGAGATTTTCAACCAGATTCGTATGCAGCTTTAGATTCTCTTGTAAGATTTATGATTGATAACCCTGCTGTGAGTGTTGAAATTAGATCTTATACTGACGCATTAGGTAAAGATGAATATAATGATGAACTTTCAGTAAAAAGAGCTCAAGCTGTTATGTCTTATTTATCAACAAAAGGAATTGATAGAGGTCGAATGATTGCTAGAGGTGAAGGCAAAAGAAACCCTATCAGACCCAATACAATCAATGGGAAAGATAATCCAACAGGTCGTCAATATAATAGAAGAACTGAATTTAGAATTATTGGGGAATTACCAAATATGAGAATTATTTATGACGAAAATAAACCAGAATTTATAGATCGTTCAGGTAATGATCAAAGAGAGAGAAATCTTAGAATTAATGATGATGACGATGATGGAGGCTCACCAGATTCTGACTTAAGACCTGGCAGCAGAGTAGGAGAATAATCATTATTCATAATATTAAAAAAAGACTATCTTGAACAAAAAAGATAGTCTTTTTTATTTTTAAATATAAATTAAATCAAATCAATGCCTAAATTAATATCATTCTTTAGAACTTCTGATAATTTAAAAATTATGTTTGACTTATCAACTTTACATTTTCTGTACCCATTCTCTCTATAAATAAATTGTTTTTGTGGGGATAAGAATTACTGGCTTTATAATTGTAGTAGAAATCAATAAAAGCATATTCAGAATAACTTATCTATTTGCGTAAAAATTGAGTATATGTTTCTTGTAGATATACTTTTGGAGTATCCGTTAGATGTGGGTTTGAGACATTTTTAGGATTCATATAAAGTAACGAATTGTTTTTTAAATCAAGAATAACTTGGTTGTCTTTTGTGACCATTCCCAACACATTAGCCGTATTGAAAAATGCATATTGAGGGAAATCTTTATTAAAAATATTTCGACTAAATGGATATGATTTTGAAGGTAGTTGAAGTTGATTTAAAATAGTTTTACTTAAATCAACTTGACTTATAATTCGGGAATCTATGGTTCCTTTGTAGGAATCTTTTAATGCATTCCCAAAAATAATTAATGGAATTTGAAACCGTTTGATGTCAGCAAAACTACGATCGTATGGAAGGCGATGCCCATGGTCGGCAGTGATGATAAACAAAGTATTTTGAAACCATTTCTTTTCTTTTGATTTTTGAATAAAGTCATACAACACTGAATCTGTATAGTATGCGGTACTTTTAAATTTTTCTACAATTGTTTGTTTTCCGAAATGATATTCACCTTTTAAATCAAATGGTTCATGATGTGTAATGGTAAATAGACTGCTCAAAAATGGCTCTTTTTCTTTATCCAAATTTTCTAACATTTTTTGAAAAACAAGCTCATCATAAACGCCCCATGCTGAACTTTCTTCGATCGCTGAGAAGTCATGAACGTCCACAACATTTGCTATGCCATGCGATTTCATAAAGGATTTGAAATTATAAAACTCACTTTGTCCACCATAGTAAAATGATGTGTGGTAACCACTTTCGTTCAATTGTTGGGTAAAGGCAGGCAATTTCTCATGCTTATTAATAAACTTAATAATACTCTCTTTTCCTTGGGCTGGAAAACCCGAAAATAATGAAATGATTCCTTTGTCAGATCGGTCTGAGCTTGCATAAAAAATTTTGTGAATAGAATTCCTGTTTTTGATAAGCTGTCTAAATGTGGAGTAATATTTTTTTTCTCCATCAAGAACTCCTACTAAATCAGCTGTGAAACTTTCCAATATGATGAAAACGATATTTGGTTTTTCTGAATTCAAAATTGAGTAGGCCGAATCTGGGTTTTGTTGAAAAATCGGATTCAATATTTTTTTATTCAATGAATCATTTGTAGAGAAAATATATGGATTAGAATTGATTTGACTGCTATGCACATAATCGTTGATGAAAGCCCAATAGGTGTTAACTGCACTGTGATTTTGAAAAGGAATTTCTGAAAAATAAGCAACACTTTCATTGAGCGTTGATTTGCCATAGCCACCACGAATACAAGTAAACAGAGAAAATCCTCCAATAATAAACAATATAAAATGTCCTAGTAGAGAGTAAGACATTTTATGAATTTTATTTTTGAATAAAACTTTATAAAGGGAAATTCCAAGAATGAGTATCCCAATTAATACGGTAGTTGTAATCGCTATCATTTGAAAATTTGCACTACCTAAGATTGCTTTAGGTTCTTCCAAGAATGAATCAATGGCTCTTTTTGATATTTTATCATTCCACTCAGGATATAAATTGATATTGACACTTGTAAGGATTGCTAGTAATGTGAGTATTAAATAGGAGTAGCCACGAATTCCAATAGGGGGAATTTTTAATTTTGGTATAGCAGACCAAATACAAAATACTAAAAATGGTATGGCACAAATGTATGCAGCCATTGATAAATCTAGCTTTAAGCCCGCTTTATATATTTCAATGATTTTAAAAAATGAAATTGAATTTCCTTTTGGGGTTGATAGTAAAATAAAAAGAATGCGGTCTAGCCACGAGAAAAAAATCCAATATAGGAAGTATAAAATGATATATATCGTGTTTTTTATCTGCAACTGAAATCGTTATTAATCTTAAAAATAAATTTATGACTTTACTTTTAATAAACATCTTTTTATCATCTCGATAGCCTCATCAATTGTTTCTTTTTTTGTTCGAAATGCTAATACTGCAATTCGTATAACGAATCGTTTGTCGATGATTGAAGAGCTTAAAAATAAGGCACCGTCATTGTGTATTTCATCCATGAGGAGTCGGTTTTTTTGCTCCATATCATTTTCAAAAGGATACCAAAAATAACTGACAGATAAGTCGGGCTGTGGCCCCACATGAAATCCCAAATTGATTAATTCATTTCTAAAATAGTGAACTAAAAGTAATTTTTCTTCCAAGCAAGCGATGAATGGTTCTATCCCATGATATTGCAATGGAAGCCAAACTCGCAATCCTCTAAAATGTTTTGTTAGTTCGGGAGATAGATTGGCAGGGCTTTTTATCATTTCTTCATTCACCCCGTCTTGCATATAATTTGCAGTATAATAATTTGAATGTAATACTGTGTGGCTATTTTTTACCAAAACAGCACCCACTCCATAAGGAAGAAACAACCCTTTATGTGGATCAACGATTAATGAATCGGCTCTTTCAATTCCCTTGAATAATGCATTTTTGGAAGTAAGAATAAAAAATCCACCGTAAGCGGCATCTACATGAAACCATAGTTGATGCATTTGTGCAATATCTGCTATATCGTTTAATGGGTCAATCGCTCCGGTGTCTGTCGTGCCAGCTGTAGCAACAATTAAGAAAGGATGCAGAAAATTGTTTTTATCATTTTCAATCAGTGAATTGAGCTCTGAAGGAATAATTCGGTGATGAGAATCTAATGGGATATATCGAATGAGCACATCCTCCAAACCCAATATTCGCAAGGCTTTTTGAGTGGAGTGGTGAACTTGCTCACTTAAATACACCACACTTTTTTTGATTTTTTCATTTTTGATTTGATAAAAATCTCTTGCAGCGGCAAGAGCTATCAGGGTTGAAATGGAGCCTCCCGATGACAAACACCCAACTGAGTCTTTAGGAAATGAAAATACTTTTTTTAACCAATCTACTACTTCATTTTCAATGGTGGCCGCTCCTGGTGAGGCATAGTAAACACTAGCAAAAGGATTGGTAATAGCAGCAATATAATCGGCAAGAGCTGCAGTATATACTCCTCCGCCGGGGATATATCCTAAATGTTTGGAACTAGCAGCATTAATGCCTGTTTCAGCAACTTGATGTTGATAAAGTTGTAAGATTTTTTCTATAGAAATGGGCTCATTTTTTATTTCTAAGGATTCTGCATTTGGTTTTCCAAACCCTTTAGTAGCCTTTAATGTCGATATAAATTGATTGGTATAATTTGACACTTCATTTAAAATTTTATTTCTTGTATTTTCATCTAAGTCTAGTGTGATACTTTTTTTATTTAATTCTTCTAATTGTTTTATGATTTCATTTGTGTTCATTATTGAGTGTCCTATTTTAAAATTTGAGTTGTTTTAATATTTCGTTGTTTTTGATTAATTGTTTTTTGTATTCAATTTTTATCTGTTGGATTAAATCTTTTACTTTTAAAATGGAATGAATGTCAGTAACTCCATGCCCTGCAGACCAAATGTTTTTCCAAGATTTGTGTTTCGTTTCACTTAATTTCTCAGCAGATAAAGTGTTAGTTGAGTGAAAATCGATATCATTATTAATTAAAGTTTTCTTGATATAATTTGCATATACTCCCGTCACTTGATTGGTATAAACTATGTCTTCAATGCTAGATTCTATAAGGAGTTGTTTGTATTCTTTTGAAGCTAAACTTTCATCTGTTGCTATCATACGAGTGCCCATATATGCAAAATCAGCACCCATATTTTGAGCTGCTAAAATGTCGTTTCCTTTATTGATACTACCGGCCAAAATAATTGCACCTTTATAAAACTTTTTTATCTCGCTGATAAGTGCAAAAGGATTAGCTGTTCCTGCATGACCTCCAGCACCAACACAAACTACAATAATGCCATCTACACCCGATTCTGCTGCTTTTTCTGCATGTCTTTTTTTGATGACATCATGAAAAACTAAACCTCCGTACTGATGCACTTCATCGACAATTTCTTTTGCCGAACCTAACGATGTTACAACAAATGGAACTTGGTATTTTTTACAAATTGCTAAATCTGCTTGTGTCCGTTGATTATTTTTATTGACAATGATATTCACTCCAAATGGAGCAGGGACTTTGTTTGTATGCTCTTTTGCTTTTTCTAATCCTTGATTGATTTCGAATATTGTTTTTTCAAAATCATCAGTTGTTCTTGCATTGAGTGAAGGGTAAACCGCCGCTATTCCTTGCTTACAACTCTCTGTGATGAGTTGCACGCTTGAAACCAAAAACATTGGAGATACTATTAATGGGATATCTAATTTTGATTTAAACTCTTGAATTGTCATGGATTATTTAATGTTTACGCTATGTTAGTCTATTGGATTTCTTGCAGTAATTGCAATTCGATTCCAACCATTGATTGCTACAACTGCCATGATAACAGCAACCATTTCTTTTTCGCTTAAATGCTTTGCTGCTTTATAATATACTTCATCAGGAACATGGTCTTTTGAGATTAATGTCATCGACTCTGTTAATGCTAAAACGGCCTTTTCTTTTTCTGTAAACAAATTAGATTCACGCCATGCATCTAACAAAAATAATCGTTGAGCAGTCTCCCCAATTTTCATAGCATCACGAACGTGCATGTTGATGCAATATGCACAGCCATTGATTTGTGAGGCTCTTGTCTTGATGAGTTCATATAGCTTTGTATCTAAGTCGCTACTTTTTAAATATTCTTCTAATGCAATCATTGCTTGATATGCTTGAGGTGCAATCTTTGCAATATTTATTCTTTGTTCCATGATATTTATTTACTCAAATTTACAAAGCATTCTTTACAATTACTCAAATTATCAATTAATTAGTTATAGTTTAATCTCATTTAATACTCGTTGAATAGTTTGATTTAAGATTTCGTAAGGCGTAAACCCTTTTGCAAGCAAATAGAATTTTGATTCATTCACTTGCAATAATACTTGTGGAAAGCTTCGCACATTGAGCTGTTTCACTAATTGGAACTCATAGTGTGCTTTTTCTTTATAAATATTACTATTTAATTTTTGTTGAAAATCGGTTGTATCAAAATGGTATTTTTCTAAAATAGAAAGATAGGCTTGGTCATCTGTTAGGTCACGTCCTTCGAAATGAAGAGCGTATTGTATATCGGATGCTAAATTGATTACATTCTCTGGAGAGTACTCTTTCATAATCGTCAATGCAATTGCGGGTTTTTCTGAATGAAGAACCCAATCACTTTCTTCTGGATGAAAAATATGTTGCAGGTAATCTTCACCAAATAGAATACCAGTGTAGTCTTCCACTGTTTTATATGCTTCTTGTATGTATTGAGCAATGTTGCTTATATGTTGTGGTGGATCATTTAAAATCATGCCTCCGCTCAGCACTTCAAAATTAAATTGATGTTGATATGCTGCTGCAATTTTTTTTATAACAGGTGAAAATCCGTAACACCAACCACAATATGCATCATAACAATATATAATATTCATTTTGCAAATTTAGTCAATGATTCAGACTGCTGCTATTTGTTTTTGTTTAGAAATGAAATAGGACTATTGCCTGTTAGTCCGAAAGAAAAATGGGTGCTGGGCATTGTCCTGCCAATCACAGTTTGGTAATTTTTATTGAAAATATTTTGGATAGAAAAATGAATTTTAAATGTGTTTTTTTTAAGAGAAATTAGATATGAACAAAATAGGTTATGTGTTTGAAATGGTGTCAGCCATTCGCTTTCATCTGTTGTGATAAAGCGATATCCTGTGTAATTATAAACATACATTAGATTGATATTATTGATATTCAATTGGCATTGTGTTTTGAATTGATATCGTGGTGTATAAGGAATTTGTTTGCCAATCGAATAGTCATTGTTGATGGGTGAAGATAGCGTTGTAGATAAAATATAGGCATATAAAATATTGAATGAAACATAATGATTTTTATTTTTATCAAAAGTATTTTTATAAGTAAAATCAATATCTAAGCCTCTGCTCCACACCTCTTGCAAATTATGAGGAGATAAAATACTACCTCCATACCAAACAATCCAATTTGAAACATTTCTATTAAAAATAGAAAGTTTATTTTTAATAGAATGTTGGTGATTTAACTTGAAATGATTTTCAATCCCGACATCTATATTGTAGCCTATTTCAGGCTTTAGTTGCTCGTTTCCTCCGGGCTCATAATATAATTCATTCAATGTTGGCGCTCGATAACTTTTGTTGAGAGAAAGAAAAAGATAGTGGTTATTGAAAATGGTTTGTTTGATTAAGCAACCTGCGGTATAAGGCAATTCAAAAATAGTTGAAAACTCTTTTTGAAAAAATAATTTGAAATATACATTTTTTAAGAATGTACTATTTTCATAAAGCAAATGAAGCGAAAGTCTTTGTATATCTTTACTTTGATGTTTTAGAAATGTCGAATATCGATAGCTAGTTTCAAGTGAAATACTTTGTTGTGGAGCAATATGATATTGCATATTTTCAGTAAGAGAAAGGTCTAAAGATGAATAATCAGAAGATAAAAAAATGCTACTATCTTGATATTGATAACTGTCTTTAAAAAACGCCCAGTATTGTTTTTGAAGAGAATTTATTTTTATAATAATGATGTTTTAAAATTGTCCTAATACTTTGATTGAATTCGTGTTTTCGACTGTAATCTTCAAATGTAGCAGGTGGGATATTTCTATCCATTTCTTGCCACCAAACATGAACAGAGGTTTCATTATATGGATTGTGTAAATAATAGAAATTACTCAAAATGCCTTTGGTTATTGAGCTTGCATGTGTTAGGGTGTCTTTTCGTTCTTTTGTTTCATTATAAAAATCAAATTGGTTTTTTGAAGATTTGTAAAATGTTTTGATGTCAAAATGAGATTGGTTATTTGCAATTTTTAATTTAAAATTTCCGAAATGATTTTTTAGACTTTCATAATGATATGCATAGCTGATTTCTTCCTCTTTTTGAAAGGTGGGTTTATCATTTTCAATACTGATAGAGCCTGCTATTTCTGCATTTTTATCACTTGCATATTGGATATCGATTTTATCAAACAAAGCAATTGGGATATTGCTGATATCGCTTAATCCATTCAAAGCATTATTGATGTTTAATCCTTCCCATTTCAAAGAAGTTTGAGCAGCTGAAGCTCCTCGCATACTAAGGGTACTCATTGCACCTACACCATAGTTTTTGACAAACACAGTACTATTCAATTGCAAGACTTGATCGAGGGCGTTTAATTGATTGTGCTGGATGATGACACTGTCTATTTGTTGTTTTAAAACACTAGTTTTTATTTTTCGATCTTTTACGATGATGTTTTTTAAAGTATCTTGTTTTATAATTTGTGCAAACAAATTTTCAAATGAAAAAATCAAAATGATATTTAAAATATATTTTATCATTTGAAAAGAAACATATTTGAGCCAATACCTGCTTGAAATGTATTCAACAATTCTCCTTTATTTGAATATTCATAGATCGTGCTACTTTGTGTGAATCCTTTCGGATCGGAGATGAATAAATTTTTGGAAATAGGGTGGATGCCTAACCCCCAGAAGTAAGTGTTTGTAGGTGCTTCAATAAAAGCTTTGTCAGGAATTTGATTGTCATCAATACGCATTCGATAGATTCCATTATCTTGATTTGTAGCATAATAATCTACTTGTATAAAATACAATGAATCTTTCGAATCATTGATAGTTAGTTTGATTGGTTCAGCTGTTTTCTTGAAGGGAATTTGCCTGAGAATTTGTTTATTTTGGATTGAATATTGCGTTAAAAATGAGTTACAATTTTTATATTTATCTCCTGATAAAACCCAAAGGTTTCCATCTTTATCTTGCAAAATACTATGTGGTGCTTTTGCTTGATTTATTGAAATTCGTTCTGTAATCTGAAAAGTATTTTGATCGATTTTATAAATATAATTACAAGCAGTGTCCCAATTGCATGCCCAAATATTTTGACCGTCAAACAACATGTTTTCATTATTCGGAAAATCAGTATGGATGGTGTCGATAATTTGATAAGAATTTAAATCTAAAACATAAATTGATGATTGATATATTGAGCTGATAAATGCAGTGTTTATACTGCTTTGGACGATATATCTTGGATAAGGAATATTTTGAATTGTTTGAATTATTTTATGTTGTTGAGTGTCGATAACTACGACTTTATTGGAGTTGTTTACAGCAATAAAATATTGACCGTTGATGAGCGTAATGCTTTGTGCTACATCACCTAAAGGTAACTTGTTTTGAGTTTTAAAGATCCCATTTTGAATCTGATTGTTTTTTAAATCTAAGTATGAAATTTCGGCATTATTGTTCCCATAAGCACCTTCATTTAAAATGAGAATCCCATGGTTATTCAAATCAATATTTTGCGATAAATATGGATGAGGTTTATCCTTTACACATGCGAAAAGAAAACTCATCAAAATCAAGATATGGAGCTTGGGTTTCATTTTACTGTTTCACAAACTTATCTATTTTTTTGTGCCATTCACATCTTCAATCATTAAAATATATAATCCCGATTTTAACTCTTCAATATTCAGCTGGGTGGCATTATTGACTTCTTTTATTTTAATACCATCAATCGAATAGATAGCCAGTTTTTTGATTTTATTTTGGCTTTTGATTTGAATAAAATGAGACGAAGGGTTAGGATAAAATTGAATATCCTGATTGCTTGAAATGGTTGTAATATTTAAGGGAATTTGATGAATGACAGCAATGGCATCTAAATCAAAACCACTTGATGGATAAGGGGTAGGGTATGGGTCATTAATTTTATGATACAAATAATCTCTTGAGCAAATGACATCGTTCAAACTACCAATAACATCTTTAATTTTTACATAATGAATGAAGTCGAGCGGTGTGAACAAATTTATTTCATCTAAGTCAAAAGGGGTGCCATAATTGGAAATATATTTTCCGGCAAAATTATAAATGTTTCTTGCGTCCATATAATCACCTGCTCCTGCTATTTGAGTTGTCGTATCATTATTACAAATAGCAGGAAAGGTGTAAAAATCGATACCATCTTTGCTCACCGAAACTTCACCTAGCTCTAAAAATGCTAAATTGCTATCAGTAGGATTTCTAAAGCCATTCTCAAAAATAGCAAAGTCAAAACCCTGACCATTTGCAATTGGATTTGAAAAGTAATAAATGGCTTCACCTCCATCGCCCAAGCTCAAAACATTGCCATCTGCAATTCCTAAAACACTTTGAGTATTTCCTATTGTAGGCTTTCCTAAACTTGTGTCGGCGATGTCTTGCCAGCCTATATTGATGATGCAACTATCGCCCCACGCCACAATGATTGAAGAGTCTTTGTGAATAGCAGTACTGCCATTCAAACCCGCTTGAGGTGCAAATTGAGCTGATGTGAATATTGGAATGAAAAATATGAGTATCGTTAAGAGAAATTTCACTTTATTTCAATATTTTTTGGTAAGAAATTTCTTTTGAAGTTTGTAGTTTTAGCAAATAAATCCCTTTTGCAAATGAAGATGTGTTGATTGATTGAGTATTCCATTTTTCAACCTTCCAATTATTGATAAGCGTACCACTGATATTATAAATGGAAACCATTAAATTTTCATCTTCATTATTTTGAATAAAAAGTTGATTTAAAACGGGATTTGGATAAATAGATACCTTCAAATCTTTTGCTACATCTTCTGTTAGAGTAGGAGTAAAAGTGATATTATCGACTGAAAAATAGGCAGGGGTATTCATTCCAAAAGCACTAGTATCGCTTGATTCCATAAAGAAAGCTAAACTATCGATAGCACCAATCGCACTGAGGTCAACCAGTTTCCAGTCTTTCACAATATAATCATTCACATTGTTGGAGTCTCTGAAATCGGCTAAGTAAGCGGTCACGCTATCGGTAGGGTTTCCGTTGAGCCATCCATAAAAAGTCACTGAAAAGAAGTCGGGGTCGTTTCCGCTGGCACCGCCAAATTTTTTTGCAAATCCATCTCCATTTTCCATAGAGCGGTAAGCTATTGTTATGTTGGTGATGTAAATTGATGAAATATTTTTGAAAGGTTGGGTAAATCGGATTCGGTTATAGTATGGGTCAAAAGAATTGTAAAATGCAGTGGCATATATGTTGCTGTTGTTGGCTCCAATAGCCGGAAAAGCTGCACAGTCACTGGTGTCATAGCTAATAGATACGCTATCTTTTAAACGAGATAATGCCCAGCCACTCCAATAGTCGCCCCATATTGAAGTGTCGTGAGATGAAGTAAAAATGCAGGTGTTGCTTTCAAAAGAGAAGTCGCCCGGGATTCCAGGGAACCCTTTGAAATAATTGCTACCGATGGAGTCTAAAAATGGAGATTGCTCTTCAAAGGTAATGGTTTGAGAAAAGCTGGCTTTTATTGAGAAAAAAGCAAGAAAAAACAATGTCATTTTTTTCATGAATATTTAAAATTTTGGGAAATTAAAATAGATACGAAAAGCGTAATCGAACCTACCGAAGCTTTATTCCCGAAGCTAACGTAAAAGTATTTGTATGAGGCAGGTCTTCTGACTTACTCCTATTTCTTGCACCTTCCCATCAAAAAGACAGTGGTATTTGCGAAGAAACTTGAAGAGTTTACAGCACCGGGTAGTGTTACTGATTTTCACAGTATTCCCTATTAATCTTTATCGTTTTTTTTTAAACTTAGGATACCTGATACAATGCAAAGATATAAAATGAATTTCCTTAAATACTATTTTTGATATAAACAATTTTTAAACAACGTCTGGAAATTCGTTAGGATATAATTTGTTTTCCAATTTATGTTTAATCACTTTGAATGCGGTTATTGTTTCTTCAATGTCTTGTTTAGTGTGCATTGCAGTAGGGATCAAACGTAATATGATATGTCCTTTAGGAATGACAGGATAGGTCACTAAAGAACAAAAGATATTGTAGTTTTCTCGCAAGTCTGTGGTTAACTGTGTCGCTTCAAATACACCACCGGTAAGATATACAGGGGTGACAGGCGAATCTGTTTTGCCTATGTTAAACCCATTGGCTTTTAATTGGCTTTGTAATAAATTGACGTTTTCCCAAAGTTTTTCTCTTAATTCAGGATGGTTTTTGAGAAGTTCTAATCGTTTGAGATTACCTACTACAATTGGCATTGGAAGTGATTTTGCGAATATTTGAGAACGCATATTGTATCTCAAATAACCCACAATCGATTTATCACCAGCAATGAACCCGCCAATGCTTGCCATACTTTTGGCAAAAGTAGAGAAGTATAAATCGATATCATCTTGACAACCTTGTTCCTCTCCAGCTCCAGCTCCTGTTGGTCCTAATGTGCCAAATCCGTGAGCGTCATCAACTAAAAGTCGAAAATCGTATTTTGATTTTAATGAGCAAATTTCTTTTAATTTTCCTTGGTCACCGGCCATGCCAAAAACTCCTTCGGTAATCACTAATATTCCACCACCTGTTTCTTGTATCATTTTACTAGCTCTTATTATTTGTTTTTCGAAGTCTTCTAAATCGTTATGCTTAAAGACATATCGGTGAGAAGGAGCCATTCTTAATCCATCGATAATACAAGCATGACTTTCAGCATCATAAACAACCACATCTCTTCTGCTACATAAGCAATCGACAATAGAGGTCATTCCTTGATAACCATAATTCAGCAAATAAGCATCTTCTTTTGAAACGAAGTGTGCTAATTGTTGTTCTAATTTTTCATGAAAATCAGAGTTTCCACTCATCATTCTTGCACCCATTGGGTAAGCAAGTCCCCATTTTTCAGCAGCTTCTTTGTCTGCTTTTCTAACTTCTGGATGATTTGCTAATCCTAAATAATTATTTAAGCTCCATATAACTCTTTCTTTCCCTTGGAAAATCATACGATTGCCTAACTCTCCTTCTAATTTTGGAAATGCGAAATAGCCATGTGCTTTATCTTCATATTGCCCTATTGAGCCTTTGTTTCTTAAAAATTTTTCAAATAAATCTGCCATTGATTAATTTTTTTTGCAAAAGTAATCATTTTTTTATTTGATTAAAATATATATTATTTTTTAGGGATAAGATAAATGGAATTAAACCGAGGATATTTTATAATGATAATAATTAAATGTTTTTTTACTAAAAAAGATGTCGCTAAAACTTTTTATCTATACATTTGAAGAATAATATTGAAAGATGAAATCGGTTTTAGAAGTTCAGTCTGTATCCAAATCGTATAATACTATAAAAGCGTTAAATGATATTTCTTTTGAAGTGCCAAAAGGGTCAATTTTTGGTATTCTTGGGCCAAATGGAAGTGGAAAAACAACTTTACTAGGCATTTTGCTCAATATCTTAAAGCCAGACTCCGGCAGCTTTCGTTGGGTTGATTATCAAGATAATAATTTGGCACGAAAAAAAAATTGGGCTTTAATAGAAACGCCTAATTTTTACCCTTATTTAGATGCAGTACAAAACCTGAAAATTGTAGCTGAAATTAAGCAATGCGGCAACCAATTAATTGAAAGTGCACTGCAACAAACTGGACTTTATGAGCGAAGATTTTCTCAATTTAAAACGTTTTCATTAGGAATGAAACAAAGACTGGCTATCGCTTCTACCCTTATTTCTCAAGCTGATATCCTAGTGTATGATGAGCCAACCAATGGGCTTGACCCTCAAGGAATTGCAGAAATTAGAAACCTAATTATTGACATTCGAAATCAAGGAAAAACGATTATCTTGGCTAGTCATTTGCTTGATGAAGTGGAAAAAGTTTGTACGGATATGGTCATTATTAAAAATGGAAAATTATTGATTTATGGTCCTGTTGCAGAAATTGTCAGCGATGAAGAATGGATTGAAATTGCTGCTAATAATATGAACTCTTTGGAATCACTTTTAAACAATCATCCAGGAGTGACTGTGAAAAGTAAATCCAATTTTTTTGTGATTACAATTGACAAAAGCCTAAGCGTAGAGGAGTTGAGCAAATTGTGTTTTCAACATCAAATTGAGTTAACTCATTTAAATCAACGAAAAAGAACCTTAGAAAGTAAATTTATCGAAATCGTTAAACAATCATAGTATGATGCATTTATTAAAAATAGAGTGGTTAAAAATCAAAAACTACAAATCATTTTATTTAATGGTTGGGCTGATTGTAGGCTTATTGGCTATTGTCAATCTTTTTATTAAAACAAATATAGAAAAAGTGATGGGACTTAATGGTATTGCTATTTTTAGCGAGTCATACTCATTCCCTGGAATATGGAAGACCGTAGGCTTTCATTATTCATGGATTATTTTGTTTTCAATCATCATTATTGTAAATAATATCGCAAATGAATATTCATTTAAAACGATTCGCCAAAATATTATTGATGGAATGTCGAGAAATGAATATTTATTAGCAAAAACATATTTTATTGTTTCAATGACTTTGTTTTTCACGCTATGTTATACCTTGGTTTGTGTGCTGTTGGGCTTGACAAATGGAGTGAGTGGAATTTTTGACGAAATGCAGTATATTCTATATGTCTTTGTTTATACACTTTGTCTTTATTCAATTGCATTTTTATTTGTTTTATTTATAAAAAAATCGAGTATGTCCATTATCATTTTCTTTGTGTATATGCTCTTGGAGAATGGTTTGTCAAGCTATATTAATTTCAAAACAGGCTCGGCTTATGGTAATCTGCTCCCATTGCAATGTGGAGATGCTCTTTTGCCTTCTGCTTCATTAGAAAAAGTAAAAAATTTAACGAATTTGAATTCGCAAGATTTTGACAAGCCCATATACGCTGCGGCTTGTATGGGCTATGCTATTATTGCTTTTTTTATTGCTAAAAAGAAAATAGAAAATTCAGACTTATAAGTTCTCCATTAGGTAGTTTGTGATTCTTCTATAAAGTTGTAAACGAGTGATACCTCCACTGATGCCATGATTTTTATTAGGATAAATTTCTGAATCAAAATCTTTATTTTTATTAATCATAGATTGAATCATCATCATCGAATTTTGCAGATGAACATTATCATCAGAGCTACCATGTATGAGTAAAAAATTACCTTCCAATTTATCTACCATATTGATTGGTGAATTATCATCATATCCCTTTGCATTTTCTTTTGGAGTACGCATATATCGTTCAGTGTAGATATTGTCATAGTATCGCCAATTTGTAACAGGAGCTACTGCCACAGCGGTTTTGAATATATCTGCTCCTTTCATGATACAAATGCTACTCATAAATCCACCATAGCTCCAGCCCCAGATTCCAATACGTTTTGGGTCAATATTTGGATGTTGAGCGAAGTATTTTGCAACTGCAATTTGATCGTCGCTTTCTAGTTTTCCTAAATTCAAATATGTTTTCTTTTTAAATTCTTCACCACGATACCCGGTTCCTGTGCCGTCCACACACACAATCACATAGCCATTTTGTGCCAGCATTTGATACCACCACATATCTTGATGGGCAAATTGGTTGGTCACTTGTTGCGACCCCGGCCCACTGTATTGATACATCAATAATGGATATTGATGATCTTCACTAAAATCATACGGTTTCAAAAGCCAGCCATTCAGCTCTGTTCCATCTTTTCCCGGTACTTTGAATAGCTCAAAATTGGACAGTTTATACTCAGCCATTTTTGTTTTTAATGCAGCATTATCTTTTAAAACTTTTTTGTCTAGTTTTTCATTTACTAAATAATATACCGGTACTTGATTGATTTTTGAATATTTTTCTAAGAAATAAGTGTAATCACTATTGAAGTTAATATCATGCCAACCTTCTTCGGGAGTTAAGCATTTTTTGTCGTTGCCATTTGTTGATATTTTATACAAATGTCGCTCTAGTGGTGACTTTTCGGTACTCATATAATAAATAATATTTTTAGCCTCATCCACTCCTTTGATGTCTGTGACCTCCCAATTTCCTTTGGTCAATTGTGTGGATAGGTTTTGGTCAATGTCATGTAAGTAAATATGCTTAAACCCATCTTTTTCTGACGTGTACACAAATGAGTTTCTTTTGGATAAAAAAGTGATTTGATCGTTTATTTCAACATAGTATTTATTTTTTTCATCATAAATTAATTTTGATTTTCCATTTTTAGGATTGACACTTAAAAATTCTAATTCATTTTGCAAGCGATTTAAACGATAAATAATGAGTGAATTATCAAACGGATTAATCTTAATGCGTGGAATATAGATGTCATCTATATCACCGGTCTCGCAGCGTACAGTTCTGTCATCATCAATACGATAGATATTGATATTGATAATCGAATTTTTTTCACCAGCTTTTGGATATTTATATTTGTATGAAGTTGGGTATAGATTGTCATAAACTGAGAAGCTATATTCAGGCACATCTGATTGATCAAAACGATAATACGCAATATAATCACTTTGTGCACTCCACTCATAAGCTCTAGTAAATTCAAATTCTTCTTCATAAACCCAATCACAATTTCCATTAATAATATTGTAGTTCCCATCATCAGTCACCTGAACGGTTTCTTTATGTGTAATGTCATAATAATATAAATTATTTTCAAAAACATAAGCCACTTTTTCGCCATCAGGGCTAAAACTTGCATGCATAACTTTTTGAGAGCTTAATGGGATTATTTTTTTAGTATTAAAATCATAGATATAAACTTTGCTTAGCATCGAACGTCTATACACATGTTCTATTTCGGTAAATAATAAAAGTTTTGTTTCACTTTTGTTGAAAATATAATCACTGACTACTATTTCTTTTCGATTAAAATTTAAATCGCTAAAATTAAGTAATGTCGCCACTTCTTCACCATTTTCAAAATTCATTTTTATTAATTTTTTATCTTTAATTTCTGTATAAAAATTTCCATCATTCATTGAACGGAATCCGGCTACATAGTCTTGTTTAAATGTATTTTTTGAAAAAATATCTTCTAAGAAAATTTCTTTTTTTCCTTGAGAAAATGACGCCCAACTAATGATGAGCAGTAGAAAAAATAGGATGTTCTTTTTAGTCATGATTGTTTGAAGTATTTTAATTTTTGAATGAGGACAAAACTAATATTTTGATTTTGAAATTCTTATTATTTTAGGTAGAAATACAATTTTGCATTTTGAATTTTAAAAAACTAAAAAATTAAGCTAACTTGCACAAAAAAATATAGGACAATGATACAACGAAAACAAACGCTTTGGTTTTTATTAGGGGCAATTGTAGCAGGTTTAGCATTTGTGTTGCCTTATGGTTTCAAAAACACAACCAGCATGATGAAATATAATATTAATGTTGAAAATTTTAAAGCACAAGACGATATCTGGCTATTGCTTCTCTTCAGTGTTATTATTGTAATTGATATAGGTGCTATTTTTTTATTTAAAAACAGAAAAATGCAATCTATCTTAGCAGGATTAGCCATTGCGTTTTGTGTGGGGGCTTTCGCGCTTGAATTTTTTTATTCAACAAGTGGTGGAAATCAATTAGCATTTGGGATAGCCAACTCAAGTCTATACATCGGATTACTCTTACCCATTCTCTGTGTTATTTTGAATATCATGGCTTTAAACGGAGTGAAAAAAGATATTCGCCTCCTGAAAGAAACAGACCGATTACGATGAAATTAAATTTATTATTAAAGTATTTGATTTATTGATTTAAAAAACGAATTTTGCAGAATATGGCAAGCATAAAAATTACTCCTTAAAAACGATAAAGTTGAAGGTATAAGATATTATGAAACTTATAGAAAACACGGCGGTTATCATGCTGCCGAAAAAGCACTCCGCAATTTGACTCCCGATGAAGTGACCGAAGAAGTGAAAAAAAGTGGATTAAGAGGGCGTGGTGGTGCCGGCTTTCCAACAGGTATGAAATGGAGCTTTTTGGCAAAGCCTGAAGGAATCCCTAGACACTTAGTTGTGAATGCTGATGAGAGTGAACCCGGCACTTTCAAAGATAGGTATTTAATGGAATATATTCCCCATTTATTGATAGAAGGAATTATTATTTCAAGTTACGCACTTGGCTCAAACACCTCATTTATATACATTCGAGGTGAATATGCATGGATAGTTGATATTTTAGAACAAGCCATTGAAGAAGCAAAACAAAACGGATGGCTCGGTCAAAATATTTTAGGAACTGGATTTGACTTAAATATTTATGTTCAAAGAGGAGCAGGAGCTTATATCTGTGGTGAAGAAACCGCT
The DNA here is from genome assembly GCA_001567165.1 of Bacteroidetes bacterium OLB11. Taxonomy (GTDB): domain Bacteria; phylum Bacteroidota; class Bacteroidia; order Chitinophagales; family Chitinophagaceae; genus OLB11. The sequence continues at coordinate 28,067 of LNFQ01000006.1, forward strand.
TTGTTAGAATCTATTGAAGGCAAAAGAGGAAACCCGCGTATCAAGCCACCATTTCCTGCTGTGAAAGGTTTATGGGGGCGTCCAACAGTAGTGAATAATGTCGAAAGTATTTCAGCTGTTGTCCCAATCATTGATATGGGTGGGGATGAATATGCTAAAATTGGAGAGGGTAGAAGTACTGGCACTAAACTGATTTCAGCTTGTGGAAATATTAATAAACCCGGAGTATATGAAATTGATATGACATGCTCTGTCGAAGAGTTTATATTTAGTGACGAATATTGTGGTGGAATACCTAATGGTAAAAGATTAAAAGCATGTATTCCTGGTGGGTCATCTGTGCCTATTTTGCCTGCTAACTTATTGTTGAAAACTTCAAAAGGAGAAACCCGTTACATGAATTATGAATCACTTTCTGATGGCGGATTCCAGACGGGGACTATGATGGGAAGTGGTGGATTTATTGTGTTGGACGAAGATCAATGTGTGGTGAGACATACCATGACTTTGGCTCATTTTTATAGACATGAAAGTTGTGGACAATGTTCTCCATGTCGTGAAGGAACTGCTTGGCTTTATAAAATTTTGCACAATATCGAATATGGTAAAGCCAATATGAAAGATATTGATTTGCTTTGGGATGTTCAAAGACGAATTGAAGGAAACACTATCTGTCCTTTAGGTGATGCGGCTGCATGGCCTGTTGCTGCTGCAATACGCCATTTTCGTGATGAATTTGAATGGCATATTCACAATCCTGAAAAAAGCCAAACTGAAAATTATGGATTAGCACATTATGCTGATGTGCTTGTCACTTCTTAGACTTATTTTTTATAAAATAGAAACAACTCCTCCAAGTTGAAATACTCTCGATTATTCGTTCGTAATTTCATCATAATGATTAAATAGCTCAATCACTCTTGCCTTGTAAAGAGAGAGTATTGAAGATAGTTCAATCATGCTTTGTATTGTACCCCCTCCAGAATATTTGTCAGAACGCAATAAGGAAATGAGTTTCGTTTCTTCATCTCGAAAATTTAACCATGCTTTTTGAGCATTTTTTAAAACACTTTGATTTTCTTTATTTAAAGAACTAAGTAATAATTTGTAATATTTATTCAGTAAAAAGTCATAACCCTTCGTGGCTATTGAAATCCCAAAATTTGTGCCATGTGTAGATGGGTCAAGGTCTAAAAGTTTTTCTAAAGTTCTTTCTACTTTAAAAGTATCATAGTTGAATTGCCTACTCTTATCACCGATTGACCTATCTTGTTGGGATAAAAATTCCAAAGATTCGATTTCCACTTTTGTTTCAATAATGCTCAAAAGGCTATCCTCATTTTGTGAAAATGCCCATATTGGAAGTAGGAAAAAGATGTAATAAAAAAAGTTTTTTTTCAAGTATATTTTTTTAATTTAAGTAAAAGTAAATAAAAAAGGGCGAGATAAAAATGAAAATTTCATTTTATATTTATAAAGTTTAAAATGAATGGTTAAGTGTAATTTTATTATTCAAATAATGCTCTCAAAGAATTAAAATATTTAATTTTGATAACAATATTCTACAAATATTAAAAAAATAGATTGGCGATGGGGATTAGTATTTGGAGCCATAAAGACCATTTATAATCTTATAGATTGATAATTTAGTTTAAATGATTTTTCGATTTATGTTATTTCAAAAGTCATTTTATTATCAGTATTGTCAGGGGGGTATCTGGAGCGATTTTTGGATTTCTCTTTTCAAAACTCAATCAATTATTGAAAAAAAATCAACCTCTAAAAATTGATTTATTACCTGATGAAATAATTTTATTGCAGGCTACAGCAAACCATATTAAAGGGTTTGAAAATGCAGGAGGCTTGTTGTATCCTACAAATCATCGGCTTTTATTCATTTCACATAAATTGAATATTCAAAATCATACCCTTTTCATCGAGCGTAATGAAATTACATAAGCTGAAAAATACAATGTTATAAAGGTATTCAAAAATGGGCTTTTGGTAAAATTGAATAACCAAATACAAGAAAAATTTTTTGTAGAGAATTTGGATAAATGGGTAGAAAAAATAAATCACTAAGAGAAGAAATCTTAGAATTTTAATTATTCATGTATTGTGTCAGTTTTTGATAAATATAAAAGAGTATTTGAATTAGAATGTATCAGTACTTCATTGGCATATTGGAGTACATCATCTTTATTCACTTTTTGATAATTGGAAAGTTCCGTATTCATTCGGTTTGCGTCACCTATTAATTCATAAAATGCTAAATTATTTGCTCTATTCAATAAACTCAAATCTTCAAATGCAATCAAACTTTCAATTTTATTTTTTGCTTTTTCAAGTTTCGGAATCCAAAACGAAATGTTTTTTTATCTTGTCTAATTCAATGTCAATTGCAGCTTCAGCGTTTTCGGGAGTAGTATTGGGCAACAGTTTGCCTTCCACCACAAGCAATCCATTCTCAACGCTACCTGTGTGATAGCAATCAATTTGGCTAAACAGCGGATTGTCTTTCACAAGCTCTTGATACAGTCGTGATGACTTGCCACCACTCATTATTTCAGTAATGATATCAGCGACATAATATTTTTCATTGGTCCGGTTTGCAATATGAAAAGCTTTAAAAATTACTGATACAGGAACATCCTTTTCTACAACGAGTCTTCTACTTTCGGTTTGTTTGGGTTCTTCTTGAATATGTCGAATATATTTTTCTCCAGATTCAATATCTCCAAACCACTTTTCAGCCAATGACTTTACTTCATCCACACTGATATTTCCAGCAATACTTAGTATGGCATTGACAGGTCTATAATGTTTAAAGAAAAACTTTTTGACATCTTCTAATTGAGCATTTTCAATATGAGATAATTCTTTGCCGATAGTCATCCATTGATAGGGATGTTGTTTGTAGCAAAGTGAGCGAAGGTACATCCAAGCATCTCCATAAGGTTTGTTGATATAATGTTCTTTAAATTCTTCACATACTACTTTTCGTTGCACTTCTAAACTCTTTTCATTAAATGCTAAACTTAACATTCGATCGCTCTCTAGCCAAAATGCAGTTTCTACGTTTTTTGAAGGAATTTGAATATAGTAATTGGTAATATCATTTGTGGTGTAAGCATTATTTTCGCCTCCAGCAATTTGTAGGGGTTCGTCATAATCTGGAATATGCAATGAGCCTCCAAACATGAGATGCTCAAAGAGGTGTGCAAATCCAGTTTGATTTGGATTTTCATCTTTTGCTCCCACATCGTATAAAATATTTACTGCAACCATTGGAGTGCTATTGTCTGTATGAACGATGCATCGCAATCCATTTTTTAAAATAAATTTTTCAAACTGAATCATTTTGTATTCTTGTCTTCTTGATGTTTTTTGTTTTTAATAGGCTCTGTTTTTGGTGCCATCCATATAATTAATAAATGCATTATTGACAACTACATTTCCTCCAGGAGTAGGATAATCGCCTGAGAAATACCAGTCTCCAGTATTATGTGGACAAGCTTTATGAAGGTTTTCAATGGTTTGGTAAATAATTTCAATTTCAGCATTTACATCTTCAGGATGCAACATTTGAGCGATTTTGGTATTAATATCTTCGACCGTAAATTGCTTATATACTTTCTTGACATAGTTTTTAGATGAAAGCGTATTCGCCTTTTTGGCTTCTATACATTCTTGATACACCTCATTTAAAATATGCAATTGCTTATGGTCTTTTAATAGTTCTACTGTGGCATTAAATGCAATAAATTCATTCATTCGACTCATGTCAATTCCATAACAATCAGGATAGCGAATCTGTGGAGCTGAAGAAACGATGATAATTTTTTTAGGCCCTAATCGGTCTAGCATTTTAATAATACTTTCTCTCAAAGTGGTACCTCTCACAATCGAATCATCAATAATAACAATCGAATCGATACCTGCTCTCACTGTACCGTAGGTAATATCATAAACGTGTTGCACCATTTCGTTTCTTGCAGAATCTTCGGTGATAAAGGTTCGCATTTTGACATCCTTAATGGCAATTTTTTCAACGCGAACTCTTCGCTCAATCATCTCACGCAATTTCTCATCATCAAAGTCTTTATTCCATGATTGAATGCGTTTAATTTTTATTTCGTTCAGATAAGCCTCTGCTCCTTTTACTAATCCGTAAAATGCAATTTCAGACGTGTTGGGGATAAAAGAAAATAAAGTATTTTTTAAATCATATTGAATAGATTCTAACACTTTTTCAGAAAGAAAACGCCCAAGCTGTTTTCGTTCATTATAGATTTCCTGATCACTTCCTCTTGAAAAATAGATTCGTTCAAAACTACAAGCAGCCCTTTTTGCTTCTGGTAAAATTTGTTCTATGTGATAACTGCCATCTTTATGCACAATGATAGCATGTCCGGGGGGCAACTCGTTTATTTCTTCAAATGGAGTTTTGAACGTAGTCATCAAAACTGCTCTCTCAGAAGTGACGCATACCACTTCTTCGTTAATGTAATAATAAGCAGGTCTAATGCCGTGAGCATCTCTGAACACAAAGCCATCGCCATTTCCACAAATTCCTTCTACTACAAATCCTCCATCAAATTTTGCAGCGGATTCACTCAATATTTTTTTCCAATTTATTGAACTATTTTCTTTGCTTACTTCTTCTTTAAGGAATAAATGTATTGTTCTAATCATTGCAAACAAGTCACTATCCATTGTAGGGTTATTCACCTGATCCTCGCCTAGAAATTGAATGAGTTCTTTAGTATTTGTCAAATTGAAATTTCCTGCAAGGCATATGTTTAATGCAGGATTGATGTCAGAAATTATAAAGGGATGACAGTATTCAATATCATTTTTACCTTGTGTTCCATATCGCAAATGACCAATCATCACTTCACCCAAAAAATCGATATATCCTTTTAATAAATCAGGATAGTTGCGAATCGTAGGATGCAGCTTTTCAATATCCTCAATTTCTTTTTGTAAGTGTTTAAAAATGCCGGCAATATCTTGTCCCACATTACTTCTAATCCTTTTCATAAAAGGAACACCTATTTGCATATCCAATTTAACACTAGCAATCCCTGCACCATCTTGCCCTCTATTATGTTGTTTTTCCATCAAGAGATAGAGTTTGTCAAGCCCATAAAGTGCTGTGTTATATTTTTGATGAAAATAAGTAAAAGGTTTGCGTAGCCTTAAAAAAGCAATACCACATTCATGGCGAATTTCGTCTGACATAAGAGTGCAAAGATAGTATCTAATACAGAAAATTATTTTATGATTATAACTAATTTTCTTGGTGATTTAAAATAAATCAAAATGATTCGTCACACACTTTGTTCTATAAAAATAGCAGAATCGATTCGGGTAAAATCGGATATTCTTTACTATTTAAAAGCATTTTTTAGGATTTCAGTGCTAATTTTGGTCAAAAATTTAAACCCTTAGTTTGAAAAGACTACTCAATAAAAAAGTTTATCATTTACTACTACAGCTCGGACTGTTGCTCATTATTTATCAAGTCATTAGAAGTCTATTTTTTATTCTAAACTATTTTTTATTTTCTATTCAAAGCATAAATGATTATTTAAAAGTCGTTTTCTACAGTTTGCGTTTTGATTTATCGAGTATTTTCACCGTTAATTTGCCCTATATCCTTCTTTTTTTATTGCCTTTTTCTTTCATGAATAAAAAGTGGATACAACAAACACTCCAAATCTACTTTTTGATAAGCAATGGAATCGCATTTTTGATTGAAATTATAGATATCGCTTATTTCCCTTATGTTCACAAAAGAATGACCATTGATGTATTTAAATTAATTGGGAAAAAATCTGATTTTTTGGACTTGCTCCCTAACTATATTTTGAAATTTTGGAATGTTCCTATTCTATTTCTATTATTTATTTTACTCCTCATTTTTATTAATAAAAAAATAAAAATAGTCGATCAAGAAAATACCTTGTTTAAAGATGTTGTTACTTACGTTTTATTGATAACAGTCAGTGTAGTGGCTATTCGTGGCGGTTTGCAACTACGCCCCATTTCAATCAACAGTGCGATTATTCATTCAATCCCCAGTCAAAATATTCCGCTCATACTCAATACCACTTTCTCTATTTTTAAAAGTACCGAAACTGGTCAGCTTGAAGAGTATCATTTTATGGAAAATAGCGAGTTGACACAATATTTTAACCCTATAAAACAGTATCATACTTCTAATACTTTTAAAATGAAAAATGTCGTAATTATTATTTTAGAAAGCTTTGGAAAAGGATTAACTGGATTAGGAGGAAGACAAAGCTATACCCCTTTTTTAGATAGCTTGATGCAACATAGCTATGTGTTTTCAAACGCATTTGCAAACGCATTTCGCTCAGCAGATGGAATACCCGCAATACTATCAAGCATACCCTACATGATGAATGACGCATTCCCATTCTCAATTTATTCAACAAATAAAATAGAATCATTACCTTCTATATTAAAACAGCAAGGTTACACAACATCTTTCTTTCATGGTGGAACAAATGGTACAATGAACTTAGACACTTACTCCCAATCAGCAGGAATAGACCACTACTTTGGAAGACGAGAATATGATAACGACAAAGACTACGACGGTACTTGGGGAATTTGGGATGAAAATTTTTTGCAATATTTTGAATCCGAAATATCAAAGCAAAAGGAACCCTTTATAAGCACCGTATTTACACTCAGTTCGCATGAGCCATTCCACTTGCCTCCTCAATACGAAAATACAGAAATGGCAAAACTTAATGGTATAGAAAGAGGAATCACGTACTCCGACATGGCTTTGAGAAAATTCTTTGAACAAGCATCACGCCAAAAATGGTTTGCAAATACATTATTCGTGATAACAGCAGACCACAACTATTTAGCTTATGAAGATCCACAACATTATTACAATCAATCACTAGGCATTTTTGCAATTCCGATTGTTTTTTTCTCACCTAACGAAAAACGTTTAATCGGAAATGATACTACCCTCATGCAACAAATCGATATTATGCCAAGTGTCCTACAATATTTAAATTATAATAAACCATTTTTTAGTTTCGGAAATAGCGTTTGGGACAACTCACAAATTAGGTTTTTAATCTGTGGCATATCATCCACCGCCTATTACTATTCTCCACCAATGCTACTTACAGCCAATGATGGCAACATTAATGGATATTATAATTTTAAAACAGATAGTAACCTAAGTGAAAATTTGATTCAACAGAAAGATTCGCAATTCATAAATATAGAAACTCGTTATAAAGCCTACATTCAACTATTAAACGACTGTTTAATTCACAATAAACAATCCGTGCAAACATTCATCCATTCAAATAATACAACCCAAAATAGACATTAATAGAATAACTATTTTGGGTTGTATATCCATTTACAATTTTGAAAGGGATAAAAAAAGATGTAATTTTGCAAAAAAATAATAAAAATGTCAACACACACAAGAGCAAAAATAGATTTGGAATTGCACTACAAAGTTGCCGACATCAGTTTGGCAGAGTGGGGGAGAAAAGAAATCAAACTCGCAGAAGCAGAAATGCCCGGTTTAATGTCAATACGAAAAGAATACATGCATAGCCAACCATTAAAAGGAGCACGCATTGCAGGTTGCCTTCACATGACAATTCAAACAGCCGTTCTTATAGAAACACTAGTCGCACTAGGAGCAGAAGTAAGATGGAGTTCATGCAATATATTTTCAACACAAGACCATGCTGCGGCTGCAATTGCTGCGGCAGGAATAGGTGTCTTTGCATGGAAAGGTCAAACCCAAGCTGAGGCAGATTGGTGCATAGAACAAACACTATTTTTTGGTTCCACCGAACGCCCACTCAACATGATACTAGATGACGGAGGAGACTTAACCAATATGGTATTTGATGAATATACAGAGCTAATTCAACACATAAAAGGACTAAGTGAAGAAACCACAACAGGAGTACACCGTTTACACGAACGAATGGCAAAAGGCACCCTACCAATACCTGCGATTAATGTCAATGACTCAGTCACAAAATCAAAATTTGATAATAAATACGGATGTAAAGAATCATTAGTAGATGCCATTCGTAGAGCAACAGACGTGATGATGGCTGGAAAAGTAGCCGTCGTTGGAGGGTATGGAGATGTAGGAAAAGGAAGTGCTGAATCACTTAGAGGAGCAGGAGCACGTGTTATCGTGACAGAAATCGATCCAATCTGTGCATTGCAAGCAGCTATGGATGGATTTGAAGTTAAAAAAATGGCAGATGCAGTTAAAGAAGCTGACATCATCGTTACAGCCAGCGGATGCCGTGATTTGATTACTGAAACCCACTTCCGAACAATGAAAGACAAGGCAATTGTTTGTAATATCGGACACTTTGATATAGAAATAGATATGTCTTGGTTAAATAAAAATTACGGCCAAACTAAAAACACAATCAAACCACAAGTGGATATGTACACAATCGAAGGTAAAGACATATTGATACTGGCCGAAGGTCGATTAGTAAACTTAGGATGTGCCACCGGTCATCCAAGCTTTGTAATGAGTAACTCATTCACAAATCAAACACTTGCACAAATAGAACTTTGGACAAATACCAATAAGTATGAAAACAAAGTATATGTCCTCCCTAAACATTTAGATGAAAAAGTAGCACGATTACACCTTGCCAAAATCGGGGTAGAATTAGATACACTATCAGAAGCTCAAAGCCAATATTTAGGAATACCAAAAGAAGGCCCTTATAAAACCGATTGGTATCGATACTAATCATCACAAAAAAATACAAATAAAAAAAAACTGCCCGAAAAGGCAGTTTTTTATTGTATTTAAGAAAGCCAATAAAATATATATAATGAAATGAATACCCAAAAAAACGTATAGAAAAGACATAAAGAAAAAGACAAGTAAAATAAAGAACAACAAAAAACAAATCAATACAAGTAATAATGAACGATAAATGAATACAAAATAAACAATCAAAACATTAAAAAAACAAAGATAAAAAAAAGAAATACATTTTTGTAAATTGTTAACTATCGCTAAGATATAGTGATATCAATGCTTTTAGAAGAATACAATAAAAAATAAATAAATAATTTAAAAATATATTTGGAAGTTTGACAAAACGACTTACCTTTGCACTCCCAATTACGGAAAACAGTTCTTTGAAGACGGAAAAATAAAAAGAGAAATAAGAAAAAAAATCAAATAAATATTTTGAAAAAAATAAAAAAAAAAAAAATTTGGTGAATAAAAAAAACTTATTACCTTTGCACTCCGTTTGAAAATAACGAACGAGAAAAATACTAAAAGTTCTTTGAAAGATGGAAACAACAGATTAAAAAACGCAAGTTTTTTTTTAAAACAGGAATCTTTAAGCGAAAATTTAAATTAAAA
>LNFQ01000007.1 GCA_001567165.1 Bacteroidetes bacterium OLB11
CAAAGAAAATTCGCATGGTATTTTGTTTAATCCTATTAGCGTTTGTGATGCATTATGTGAAGTGATTGAGAAAAAAGAATATGTTGAAGGTGATTTATTTTTTATGAATGAATATTGGCACAGCTGGAATCATCATTCTGATTTTTCGGATTTAGATAAGTTTTTGACTTTAAAAAAAATCAATAATTACATTGAGTCACATCATCAATTTTTAAAAAATTGTTCTCATTTGATTATTACGTTTGGGTCGGCATTTGCATACTATTTGACTGAACAAAATCGGTATGTGAGTAATAATCATCGAGCACCACATCAGTGGTTTCGCAAGGATTTGCTGAGTGGTGAACAAATTTCAGATGCTATTGAAAAAATGCGAAAAATGATGCATGATTTTAATCCAAACTGTCAAATTATTTTTACGATAAGCCCTGTCAGACATATTCGTGATGGAGTGGTTGATAATAATCGAAGTAAGGCAAGGTTAATTGATGCAGTTCATTCTATTGAAGGGGTGTATTATTTTCCGGCTTATGAATTGGTGGTGGATGTGCTTAGGGATTATCGGTTTTATGATGTTGATATGGTGCATCCTAATTATATGGCGACGAGATATGTTTGGGAAAAAATTTGTGGAAGCTGTGTGCATCCTGATTGCAGTGTTATGATGCAACAGATGGAGGATGTGTATAAAGCATTTCATCATAAGCCAAAAGATGCTCGCAGCAAGGCTCATCAGTTCTTCCTAAAAGAATATGCCAACAAAGTGAAGTTGCTCAAGGAAGCAATGCCTCATCTTGATTTTCGAGAAGAGGAAACCCATTTTTCAAAGGGGGAGAATGCAGCAAATAGTGATTGATGAATGAACCAATCTTAACTTTAATACAGCATTTGATTTTGACATAAAAATGCTATTTCAAATTGATTTCAATTTGGGTTTAAAATAAGTTACTGTTTAGCAATTTGTTTATATTACTTTTGCCCTTGCTATTTTTCAAATTCAATGAGTCAAAAAGCAACTAATGTCATTATTCTAACGATTGCCCAAGGCGTGAATATTGTTTTGGGTTTTTTATTTACTCCTTATTTAGTGCGAACTTTAGATAAGAATATTTATGGGACTTTTAGCCAAGTGAATTTGGTAGCCGATGTCGTGAGTTTGGTGTTTTCAATTGCCATTATTCAAATTGCAATGATGCTTTTTTCAAATACGAATAAACGATTTGAAGACAGCATAAAGACAGTTATATTATTTGTTTTGTATGGTGGAATTTTGGGAGCGATCTTTTGTATTATATTTTCCTTTTTTGCTCCTTCTATTTTTAAAAATGAGTTGCTGGGTATGTGGTTGAAATTATTTAGTTTTAGCATCATAGGCTCCAAATTAAATCTGGTATTAAATCAAGCTTTAATACGGATTAATAAAACAAAATTTTTAATGACCTTAAGTGTCTGTTCAAACTTCACGAAATTAAGTCTGGCATTGGTTGCATTAAAGGTATTTCAGTCGGTGGAGATGCTTCTGATTGTGTATGCTTTAGAGCCTATTATCTCATCGATTATTCAGATTGCTTTATTGAAAAAAACTCAACCTTTTAACTGGGCGATTTGACAGAATGATTTTAAAAGAAATTTGGCAAATAGGAATCCCTCTTTATATCGTCGAATTACTAGGAAATTCATACACTTACATTGCCGGCTTTATCATTAGTGGATATTTTGGAGAAAATGAATATGCTATATATAAAAAATGGAAGTATGGAGCTGCCCTTGATAGGGACAATTTATGCTACTATCTCAACCATTATGATGGCAGATATGACCATGCATATTCAGTCGAAAAATTATCTAGCGGTTGCAGAAAGTAAGCGTAAAATTATTACGACAACGGCTGTTGTTATTTTTCCATTAGCATTATTTTTTATCTTTTTCAACAAAGAATTTATTACCATTTATTTTTCTGAAAAGTATATTGAAAGTTCAAAAATTTTCATTGTATTTTGTTTAGCTCTTTTGATCCGAATACAGAATTACAGCGACATTTTAATTATTTTGAGGAAGTCAAAATATGTGTTATACAGCTTTTTGGTATTTATGATTATGAATATCATTTTAAACATTTTTTCTTTCCAAAAACTTTAGGCATATTAGGTTGTGCAATTGCTACGATTTCGAGTGTGTATATATTATCTTTTATGCAACTTCATCTCACCATAAAAAGTTTAAAAGTTACTTACAATCAATATATCGATTTCAAATCGCTTTTCAAAATTTTAGTGATTACTTTAGTAGCAATTTGCATTATCCGAATGGGGTTAGATTTAATTACCCTTCCAGCAATTCCTATGTTTTTATTGGGGGGCATTCTTACCCTTCCTCTTTTATACTTTTATTTTATAAAGAGTAAGTTTATCGATATTCAGCTTTACGAAAATCTTTTTAACAAAATTCCTATCTTTGGAAAACATTTATATAAGATTTTACAATGATGAGATTTTTTGCATGGTTTATTAAAAAAATTTTATAAATCAATTGGTTCTAAATATTATTTAGACATTTTAAATAATTTATTTATGACGAACTGGTTTTTTCAAAAGGTTTTAAGGAATCATATAGAGGTGCCTCATCCTGTGCATTATACAACATTGGTTGCGGGCTATCACAATATCATTTTTAATAAAAACAATCAAGCCATTTTGAAAAGTTTTGCAGTGAGTGGCGGATGCTATATTGGCATTGCAGATGGCTCTACGCTTGAGATTGGAGATGATACAATTTGGGCTTGGAATATTAACATTCAAACATCAAATCATGATTTTATTGATCGCAATCAATATACAGTGAAGTCTGTCAAAATTGGTAAAAATTGTTGGATAGGAGGGAATGTGACGATATTGCCGGGGGTGGAATTAGGTGATAATGTCACTATCGGGGCGAACAGTGTCGTTACTAAATCATTTCCCTCAAATGTAGTCATTGCAGGCGTTCCAGCAAAAGTCATTCGAGAATTAGAATAGGAATTAGGGTACTAAATATGAATCGCTATCAATTAATTTTATTAAAAATAGTATATTTGAGGGATGTAAATCCAACAGAATGAAAAAAATTTTTCTTTTATTTTTCTCTATCTTATTTAATTTAAACGCACTCGTTTCCTACAGCCAATTAAACCCAATTGATAGCACCCTTTTTAATACAATTTTCACGCAATCAATTTATATTCCCTATTGGAACTATCCTTACACTTGGTATGTTTATGATTCCATCAAAACGATGAGTGATTTTGAAAATCGATTCTATTATACTTTTCCTTTTACTCCTGCTGATTTGAATGAAAACACTTATGCTAACATTCAAAATAATGGTTTTGAATATACCAACAGTGTGAATGCCTCTTTTGCTATTCTTCCTTGGATTTATAACCAATCTAATCCTGTGATGCAAATGTCCTTTTCATTAAACAATAAAATAGATACAACTTATTTTGCATACACACCGAGTAATAACAATGGTTCTAGCTGTAAAGTGGCTTTCTTTTTGATACACGGGAATGGTACCAACACAACCACTCAACTTCTACAAGGCTCAGGATATGCTTGTAATTATTGCAATGTCAAAAATGCTTGTTTACAACGAGGAGATGTTTATACTTTTTGTAAACCAAATGATGATTGGCGGGCATTTTATTGGAATAAGAAAAAATTGAGTGAATATGTTTATGATTATGCAGAAGGCGTGGGGCATCATGGTGCTACTAATTATTTGATTGAAACAATGGCTATCGTGAAAGAGTTGAAGAAAAAATATAGCAAAGTCATCATCTTAGGAATTTCGGAAGGTGGCTATACGACTATCCTAAATCAAATGCTGACAGAGCCTGACGCTACGGTGGTGAGCGGTGGATACTCAATTTATTTTGACACTTATCCTCCTTCAAAAAACATTCTCTCAAATCGTTTTGGAGATGCGGTTTACTACTTTCATCGGGATACTGTGAAAAATAGATTTAGTCGATTAAATACAAATACTCTTTTTACCTACGGTGCGAATGATCCGGTGTATTTAATGAGCGATGAAAACCTTTATCATAATACACAAAACTATTTAAACAACCCTGAGAAATGTAGTTATTTTTATAATTTTAATAATCATACTTTCCCTCCTTGCAATGTATTAGACACTTTTTTTCAACGAATCATAGCAAAGCCCAAAGCATTTCTTATTCCACAAAATCAAGTGTGCAATCAAGATAGTTTGATTTTAAAAATTGGATTTTGTGGCACTCCTCCTTTTCAATTCAAATTATACAAAAATAATGTCTTGTTTCAAACATTAAGTTCTAATACAGACACGCTTTTATATACCTTAAAATCTGAAGGACAATATCAAATTAAAAACCTTACAGATGCGGGTGTGCAAAAGGGATTTACCAGTAATTTAATTTCATTTAAAAAAGATACGACTCCTCATTTCCTTTTGACTGGAAAGCAATATCTGTGCGATTCAGACTTAACTCAATTAAATGCTACGCTTAGCGGTACTAGTCCAATTTTTCTATATTCTACTTTTAACAATGCCTCTTCTATTGATACCATTTGGAATCATGAATTATCCAAAAAATGGAGTAAAGGAATTTTAGAATTTACTAAAATTGAAGACTCAAAAACTTGCGAATACGCCATCAATCAAACATACGCAATCACTGACTCTTCAAGCAATGTCAACATACTCAATCCCATTTATAATTGCGACTCAAATAAAACACAAATTGATTTTTCATTGGAAGGGAAAAGCCCTTGGAAATTATTTTATAAAAAGGATGGAACAACATTTAGTGCAGTCTTAAACAATCCTTCATCTCAATTATATTTTCAAAATGGGTTTTATGAATTTTTGTATATTATCGACTCCAATCAATGCGAAAAAAATATTAATCAAACTTTCAATTTCAATTATAACTCCATTGCAGCAACCCTCTCAAATCCCGTCTATGACTGTGATTCAAACAAAACACATATCCTATTTTCTTTGCAAGGCAATGCTCCTTGGACTATCTATTATCTCAAAGATGGAAACCCTGAACAGCTAGTTACTTACTCTAATTTATTTAACGCTTTTTTTGAAAATGGAAATTATCAATTCTCTTCTGTTACAGATTTTACCAATTGCTCGTTTGATATTAATCAAAATTTTGATTTCCATTACAATCCATTGTACACACAATGTTCGACTCCTATCTACGATTGCGATTCTAATAAACTCAAAGTGAGTCTGATGTATAGCGGTAATGCTCCATGGACTATCAAATACACGGACTACACCAATATTCCAGCTGAATACAATATTCAAACTTACAATCCGTCACAGGATATTTATTTCAGCAATGGCACTTATATCATTAATTCCATCGCAGATAGTACAGGATGTGTTAGCCACATCGACTCAACAATTATTAATAATTATCAAACTCTAAACTATCAGCAAATTTCAAAAAAATTATAACTGCATCTTAAATCAAATGGTTGTTCAATATCATGTGAACGGCAATGGCCCTTATAATTTAAAGTATATGAATAATGCGACACAAACTATCGACCAAGTAAATTCGGCATCACCCAATATTACATTCCAACTTTTAGAAGGTAGCTATACGATTCTTTCTATCAGTGATAACAAATGCACCAAGCAAGTCAATGACCTCATCATAAATAACTTCCAAGCATTGAACTCTTCCATATCTCCAATGGAAATTTCATGTGACTCGAATAAATTTTATATCGAGCTAAATACTCCAGCAGGAAACAAACCTTTCACTTATTATTACTATTACAACAACACCTTTCAATCATTCACAACATACAATAATTTGACAACACTTATACTTACAAACGGAGAATATTTTATTGAAAAAATAAAAGATTCTCTGGGTTGTGAAGTCCCCTATATGAAGACATATAATGCAAATTATATCCCTTATGATTTTAACGACATCTTCGAAAAATATATCTGCGAAAAAGATAGCACAGAACTTTATTTTGACATCATATCCAACAGCGACCTTCATCTATTTTACACATTGAATGGTGGGCAAATTGATAGCATCACAATCAATCCATTTTCCACAAAAACAATCAATGTAATTAATGGTGTGTATGATTTTTTATATGTAAAAGACAGCATTGGATGTGTTAAAATGATAAATAAAAAAATGACAATTGATAATCACGCTAACAAAATCACTTACAGTTATGAAAAAAATTGTGATGATCGAAAATATGATTTCACTTTGAACTTAGAAGGAAATGCACCTTGGACTTTGTATTACAATTATGAAAATAAATCACAACAACTTCAAATAGATAAGACCCCTTTCAAATGGAGTATTCCACCAGGTGCTTATTACTTCCAAGAAATCAATGGCACTTTCAAATGCAATTATGAAATCAACAAAGAAGAAATTTTGACCCCATATTTAGATGATTACCCAACGCTCTCATATTCGCAACTTCACCTAAAAACGATTGATGTACCTCTCACCTACTTTTGGTATAAAGACCAACAATTAATCGACTCCATCTCTAAAGGAAATATTCTTTGTTTGGGAAATGGTAATTATCAAGTGAAAATAATTGACAGTGTTGGATGTGAAAATTGGTCGAATGAAGTTCGTTTAGATTTCCCAAATAATATCAATGTTTATCCGAATCCCACTTTTAAAGATATCAATATTGTCATCAATGATGACTTTGGAGAATATTGGAATTATAGAATCTATGATACAAAAGGACAATTAGTTTTACAAGATAATATCAAAGTCAAATCATACAATATTGATTTAAGTAATTTTTCAGCCGGCATTTATCATTTAGTTATCAATTATAAAAATCAAAATGAAAAAAAAAGTCATCCGAATTATAAAAAACTAATTCAAAAAAAAAATAAACCACTACAACAATAATGAATAGAAGAAAATTTGTCAAATCTATCGGGATTATTACCCCTGGATTTCTATATGCAAATGAATTGCTTTCAAGCCCCAGTTCAAATGCAACCAATACACCAATTGTCATTGCTACATGGGCTGCAAATCAAAAAGCAAATGAAAAAGCATGGGAAACTTTAATGAAAAAAAAATCCGCATTAGATGCAGTACATCAAGGTGTAATGGTTGCAGAATCAGACCCGGAGGATAATAGCGTTGGATTGGGTGGGCTTCCTGACCGAGATGGAAAAGTAACTTTAGATGCTTGCATCATGGATCATTTGGGAAATATAGGAGCCGTAATGGCATTAGAAAATATCGTTCATGCATCATCAATCGCTAGATTAGTAATGGAAAAAACACCTCATGTACAAATTGTTGGAGAAGGGGCTTTGCAGTTTGCTCTTTCACAAGGGTTTCAAAAAGAAAATTTACTAACAGAGCAATCAAAAGATGCTTGGGAGAAATGGCTAAAAACAGCAGATTATCAACCGATGACGACCATTAATGAAATTCAAAAAAGAATTGAAAAAAATCACGACACCATTGGAATGGTCGCAATTGATTCCAATCAAAACATCAGCGGAGCTTGCAGTACCAGTGGAATGGCATACAAAATGCATGGACGTGTTGGAGATTCATCTATCATTGGAGCCGGCTTATATGTGGACAATGAAGTAGGTGCAGCATCGGCAACAGGCATGGGCGAAGAAGTCATTCGTATCTGTGGCAGTCACACTATTGTCGAAGCGATGCGTTATGGAAATTCACCAGAACAATCTTGTAAAATTGGTCTTGAAAGACTCGTCAAAATTAAAGGTGAGGCTTGTTGTAAACATGTACAAATTGGGTTTATTGCTTTAAACAAAAAAGGAGAAGTCGGCTGCTACTCATTATTACCCAATTTTACTATGGCTGTCAGAGATAGTCATGGGATGAAAATAATAAAAGCAAAATCGATCTATTCTTAAATCAAAATACTTATTTTAGAATTGGAATGAAATGAATAACCCCAAAAAATATACGCTTGAAATTGCTTCGTTCACTTTGCAAGGAGCGTTGGAAGCGTTTCATGCAGGAGCTCATCGCATTGAGTTTTGCGACAATCCACACGAAGGAGGCACAACACCTTCTTATGGGATGCTGATGCAAGCCAGAAAAAACATTTCGATTCCTATCTTTCCAATAATCAGACCGAGAGGAGGGCACTTTTTTTACTCAAAACAAGAAATAGAGTGTATCAAAAAAGATATTGAGCTTTGTAAAGAATTAGAATTTGAAGGAGTTGTCATTGGCTGTTTAGATGAGCATGGAAAAATTCCTGTTTTACTAATTCATGAACTTGTTCAGCTAGCCTATCCGATGAGTGTTACATTTCATAGAGCATTTGACCGCACCGCTGACCCACTTACGGCACTCGAACAAATTATAGATTGTGGATGTCATCGCATTTTAAGCAGTGGACAATACCCGAATGTGATGGAAGGAAAAATTCTTTTAAAAGAAATGATTGAGCAAGCAAATAATCGAATCATCATCATGCCGGGCAGCGGTTTGAATAGCCAAAACGTTAGAGAAATTGCTACATATACGAAAGCAATCGAGTTTCATACAGCTGCAAGAATGACAAATACAAACAGCCTATTTCCATCACCCAAAACGATGAATGAAAATCTATCATTTGTAAGCACCAACACAATGGAAATTAAAAAATATTAAATGAATTGGATTTATTAACAATTTAGAATTTGATTTTTAAAAACTTTCATGAATATCTAATATTCTTTATGACAAAATTATTTTTTATCACTATAAATTTGCCAACGTGCAAAAAAAAAACTCCACATTAGAGACGATTTTCAAAATTAGTTCTATCCTATTACATCCTCTATTTATCCCGACTTATCTCGTCGCCTATCTCGTATTTTTATGTCCAAATATCTTCATCGGTATCAGTCCAAGCACCTATAAATGGTGGGTTGTGATAGTGGCATACATTACCATTACATTTCCACTTTTGGTTGTCATTTTACTTTGGAGATTAAAATTTATTGAAAGCATTTATATGAAAGGCGATAAGGAAAGGTATATCCCACTCATTGCATCTATGCTTTTTTACTTTTGGACATTTTGGCTTTTTCATAAACAATTAGCTGCACCTGCTGTCCTTCAAAGTTTTTTACTAGGCACATTTTTGACAACTGTTGGCGTATTTCTTTTTACACTGTTTAGCAAGGTAAGCATGCATACAGCTGCATTTGGCGGCTTATTTTCTTTTGCTTTAATATTATCATTTCGTGCATTTCAAAATAGCCTTTTACTTTTAATAGTTGCCATATTGCTTAGTGGCCTCATTGCAAGTGCTCGTTTATACTTAAAAGCCCATAATACAAATCAAGTGAACACTGGATTTTTAATAGGTTTTTTTGCTCAGTTTATTTCATTTATTATCGTTCTTCAATTCTTATTTTAGTATATGTCACAACCAAAAATTGAAACCTGTTTTTCGCCATCTTTGCTTCACTTATATGATATAAAAAATAGCATTGTAGTCATTATTGATATCTTTAGAGCAACTTCTACAATTACTACTGCCCTTGACAATGGAGCGATTTCGGTCATACCAACTGATTCGGTGTCGCATTGTATCGAACTTGGAAAACAAATCCATAACTCATTGACAGCCGGAGAGCGTGATGGAAAAATAGCCGATGGTCTTCAACACGGAAACTCTCCTTCTGAATTCACTAAAGAATTGATTGAAAACAAAACGCTTATTCTCACCACAACAAATGGCACACGACTTCTTCATCAATGCAAAGAAGCAAATGAAATCATTATTGGTTCATTTTTAAATTTAAGTGCTGTATGTAAATATTTAATCGAGAGTAAAAAAGATGTGTTACTAGCTTGTGCTTCATGGAAAGATCGGTTTAATCTAGAAGATACTCTTTTTGCTGGAGCTGTGTATAAACATGTACAAGCTCATTTTGAAATGAATTGTGATAGCACACGAGCAGCTCACTTATTGTATCGCCAAGCGGAGCCTCATCTTTATGAATTTATTCAAGACAGTTCGCACTTTTTAAGACTATCAAAATATGGATTGCAATTCGACATGGAGTATTGCTGTCAGGTCGATAAACACAATAATACTATCGTTTATAAAGATGGAAAATTGGTAAAAAAATAAGTTCAAAAAGGAAAAACACTTTCACTATTTCAAACGCAATCATTTCATTTTTTCATTTCAAAAAAAAATGAAAATTTCACTTCCTCATTATTTTTTCAAATAAAAGCAATGAAACTACTATAATTATTGATTATTCTGAATAAGTTAGATTATAGATTTTATCATATTCTTATAATATTTAGATAAGGTTGACCCATTTGATAACACTTGAATTGAATTACCTTTGCAAATCTTTTTATGAATATTTTATTAAACTATCTTAAAAGATATAAACTTTTAGTAATTGTTTTCGTTTTTTGTTAGCAATCATCAACACTGGGTTTTCATTGCTAGACCCTGTATTGTTTGGAAAGTTGTTTGATTTTTTAAAATCAAATTTTCAAAATTTACCGGAAAGAGATTTTGTTTTAGGTACTTTAAAATTCATTGGAATGTTGATGGGGGTTGCTATGGTATCTCGCATCGCAAAAGCCTTTCAAGATTATACCGTCAATACAGTTATCCAACGATTTGGAGCCGATGTTTACACAGATGGATTAAAAAGAGCATTGCAATTACCCTATCAACAATTTGAAGACCAACGCAGCGGAGAAACACTCGCCGTTTTAGAAAAAGTAAGAATTGATACCGAAAAGTTCATGTCGCTATTTGTGAATGTACTGTTTAGCGTCATTGTGAGTGTTGTGTTTGTGATGATTTATTCTTTCACGACTTATCCCAAACTTGTGTTGATATATATCATTGGGGCTATCTCTCTTTCTTTTTTAATGAGTATTTTGAGTAAGAAAATAAAAATTATTCAAAAGACCATTGTCCAAGAAACGACAGCCTTAGCAGGAGCTACCACAGAATCGCTGCGAAACATAGAATTGATAAGAAGCTTAGGACTTACCAATCAAGAAATCAAACGGCTCAATCTTACGACAAGAAAAATATTACAATTCGAACTTAAAAAAGTAAAAAGCATACGGGCATTGAGTTTTGTACAAGGAACATTTGTCAATTTTATCCGACAATCTATTTTATTTACGCTTGCCTATTTGGTTTTTAAAAATTACCTAACTATCGGTCAAATGATTACTCTTCAATTTTTTTCATTTTTTATTTTTGGTCCGTTACAAGAATTAGGCAATATCATTTTAGCCTATCGTGAAGCAGAAATTTCTCTTGACAATTATAAAAAATTAATGGACACTCCTATCGAAGAGAAACCGTTAAACCCACAAATGGTAAGCAATATAGAGAGTTTGACTTTTAAAAATGTTAATTTTAAACATCAAACTGCCAAGCATAATGCACTCACCAATATTTGCTTTCATGTCAATAAAGGCGAAACGATTGCATTTGTAGGTCCTTCCGGTTCGGGCAAAACAACGCTCGTAAAACTTTTAGTTGGATTGTATAAACCACATCATGGTGATATTTTATATAATGATATTTCTTATAAAAATTTGAACATCGAAGAGTTTAGAAACCTCATTGGATTCGTCACTCAAGACACTCAGCTTTTTGCCGGAACAATAAGAGAAAATTTATCTTTTGTGAATCCTCAAGCAACAGAAGAGGAAATGATTTTAGCACTTCATAAAGCATCGGCTAGCACCCTCCTATCAAGGGCTAACAAAGGACTTGACACGATTATCGGCGAAAGTGGCATGAAGATTTCAGGCGGAGAAAAACAACGTCTTTCCATTGCTCGTGCTTTGCTCAGACAACCACAACTTTTAGTTTTTGATGAGGCAACCTCAGCATTAGATTCTATCACAGAAGAGGCTATTACCAATACCGTCAAAGAAATATCCAACGAAAAAAATCAAATCAATATTTTGATCGCTCATAGACTTTCAACCATTATGCATGCTCATCGAATATATGTGCTCGAAAAAGGAATTATTGTGGAGGTGGGAACTCATTTGGAATTGATTGAAGAGAAAGGGCTTTATTATGCGATGTGGAGGCAGCAAATAGGAGAACGACATTTTGAAACTATCTAAAATATAAATAAAATGAACAAAGAAGTACCCGGAAGAATCATTAGCATGATTAAGAAAAAATGCCCCAATTGTCATATTGGAGATATGTACACCAACAAAAGTATTTTCCCTTTAGGTAAAATGATGGACATGCCGGAGCGTTGTCCTCATTGCGGACAAAAGTATGAACTGGAAACGGGTTTTTGGTTTGGCACCGGCTATATTAGTTATGGGCTGAGTGTTGGTATTGTGATTGCGTTAGCTGTTCTTTTTCATTTAGTATATGGCTTCAGCTGGAAAGACAATTCAGTGTTTATTTTCTTAGGAATTATGGTTTCAATACTTGCAATTCTACAACCCTATTTGATGCGGATATCAAGAGTTATCTACCTTTATATTTTTGTAAAATATGATAAAGGGACTTCATTAAAAAAATGTTGACTCAGAAACCAAATCCCCGCATCAATAAATTTTTAATCATTAGGAATCTATATCGACAGTGGTTACAATATCACTGTCTTTTTTCCCTAATACTACAGCTCCTACCATTGCACTCAAAAACAATACACTTGCGACTTCAAAAGGGAATACGTATTTGGTAAAAAGCAAAGTTCCTAATTCTTTTATCAAGCCGACATTCGTCCCATGTGCCAAATCAATTTGTTTAGTTTCAACACCACTAATTAATGATTTGAATGAAGCGATTAATACCAGCAATAAAATGCCTCCTGATACGACTGCTGCCAGTTGCAACAGCGTATTTTTCTGAGGCTCAGTATCAGCATTTAAATTCATCAACATCACCACAAATAAAAATAAAACCATGATTGCTCCTGCATAAACAATAATATTGACAATTGCCAAAAACTGAGCATTCATCAATACATAATGCCCAGAAATGCAAAAGAAAGTCATGATTAAAAATAAGATACTCGTGATGGGATTTCTACTCAAAATAACTCCTGTTGCAAACCCTAGCGTCATAATACATAATACCCAAAATACAATTTGTTGTAAGTCCATCCGTTGATAATTTTAAAATGTCATTTAATTATTTTACTGTTTCTTTTCGTTCGCTTTTTTTAGGAATCAATAAGTCTTCCTTTTTATAAATAAAACTTTCTCTAGTATAGTTTGCCGGTGCAAAAGTTTGTGTTAGATAAATGGCGTCTTTTGGACAGGCTTCCTCACATAGTCCACAAAAAATACATCTCAACATATTGATTTCATAAGAGGCTGCATATTTTTCTTCTCTGTATAAATGTTCTTCACTTGGTAATCTTTCAGCAGCTTCCATCGTAATAGCTTCAGCCGGACAAGATAAAGCACAAAGCCCACATGCAGTGCAGCGTTCTCTATCTTCTTCATCTCTGTTTAAAATATGTAATCCTCTAAAAGTTGAACTAAAAGGGCGTTCTACTTCTGGGAAGTTTACAGTTGCTTTTTTTTGAAAAATATGTTTAATCGTAACTGCCAGCCCCTTTGCTATCGAAGGAATATAAGTTCTTTCATACAAAGACAAAGGTGTTCTATTGACTGGAATTGCTTTTTTAGAAATATTGTATATCATTTCTCTTTACGTTTTTAATTTTGAAAAAATAATACAAGTGCTCCTGTAATCAACATGTTTACTAAGGCTAATGGTATTAAACTTTTCCAACCTAAATTCATTAATTGATCGTATCTGAAGCGAGGTAGCGTCCAGCGGATAAACATAAAGAAAAGAATAAATCCAATTGCTTTTGCCATCAGCACTCCTACGCCTATCAATGAAAATACCCAAGGGGCAACCATCGGTTGAACTATGTCCATAAACGGGAAATTGTATCCTCCAAAATATAATGTACTTAATACCACCGAAGTGATAAACATGTTTGTATATTCAGCGAATAAATAAAACCCTAATTTCATAGAGCTATATTCTGTATGGAACCCTCCGATTAATTCACTTTCACATTCTGCCATGTCAAAAGGAGCACGATTGAGCTCAGCAAATGAGCAAACTAGAAAGATGATAAATCCAAGAGGTTGTTTGAAAAAATACCATGTGAAATATCCATTATCCCAAAATCCATGTTGCTGCTCTACGATATCTCTCATGCTCAAACTGCTACTCATCATCACCAATGCAATTAGGCTAATTCCTAATGCTAACTCATAAGAAATGGCTTGAGAAGCGGCACGCATACTACTCATCAATGAATATTTATTGTTTGAAGCCCAAGCTCCAATCATAATGCCATAAACTCCCATACTCACTACTCCGAAAATAAATAAGATTCCAATATTGACATCAGCTACTTGCAATGAAAAAATAGAGCCATTACTCTTTACGATATCTGGTCCCCAAGGAATCACCGCACTGGTCATACAAGCGACTAACATCGCCAAAGAAGGGCCTAAAATAAACAAGAATTTTGAAGAAAAATTAGGGATAATTTCCTCTTTCATAAATAATTTTAGTCCATCAGCGAGTGGTTGTAAAAGCCCAAAAGGACCTGCTCTATTGGGACCTCTTCGATCCTGCATCACAGCAGCTACTTTACGTTCGGCCCAAGTGCTATACATAGCAACTCCAAGCGATACCGCCAAGATAATAGAAATTAGTATTACTTTTTCAAGCAAGAACGATAATGTCATGATTATAGTAAACATCCCAACTATTTATAATTAAGACAACAAAAGTAATACTTCCAATTGACAAATAGAAAGAATTTCATATTCAATATAAAAAGTTATGCGATGAAATAAGGGGGGAGTATTTCTTTCCTTTAATGTTTACTGCTCTTTCATTTTTGCCGTCTTATTTTGGTGGTAAAATTTTAAATAATACTTCAAACCTGGATTAAGACTATTTATTAGTTCGTCTGTTGCTTAAAGTCTGAAATATATTGATTTATTGTTGTCGTATTTTATAAATTCGTCCGCATCTTTTTTTCCGCCCTCTAGTTTATATCCTTTTTCATAGCAGTCAAAACTATAAGTCAATTTTGATTTATCCCAAATTAAACATCCGGATTTTCATCTTCAACATTCCCTAAAACAATAAGAGGAATTCAATTGAACTCCTCTTATTAAAATCATTTATAAAATGCTTACTTTTTCTTTGCGTATCTTTTATTGAATTTATCAATACGACCTGCTGTATCCAACATGACATTTTTACCAGTATAAAATGGATGCGATGTGTTTGATACCTCAATTTTTATAACAGGATATTCGTTGCCGTCTTCCCATTTCATGGTTTCACTCGATTTCGCTGTTGAGCGAGATAAAAACATGTGTTCATTACTCATGTCTCTAAAGATAACTAATCTGTAATTTTCTGGATGGATTCCTTTTTTCATTTTCTATTTTGTTTTAAGGCATGATTCTAACCATGCAGTGAAAAATTTTTTAAGATTGGCAAAGGTAATGCTTTTTTATTCTAAATCAATATATTTTCTCATTTTTTTTAAGTATTGTCAAAAAGGGGTGCCCTATTCTTTTTCTTCAATTTTATATTTAACACTCCTAGTGATTTCTATTTCTTTTTTCATTCTATCTTTGAAAAGATGGCCGTTTCATCTCCGCATTTAATATCGACTAAAGTTGTTCACTTCGAATCATCGTATCCTCATCAACAGTTGTTGATGCTTGCATATTATACTTGTGTAGAGTTAAATTGGCAAGTGAATTATTTTTCTCAAAAAGGAGTACTTGCAAGTAGCCTCAATCATAGTGATGAAATTCAAATTATTATTTCTAATAATCATGTTGAAATCACTGCATCTTCTAAAAGGTCTAGGACTCAGTGGGCAGCTCTCAACGATGTGACAATTCATGCTTTTTTAAATCAATGGCATCAAACCAAACAATTATACAATCCTGAAAAATTGCAAACATTGTATGATGATATTGCTCCTCACTTAACCCCTTTGGAGGAGGAAAAAATTTTGACGCCAGATTCGAAAAATCAAAATTCATTCACTGCCGTTATTTTTAATTTTTTAAAACCAAAAGAAGGCTATTTTTTCACACCTATTATATTATACAGCAATCTTTTAATTTTTATTTTGATGATTTTAGATGGTGGTGATTTTATGTCCCCTGGTTCTAAAGTCCTTATCAAATGGGGAGCCAATTACACAGTGCTCACCCGCGATGGAGAGTGGTGGCGTTTGTTGACTTCCTGTTTTGTCCATATAGGTGTTTTGCATTTACTGATGAATATGTTTACTTTTATCTTTATCAGTTTAATTATTGAACCTCTGATTGGCAAATGGTATTATTTGTGCATCTATTTGCTGAGTGGAATAGCAGGCAGCATTGCAAGCCTTTGGTGGCACGATATTACTATCAGTGCTGGTGCATCGGGAGCTATCTTTGGTTTGTTTGGTGCTTATCTTGTTTTGTTGACGACTCATCTGATTGAAAAATCAAAACGGAAGCAACTTTTACTCAGTGCTACTATATTTTTGATTTTAAATTTAGGAAATGGAATGAAAGAAGGAGTCGATAATATGGCTCATATTGGGGGTTTGTTGGCTGGTATGTTTTTTTACCTTTCTTATTTTACCTCTTTTAAAAAATAAAAATTCCTCTCAATATTAATCATTTTTTTCCAAAAAAATTGAATACATAATTTAGGTTTAAAATAAAAAAAGGAGCTGTTTGATTTCCAAACAACCCCTTTATAAGTATGAAGAAAAAACTTATTTCGCTACAATTACTTTCTCGCTCATTTTAATATTTTCTCCTTGTATGTTCACAATATATTGTCCATTTGCAATTGATTGTGTAGGAACGAGAAGTGCGTTTAAGCCTTGTTGTAACTGAATATTTTTAGAGTAAACTACTCTTCCAGAAAAGTCTGTCACATTCAATATAGCATTTGCTTTTTCTTGAATATCCAAAACAACATTTAAGTTGCCTTGTGTTGGATTTGGGAAAATGGCATATTGATTTACCGCAGACAAATCATTTACTTTTGTAGGAATCACTAATCTTTTTCTGAAAACAAAATTTCCGTTAGATCCAACATAATTTAAGAATTGCATTTGGTAAATTGAATTAGCAGTTGTTTTAATAAAGAAAGTGTTTGAATCAGGAATTGCATACACTCCACCACCAATGTGTGTTTTCCAATCGTAGCCAATCACTGATATTTCTTTTGACCAAGGGTTCGTATATACACCATAATTTTGATAAGCACTATCAACTTCTACATTTTGAGCTTGCGCAAATGATGCTAAATTATTACCCAAAACTCCCACCACATTATATGGTACTGTGACAGGACCTTGAGGTATTAATGTATTGTATTTTGTAAACAAAATATCCCATTCTGTTTTGATTGGTTCTCTCAAAGTATCCATACCCGTTATTAAGTTAAAATGGGCAAACAAAGTATTGGTAAATTTGGGATCTTTAGCAAGCACGTGAGAAGTGGTTGTATTATTGACAATATCACCCACTCTAAAATAATAAGTTGAAGTAAGCGTTTCCAAAGAATCTATCATAACTTTTAAGATTGTGCTATCAGCGATAATAATAAAAATGCTATCTCCTATTATTTTATGAGAATTGACATCGTAAGTACCCCATCCAAAATTCATGATATTCGGACTGTAAATATCATTTAATGCCCCTTGTGACCATAGTTGGTCATTGTTATAGCAAAGGTTAGCAGAAGCAGTGTCAGCGATACTAACAGAAGCCCATTGTGATTTATCTTTGTGAATATTATACACTTTCACGAAGGCATTTCCAGCATTATGATTAGCCCAAATAGAGGAGCTGTCGCCAGAGTTCATACTAAAAGCTAAGTGCCAGTTTTTATTATTTTCTGTTTTATTGATTCCGTTATCCAAACTATAATACACATCGTTAATTGTGCCTGCTCCCATCTGCACTGAGTCGATAATCCATGGGGATTGTGCTTTCATTTGAAAGGCTAAAAAAAATAAAATAGCTAAGAGTAAAATTTGTTTTTGCATATATAATCGTTTTTAAAAAAAATTGAATGTTGCAAAAGTATAAGATAGCAAAAGATTATTCCTTACTTTGAAAAATTATGACAATAAAATGACATTGAAGATAAAAAAGGATATACATAAAAAAGCCGCACCTTAATATCAGTGCGGCTTTTAATGATTTTAAAAATTAAAATTATTTTGAAAATTGAGGGATTAAATTGTTTGCGATTGCAATCATTTTATTAATTCCATCTTCAGGTAAATTTCCTTTTTTAAGCTCGTTCAATAAATCAGGCATTTTATTTTCCATTTCCAATAAGAATGCTTCTTCAAATTGTTTGATATATTTTATTGGAACATTATTCAATAAACCATTTGTTCCTAAATAAATAATTGCAATTTGTTTTTCTACAGAATATGGAGAAAATTGTCCTTGTTTTAAAATTTCTACGTTACGAGCTCCTTTGTCTAATACAGATTTAGTAGCAGCATCTAAATCTCCACCAAATTTAGAGAAAGCCTCCATTTCACGATAAAGAGCTTGGTCTAACTTTAATGTACCTGCTACTTTTTTCATTGATTTGATTTGAGCACTACCCCCCACACGACTTACGGAAATCCCTACGTTAATTGCAGGACGAATCCCCGCATTAAATAAGTTTGATTCCAAAAAGATTTGACCATCTGTAATCGAAATTACATTCGTTGGGATATATGCAGACACGTCACCAGCTTGCGTTTCGATGATTGGCAACGCTGTCAATGATCCACCACCTTTTACTTTTCCTTTCAAACTTTCAGGAAGGTCATTCATTTTTGCAGCAATATCATCTTTATTAATCACTTTTGCAGCTCGTTCTAGCAAGCGACTATGTAAGTAGAACACGTCCCCAGGATAAGCTTCACGTCCTGGAGGGCGACGAAGTAATAATGATACTTCACGATAAGCAACGGCTTGTTTACTTAAGTCATCATATACAATCAATGCCGGGCGACCTGTATCACGGAAATATTCTCCGATAGCGGCTCCTGCAAATGGTGCATAGAACTGCAATGGAGCAGGATCTGATGCTGATGCAGCAACGATAATGGTATAATCCATTGCACCATTATCTTGTAATGTTTTCATGATTTGAGCAATCGTACTTGCTTTTTGTCCAATTGCTACATATATGCAATATACAGGTTTTCCTGCTTTGTAAAATTCTTTTTGATTGATGATTGTATCAATACAGATTGCTGTTTTTCCTGTTTGGCGATCACCGATTACCAATTCCCTTTGACCACGACCAATTGGAATCATTGCATCAATAGCCTTAATCCCTGTTTGTAAGGGTTCTTTAACGGGTTCTCTAAAAATAACACCTGGTGCTTTTCTCTCAATCGGCATTTCAAAAAGCTCTCCAGTGATAGGGCCTTTCCCGTCGATGGCTTCACCAAGTGTATTGATAACACGACCAACCATGCCTTCACCTACTTTTATAGAGGCAATACGACCAGTGCGTCTTACTTTATTTCCTTCCTTGATTCCGCTACCATCTCCCATCAATACTACCCCAACATTATCTTCTTCCAAGTTGAGGGCAATTGCTTGCACTCCATTCTCAAATTCTACTAGCTCCCCTGAGCGTACCCCATTCAGGCCATATATTCGGGCAATTCCATCACCCACTTGTAGCACTGTGCCTGATTCTTCCAACTCTGCACTTGAATTAAAATTTCCAAGTTGTTGCCTTAAAATGGCTGAAATTTCGTCCGGTTTTATACTTACCATATATTTCGTTTTTTTTTGCGGTGCAAAGGTAAATAAAAAGATTTAAAAATAATATAAATCAATGATATAAATCTTTATCAAGGGTGAGCTTATCATAAGGTTGTTGACATTCCTACTTTCTATTCTTTTTCTGAATATCTTTTTCATCTATATCATTCATACAATCTATTTATTTTTTGTAAACATTGATTAGCTTCAACGCTAATATCCATGATATTTATATGGATTTTTAGCTTAAAAAATGTCCTTTGCTCTCAATTGTGTATTTTTACTAATCTCTACTATGTTATACTCTAATCTGTCATTAATGGCTCTTCCTTCCAAATTAGGATTGTTCTTATAATAAATATAAGTACTATCTCAAATAGAACCTGTGAACACATAGTTCAAGCGAGTTTTGAGATATACAGGAAACAAGAATTTCATTGTGTGAATAGGACTTCGCATACACCAGAATATTTCTATTTTCCATAATATTTCCAAAGATTATTGTATCGTAACATTTATACTAAACTGTATCTTAACCATAACACTATCTTATTTATAGCTACTGCCACAATTGAAGTAATACATCACCGATAGAAAAGTATATAATATTTTCAGTGTGGGTTTTATTGTTTTGGTAAATAGCATGTAGGCTTTGCGTACACTGATAAACAGCTAGCAATTTGCACTCAAATTTTGAGCTTGTATGATACCACCGCGTAGCAATAA
Organism: Bacteroidetes bacterium OLB11; assembly: GCA_001567165.1. Lineage (GTDB taxonomy): Bacteria > Bacteroidota > Bacteroidia > Chitinophagales > Chitinophagaceae > OLB11. The sequence continues at coordinate 20,591 of LNFQ01000007.1, forward strand.
AATAACCATCATAAGACAGGTTTATTTCTTCTAATCATACTTAATAATTAATTTTGCATTAGTATTAGTGTTTGTCTCAACTACATTTTTTTTTTAATTCATAAAAGATAAAAGGAGTTCATTTTTTCTTTTAGAAAAAAAATATTCAATCCTACACTCATAATATTTCAATTTCCTTATTTTTAATCATTAATAAATGAAATTGGCGTAAAGTAAAGCAAGGAATTCATTGAAACTCCAATGTCACATTTGATTCTTTGTTGAACGAAAATGCTTAAAGCGTAATTAGGAATTATTATAAATAAAAAAAAACAATCCCATCACCAAAAAGGGCAATAGAACTGCTTTTTAAAATATGAAATGATTTATCGAATATTTTGGACGTATTCGTTTTTCAAAAATTGTTTTTTGATGTCGTATAAATCACGAGCGATGCTGGCATCGAAAATATTATTATTGGCTTCCAAGATAAATCCACCTAAAAGCTTTTCTTCAATATGAGTGTGCAATTCTATTTTCATATCAGGAAATTGAGCTGCTATTTTTTGATTCAACAACGATTTCATTTCATCATCCAACGGAGTTGCAGTTGTAATTTTCACATCAGTAATGCGATTATGCTTTTTATATTGCTGAATAAAAGCATTGACGATTTCGCCTAAAAATGAATCTCTTCCTTTTTGAATAATGAGATTGAGAAATGCATCAGTCACTTGGTTTAACTTTCCTTCAGTAATCGCTTTCAAAACAGATGATTTTTTATCGGCTTTGATAATTGGGCTTTTCATCATCAAAGCAAAGTCTTTACTTTGAGTGAAAAGAGTTTGTATTAGCTGAATATCTTGAAAAGTAACATCTAATATATTTTTCTCTAGAGCAATGTCCATCAAGGCTTTGGCATAAACGGAAGCTAAACGGGGGTTTTGCATATATTAGTTTAATTTAATTTCGTTTGCTAAAGTTTTTATGTACTGGTTTTGTTCTGCTTTATTGGAAAGTTCTTTACGAATCACTTTTTCAGATACTTCAATCACCAAGTTTCCAATTTGATTTTTAATATCAAGCATGGCTGCATTTTTTTGATATTCAATTTGTTGACTTGTTTCTTGCATTATTTTAGCAGCCTCTTCTTTTGCTTGTTCTTTAGCTTCATTAATCATTTTTTCTTTGGTATCTTTTGCTTCTTTTAAGAGGAGCGTTCTTTCTTCACGAGCTTGATTTAAGAGTAATTCATGTTCACTTTTCATATTAGCCATTTCATTTCTCACTTTTTTCTGCGGCTGAAATGCTGTCGGCAATTGTTCTTTCTCTTTCATTCATGGCGTCCAATATAGGTCTCCATGCAAATTTTTTGAGTAAAAAAAGGACAGTAACAAAGGCTATGAGAGTCCAAAAAAAGAGTCCAAATTCGGGTGTTAATAAATCCATATTAATAGATATTTAATTTGCTTTAAAAAAATTTTTAAAAAAACTACACGCTCAGCCCTTTGCATCACGTGTAGTTTTAAATCATTTCTGTAACCAAAGGCTACAAAGGATTACATGACGATTGCAAGGATACCGGCGATTACTCCAAATAGAGCAACACCTTCCACAAGAGCAGCAGCAAGGATCATGTTTGAACGGATATCTCCTGATACTTCGGGTTGACGAGCGATAGATTCTAAAGCTGAGCGTCCGATTTGACCTACGCCGATACCTGCTCCTAAAGCTGCGATACCTGCTCCTACTGCACCACCTGCTGATGCGATTCCTTCTAGTAAAACTGTTAATACTGACATAATATATAATTGGGGTTTAAAAAACGTGATTAATGATGTTCGCCACTTGCTTGAGTATCATGATGATGCTCTTCTATGGCTTGACCTATGAAAACGGCGGTTAAATTTGTGAAGATAAATGCTTGAATTGCGGCTACCAATAATTCAAGGAAAAACATAAATATTGAAAAGCCTACTGATATTGGAATAAATGATATTCCAGCTATAGAACTTAATTCTGCAAATATAAAAATGAGTAAAATAATACTTAAAATAATTGTGTGACCAGCAAAAATATTTGCAAAAAAGACGAATCGCTAATGCTACTGGCTTGATTAATAAATTACTCAATATTTCAATAGGAACCAAAATAAATTTCACTCCTAATGGAACTCCGGGTGGGTTCAACATGTGTCCCCAAAAATGTTTGTTTGATTTCACAAGCATTACGAAATAGAAAACCAATGCTAATACTAAAGTAACTGCTATATTTCCTGTCAAATTGAATCCAAATGGCAATAAGCCCAACATATTATTTACCCAAATAAAGAAAAATATCGTAAGTAAAAAAGGCATAAAATAATCTGACTTATTTCCCAAAAATGGTTTTGATACATTATCTTCAATAAATTCAATAACCGGTTCTAAAACATTTTGAAAACCTGACGGTGCTTTGTGTGGTCCGTGTTGTTTATATTTTTTGGCCACTTTCGTTAATATTATTAATAACAATGCAATAGATATAAATAAAGATAATACATTCTTCTTGATACTAATATCAATAAAAGAGGATTCATCTACACTTTTCAATCTTTGTATTGAACTTTTGGGATCTAAATACAGTTCATATCCATTATAAGCTTTATGACCATGCTCAAATTTGGATGACAAGAAAATATCCAACTTCCCATGAGTGGTATTATAAAGAATAACAGGTAACGGAACCGAAACAGGATGCTCTCCTATATCAAATAAATGCCAATCGTAAGCATCACTAACATGCCCAAAAATATGACCTTTTACATCTAATTTCTTTTTGCCTCCCATCATTTCGGTATGTGTTTCCGCTGATTCATTACTTGCAAATGCTTGAAAAGACACAAAAAATGTAGATAAAATTACTAAAAGTATTGATTTTACTGCTATTTGGCGGATTTTTTTCATTCCTAATATAAAAATTCGTGTGCAAAGGTAATATCATTTTTTCATAGAAAAAAGTTTGACTACTATTATATTTGCAAAAAAATGTATTCAAACTCATTTTTTTACTTTTACAGAACATGAAAAAAATCATTTCCATTGTTGGGGCTCGTCCTCAATTTATTAAGCACGCTCCGATGCAATTAGAGCTTCAAAAACAATTTGAAGCAAAAACAATTCATACTGGACAGCATTATGATGAAAATATGAGTGCCGTATTTTTTGATGAATTAGGCATTCCAAAACCCGATTATCTTTTTAGCGTTGGAGGCAGCAAACCTCAAGGTGAGCAAACCGGCATCATGATGACCGAAATTGAAAAAGTCTGTATGTTGGAAAACCCCCATGCACTATTGGTTTATGGCGATACAAACTCCACCCTAGCCGGCGCTTTGGTAGCTACAAAAATGCATATCCCAATCATTCATATTGAAGCTGGATTGAGAAGTTTTAATCGTGAAATGCCCGAAGAAGTTAACCGTATTGTTGCTGATATTTTCTCTTATATCTTATTTTGCCCTACAGACTTTGCAATCGAAAATTTAAAAAAAGAAGGAATTACACACAATAAAATTTTCAAAAGTGGTGATGTGATGTGCGACATGATTAAGCTCATTGAGCCAAAAGTGAACCGAATTATTCAAGAAAATTACTACTTTGTCACGATTCACCGACCGTATAATACTGACAATGATGAGCGATTAAAACAAATTTTAAATACCTTAAATTCTCTTGACAAAAAAGTTGTTTTCTCAATTCACCCTCGCACACTCAGCCGCCTTCAATCATTCAATATGAAAGAATCTGACTTCAAAAATATTCAATTTATACGTCCTGTTGGTTACACCGAAAGTGTGTCTTATCAAAAATTTGCCGACTGTATCATTACTGATAGTGGCGGTATTCAAAAAGAAGCTTATATCTTAAAGAAAAAATGTATAACATTGCGAAGCGAAACCGAATGGATTGAAACGCTTGATAATGGTTGGAATCATTTAGTTTTTGAAAAACTAGAAGAACTTAAAACGCTTGTTCATACTGAACCCGGACATTATACTGAAAATATATACGGAAATGGACACGCAGCAAAAGAAATCACAGATTTAATTTTCCAACACCTCTAAAATAAATTGATTCTGCCTACATCAACCCTGAATGAATAGGATTTATAAGCACCCATGAAAAAAATACTCATTATCACCGAGCGAACCCTACATAATGCACCGAGAGTCATCAGAGAAATTGATGCATTAATAAATGATTTTAAAATATACACTGTCGGAATTTCCCCTCCAAAAAAAAATATAGAAAAACACTTTGATTTTGAGCTTATCAAAAATTCTTTTTTCGTAAGAGGAACTCTTTTATTAAAAAGAAAATTCCTTAAAAATAGAGCTCCAAACAAACTTATTTATAATGGAAAATTAAAAAAAATCGAAAAGATTATTCAAGAAGTTGAGCCTCATATTGTGATTATTCATGAGCCAATAAATCTTCCTTACGTAAGCGAATTAAAACAAAAATATCAATTCAAATTAGTCCTAAATGCTCATGAATATTACCCTTTAGAGTATGAAGAGCTTCCTAATTGGAAAGAAACAATGCAACCTTTTTATGAAGGAGTCTATCATCAATTTTTACCCAAAGTGGACTTGTTTGTCAACGTCTGTGAAAGCATTCGTCAAAAGTGTTTGAGCGAATTTCAAAAGGATAGCCTTGTGATTACAAACGCTAGTTCTTACAATCCAATTGCAACCAACCCAGTTGTAAAAAAGCCCATCCGAATCATTCATCATGGCAATGCAATACCCGGACGAAAAATTGAAGACATGATTCAAATGATGGATTATTTAAATGAAGACTATGAACTGCATCTAATGTTGAGCGATAATAAAAGTGAATATTTTCATTCATTAGCTGAAATCATCAAACAGAAAAAAAATGTATTTTTAATAGACCCTGTTCCGTTTGATAAAATTATAGAAACCATTAATCAATTTGATATGGGGCTATACATTTTACCTCCAACTAACTTTAATAATTCCATTGCTTTACCCAATAAATTTTTTGAATTTTTACAAGCAAAACTTTGCATTGCCATAGGGCCTTCTCCCGAAATGAAATCATTAATTGAGCAATATCATTTAGGCATCGTAGCAAACGATTTCAACCCAAAATCACTTGCCGAAAAAATTTTAACGCTCAGCATTGAAGACATCAATTTATACAAAAAAAATGCAGAAAATATTGCGAAAACTTTGTGTGCTGAAACGTATAATGAAATTTTACTAAGCGAAATATTGAAATTATAAAAATTACTTCAATACGTACACGATATTTTAACATCCATTCAAAATTAAATCTTTACATTTGCGACTACTAAATATCAAATTCAATGTGTGGGATAGCAGGTTTTATTACATCAAATCCGAATGAAAATTCTATTGGCAAACTAAAAAAGATGACCGATGTCATTGCTCATCGAGGCCCTGATGGCGAAGGTCATTGGATTTCAGAAAATGGTAAAGTGGGGCTTGGCCATCGACGACTTTCAATCATCGATTTAAGCCAAGAAGCAAATCAACCCATGCACTACATGGACAGATATTCTATCGTCTTTAATGGTGAAATATACAACTTTGTGGAACTTCGCGAAAACTTACAAAAAGATGGATATCAATTCCACACTCATAGCGATACAGAAGTGCTCATGGCTATGTATGATAAATATAAAGCAGATGCTTTGAAATATTTAGATGGTATGTTCGCTTTTGTTTTGTATGACAAAAAAGAAAATACTGCCTTTTGTGTAAGAGACCGATTTGGTGAAAAACCATTTTTTTACAACTATAAAAAAGGAGAATATTTTTCATTTGGAAGTGAAATGAAATGCCTATGGGCAGGTGGCACACCGAAAGTGGTCAACAATAGAATGTTGTTTAACTATCTTTCTTTTGGTTATCTCGACAATCCAAATGACTTAAGTGAAACCTTTTATGAAAATTGCACCCGACTTCATCATAGTCATTACATTTTAGTCAATATCGACAAGCTAGAAATTCAAATTCATAAATATTATGACATTGAATGGCAACATATCAATCATCAAATTACAATAGAACAAGCTAAAGAAAAATTTCATGAATTATTTTACACTTCAGTCAGTAGAAGATTAAGAAGTGATGTACCCGTTGGAAGCAGCTTGAGTGGTGGTTTAGACTCATCATTGGTTGTGTCAGTTGTTGACAAATTAAAAGAAGGCACTAGTCAAAAGCAATCAACATTTAGTGCCGTATTTCCAGGATTCAAAAAAGATGAAAGGAAATTTATGGATTATGTTATTGAAAAAACCAACGTATCGCCAAACTTTATCACACCAAGTGATGAAGGACTTATTGAAGACATCGAATCCCTATCATTTCATCAAGAAGAACCATACGGAAGTGCTAGTATCTATGCTCAATATTGCGTAATGAAACTTGCCAAACAAAACAATGTCACCGTTTTGCTAGATGGCCAAGGAGCTGATGAAATCCTTGCTGGATACCACTTCTACTACAATTCATTTTTCAATGAATTAAAAAATACAAACCAAACCGAATACCAAAAGCAACTTGAAATATATAAAAACCTTCATCAAAGTAATTCCATTAATGGCATCACCAAAAAAACATTAGGAGATAGAGTGAGGGCCATATCCCCTTCATTGGTAAAACCGATCAAAGGATTACGAAACCAAATCAAACAATTAACCAACCCCGTTTTCAACAGCGACTTTTACAACACATACAGTAAAGATGTTTTTGAAACAAAAGGAAACACATTTAGCACTCTCAATGAAAGCCTCTACAACAGCACCTATCGCTCCGGCTCCATTCAGCAACTCTTGCGGTATGCAGACCGAAACAGTATGGCACACAGCAGAGAAGTTCGCCTCCCTTTCTTATCTCACGAGCTTGTAGAATTTTTATTTACACTCCCTGCTCATTATAAAATTCATGATGGGTGGACAAAATGGATAATGCGTGAAACCTTTGATATTTTACCAGAACAAATCCGTTGGAGAAAAGATAAAATTGGATATGAACCTCCACAAAAAAGTTGGATGGAAAACCCATTAATCATTCAAAAAATCAAAACAGGTAGAAATAAATTAGTAGAAAATAATATCCTAAATAAAAAAATACTACAAAGAGATGTGAAAGCCGAAGAAGCCTGCATGATAGATGACAACAGCTGGGGACATTTATTATCCGATTATCTATTATAAGAATGACGCAAAAACAAAAAATTCATACATATACTTTTAACGATGTTGGCATATCCTACGGACCATCTGTCCACTTTCTAGAGCTTTGGAATTGCTTTCAAGATATGTATGCTGAGCAATATGAAGTGAAAGGATATTATCCTTCTTGGACTGATAAAAATATCATTACAAAAACCTCTTTTTTAATTCAAAAAATAAAGGTTGCCAATATCCCTTTAATAAGACAAGTCATTATTGATTTTATTTTCGCTTTCATCATCATCAAAAATAGAAAAGACATCAATTATATTCGACTATCTAACTTTTCATTTTTTTTATTGTTGGCCATTAAACTCTTTCAAATAAAATATTATTTAGAGCTGAATGGAATCATTGCAAAAGATAATCTCTCTTTTCAAAAAGGAAAATTCTACACCCTCATCAGTAATTTTCAAGAAAAATTTTTAATACAAAACGCAGTCGCTTGCATCTCTGTAAGCGATGGCATCACTGAGTTTGCAAATAGTATTCATGCTAAAAAAAGTGATTACATTAGCAAATGGAATTTCACCCGATTTTTTTAATATCAAACAAAAAGAATCTATTACAAACGACTTTGTTTATGTAGGAACTTTCACACCTTGGGATGGTGCAATTCACATTGTTGATTTAGCAATCAAAAATCCCAACATCCAATTTCACATGATTGGAGAAGGCCCTTTCAGAAAAGAGGTTGAACAAAAAGCCCCTTCCAACATGAAGTTTTATGGATACAAACTTTATGATGAACTCAAAACTACTTATCAAAATTTTGACGGTGGCATTGTCTTATACCTTCTGCTAGAAACGACATGAAACTTTCATCACTCAAAACACTAGAGTATGTAGCATCGGGATTGCCCGTATTTACTACATCTGTACCCGGTCAAGAATTTATCGATGAAAATCAAATTGGAATCTGTACTGATATCGAAAATGCAAATGAAAACTTTTTACTATTTTTAGAAAAACTTTCAACCTTTAAAAAAAATGTCAATGATTTTCGAATGAAAAACAAAAGCGAATTGAGTTGGGAAAGAGTTGCATCTCATACCGAAAACTTAATAAAAACAAACTTCAAAATGAAAAAGTCATTCATTTATATAAAAATCTTTTACACCTCCTTATTTTTCATCTCTTTTATTTTCTCAAATCAATACTCCCTTGCAGCTCCACTTCAAATCAACATCAAAAATTTCGGAGCAAAAGGAGATGGCAAAACCAATGACCATCAAGCTTTCGTCAAAGCATCAAAATATATCAATCAAGCAAAACAAAATATAACACTCATTATTCCTTACGGCACTTATGTCATTGGGCAACAAACACCGGACAACACTTGGTTACTCAAAGGTATTGATGCAATCAGCCTAAATAGTTGCAATAATATTACTATTATGGGGCAGCCTAAAAAAGGGAAAAACCCGATCATCATTTATGACAACAATCTCTACTATGGGGCATTTCAGCAAGTCAATGGAAACTATATTCCACAATGTACACCTGCAAAAAATCAAATGAACAAAAGAATTTCATGCTTTATTGGTTCTACTTTTAACCTCGACAAATGCAATAATATTACAATTAAAAATTTAGAATTAGACGGCAATCAAAACGGCATGATTATCGGAGGATTTTATGGAGATAAAGGGCGACAATTGGGGCATAGAGGGTTTCAACTTATCAACTGCAATCAAGTCAATATTTCCAATATGGATATTCATCATTTTGGATTAGATGGCATCACGATTACAAGTAGCAATTATATTAACATTGATAAAATTAAAGCAAATTATAACGGACGGCAAGGCTTATCATGGGTTGATGGCGATAATATCACTTGCACAAATTCTCAATTTAATTACACAGGTCGCTCCCGCATTTTTAGTGCCCCTGGAGCAGGAATAGACATCGAACCCGAAGGAAGAAAAAATTTAAATAATGGAACTTTTTTCAATTGTCAATTTATAGGAAATGCCGGCTGTGGCGTTCTCAACTATCGAAATAATTATCTTGGAAACAATATGACCTTTACCAATTGTACAATTGCAGGGCTTTACAATTGGGCTCTTTGGGTGCAAGGCACAAAATTCAAATTTAACAATTGTCAAATTTATGGACATATTGCACATGCCGTTTCAAAAGATGATGCCAAAACAATTGATGACTTCACAACCTTTGATGCCTGCTATTTTTCAAATGTTTACAATCAATACAAAACTGTTTCCCCTAGCAAATATCTTTTTGATTGGAATAATGTAAAAATTAGACTCCTTAACTCAACTGTAGAAACTTTTGACGTTTCATTTTTTTGGCTCAATGATTTGGACAAAACACAAGGAATGCAAAGTCAAATTTCAAACACCAAATTTACATCTAACAACACACAAACAGTTTTATCCTCTATCAACACAGGAGCAGCTACCATTCAAAAAAGTACTTTTAATTATACCAAAGGAATCACCTTGTCTACCGAGCCCGGAATGTTGAAAGGAAATACCCTCAACGCAATGGATAACTCACAAGTGAACACTCTCCTCAAAACATCAAATTATGAGCAACTCACATCCGACAATTTCAATCTCTATCAATGCAAATAAATAAAAAAATATGAGCGCTATCACCGGTTTTATCGACTTCTCCAAAAAATCAAATCTTGAAATTCTTACTAAAATCAACAATACCCTTTCTTATAGAGGTCCTGACGAATCTGGTACTCTATTTGAAGAAAATGAATATGCACAAATTGGTCTGGGCAATAGAAGACTGCAAATCATCGAAGCAAACGAACAAGGAAAATTACCAATCCAATACAAAAATTTTAGCATGGTTGCCGATGCCGAAATTTTAAATTTTCAAGAAATCAAAACCGAACTCAGCTCGCTAGGCCACTCATTTCAAAGCCAATCCGACACCGAAGTTCTCATTCACGCATTTGCAGAATGGGGGATCGACTGTGTCAACCGCTTCATTGGTCCATTTGCATTCGTTATTTATAATCATTTTGAAAACACAATACACCTCGTTCGCGACCGTTCCGGTGTGAAGCCTTTATTTTATTACTTTCATAATGATTTATTTTATTCGCCTCCGGCTTAAAAGCATTTCATGAGCATCCATTTTTTTAAAAAAGAAATAAACAATAACGCCATTTCTTTGTTTTTGCAATATGGCTACATCCCATCCCCCCACTGCATTTTCAATTATACTTATAAATTAAAACAAGCCCATTATCTCATTTTAGACTTAAAAAAATAAACAACAAAGCATCACTCAATATTGGAACGTGTATGACTATTACAACAAACCAAAATTAAAAATTGACTATAATGAAGCAAAAATAGAAACTGAAAAAATACTCGTTTCAGCATGCAACTATCGCACAGCTGGAGATAAACCCATCGGGCTTTTTTTTAAGTGGAGGATATGATAGCACCGCAGTGACAGCCTTATTACAAAAAGACAGAACCGAAAAATTAAAAACATTTACCATCGGATTTCATGAAGCAAAATTTAATGAAGCCGAATATGCAAAAAAAGTAGCAAATCATCTCGGCACCGACCACACCGAATATTATTGCACCGAAAAAGAAGCCCTTGATATCATTCCGAATTTGCCCTATTATTATGATGAACCCTTTGCAGATGGAAGTGCAATACCAACAACTTTGGTCAGCAAAATAGCAAAAGAAAAAGTATCCGCTGCATTAAGCTCAGATGCCGGGGATGAAGTGTTTGCAGGCTATAATCGCTATGATTATATTATGAAATTTGGAGGAAAAATAAAATCAATTCCTTATATCCTTCGTAAAGGAATGGCAGCTGCTATGAGTGCAATTGATGCAGATAAAATCCCCATTTTAAGAAACAAATATCTATTTCATAGCCGCTATGAAAAGGTCAAACAATTTTTGAAACAAGCAGATGACTTCCACATGAACCAAGTGCTCAGCAAGCAATTTTTAGAGGAAGATGTTCAAAAAATTTTACTTCATCCAATTACAAAACTAGAAACCGATTTTGATTCCACTGAGTTGAGAAAAGAAAACTACTCAACACTTAATTACATCATGGCAATAGATTATGAAACTTATCTTGTCGATGCCGGTATGCAAAAAGTAGATAGAGCCACAATGACTCACAGTTTGAAAGGTCGTGAACCTTTTCTTGACCATCGCATCATTGAATGGGCTGCCACTCTTCCCACAAATTACAAATACAATAATGGTATCAAAAAATACATATTAAGAGATATTACTCATCAATACGTACCGAAAGAAATCATGGAAAGACCAAAAATGGGCTTCGGAATTCCGATTGCTCAATGGTTGACAATAGACCTCAAACACTTAGTAGATATGTATTTCAGCGATTCCTATTTGAAGACTCAATCTATTTTTAAAATCAAAGAAACTCAAAAAGTCATTCATGATTTTTATAATGGAAAAAAAAGAACGTGCCGAAAAAATTTGGTATCTGTTGATGTTTCAGATGTGGTATGACAAATGGGTAAAATAAAAAATACAACACTTTCAATGTATAAACGATAAAATAATTTTGTTAAAATCAGATTTAATTATAATCAAATTAAGTTTAGTTAAGAAATTTGTTTTAACCTTTATATAGGTAAAAAAAATATAAATAATATGTGTGGAATTTCAGGATTTATTGATTTCAAAAAACAATCAGACCTCGATATATTAAATAAAATGAACAATACCATGGTGCATCGAGGACCTGATGGATTTGATACCTTTTTGGACAATAATTATTATGCACAAATCGGTTTTGGTCATCGTCGTTTAAGCATTATCGAATTAAGCGAATTAGGGAAACAGCCAATGCACTTCGAGCATTTCACAATTGTTTTTAATGGTGAGATTTACAACCACCACGAGATAAAAGTAGAATTGGAATCTTTGGGACATCAATTCAAAAGCCACTCCGACACCGAAGTCATTTTACATACTATTCAACAGTGGGGCGTTTCGGGCATACATCGTTTCATTGGAATGTTTGCCTTTGCTATCTATAATCAAAAAGACCAAACCATTTTGTTTGTTAGAGATCGAGCTGGAATTAAACCTTTATTTTACTACGAACGAGAAGGTTTATTTTTATTTGGGTCTGAATTAAAAGTCTTTATAGAACATCCAAGATTTCAAAAAACAATTAATCTCAATGCCGTTTCATCATACCTCCAATATGGGTACGTTCCAACACCAAGTTGCATCTACAACAACACAAATAAATTAGAGCCTGGTCATTATATGATTCTAGATTTAAAAACACAAACCAAAACAATTAAGCAATATTGGAACGTGTATGATGCCTATAATAAACCCAAATTAAAAATCGATTTTTCAGAAGCCAAAAATGAAACTGAAAAACTTTTAATTTCGGCCTGTAATTACAGAATGGTGAGTGATGTACCTGTGGGTGTTTTTTTAAGTGGAGGGTATGACAGCACAGCCGTTACAGCTCTTTTGCAAAAAGATAAAACTGAAAAACTGAAAACATTTACAATTGGATTTCAAGATGAAAAACTCAATGAAGCAGGCTATGCAAAACAAGTAGCTCATCACCTCGGCACCGATCACACTGAATATTACTGCACAGAAAAAGAAGCACTTGAAATTGTCCCCACTTTACCCTTTTATTATGATGAACCATTTGCTGATAGCAGTGCCATTCCCACATCTCTTGTCAGTAAAATCGCAAGACAAAAAGTGACTGTAGCTTTAAGTGCAGATGCAGGCGATGAAGTGTTTGCAGGTTACAACCGCTATGATTACATTATGAAGTTTGGCGGCAAAATCAAATCGATTCCACACAATATTCGAAAAGGAATGGCTTCCGTTATGAGTGCCATTAATGCAGACAACATACCCGTTTTAAGAAACAAATATTTATTTCATAGTCGATATGAAAAAGTAAAACAGTTTTTAAAACAAGCAGATGACTATCACATGAATCAAGTGCTTAGCAAGCAATTTTTAGAAAGTGATATTGATCAAATCATGATTCATCCTACTCAAAAATTAATGAGTGCATTCGACTCCAAAGAACTGAGTGAAGAAAATTATTCGACACTCAGCTATATCATGGCGATTGACTATGAAACATATTTAATAGATGATATTTTGCAAAAAGTAGATCGTGCAACCATGGCTCATAGTTTAGAAGGAAGAGAACCCTTTCTCGACCATCGTATCATCGAATGGGCTGCCACCTTACCCACCGAATACAAATATCATCAAGGCATCAAAAAATATATCCTACGTGAAATTACTCATCAATATGTGCCAAAAGAAATCATGGAAAGACCCAAAATGGGCTTTGCTATTCCTATTGCACAATGGCTTTTTGTGGACTTAAAACATTTGGTGGATTATTATTTCAGCGAACAATATTTAAAAAATCAATCCATTTTTAAAATTAAAGAAACTCAAAAAATTATTCATGATTTTTATCATGGAAAAAAAGAACGAGCTGAAAAAATTTGGTACTTGCTGATGTTTCAAATGTGGTATGATAAATGGATGAAATAAAACAATCGAAACTTCTTATATCTTTTTATTTTAGATAATAAATTATTGGCAATATTAAATTATCTTTATCCACAATGAAGAATAAATATTCATCCATAACATGGATTATTCCATTTGTTTTGTTCGTGTCATGCAAAGAACAAATCACTAATAAAAAACCCATTTCTATTGGCGATTCATCATTAATTGTGACAGAAAAAGATAGCCAATTTCTTCAAAATTACACAGAAGATATTGAGCCCCATAAGAAAGGGAGTGCTGAATCTAAAATCACTCAAATGATGGTGCAAGTGGACAGCTTGAACACATCTAAGAAAATCGAAAGTGAAAATATAAGCATTGAAAAACTAAAAGGATTTACAATTCATTTTGAGCAATGCGATATTGTGTTTGAAGGTATTTCAGCACATGCCACTAACCTTGCGCAAAATGAACGAAACTCGAATAGTGTTTCTTATTTAATGGATTTAGGAAATCTTCTTGAAACCAAAATAGAAGTGAATCAGCTTAGTGAAATCTCGATTGAACAACGAATTTTTGTAAAATTAGCCGTGCAGCAAAGTGATGAACAATATATTTTAAATGATCTAGGAAAATACATCACACAATGGTATCCTTTAGCCGGAAAAAATAATCGTTTTGTTTCAGTAGGTACGAATAGTCTTCAGTTTTCTTCTGTAGATCATGAAAAAATCAAAAACGCATTAGATAGAGAACTAAGAAAGAAAAAGAAAAGTAAAGATGATATAAAACGCTGGCTACAATTGATTCATAACACCAACTCCTATAATGACCCGCCTTGCACTCTTGTACCAATAAGTGCTCAATGGAAGATTGTTGGAAAATATAATAATCAAACAGTCCGCAAGCTCATTCAATTTGACATTGCTCATTAATCTTTTTTCTCTAACTGGCAAGCGAAAATATGATCGCCTCCTAGCTCAAATGTGTTGAAAGCCTTTATTTGTTTCACACGAAAATATTGAGCCTCAAAACTCCTAATAAGCTGCTCATTTTCTTCTGCAAAAACACTACAAGTCATATAATAAATTGCATGATTAGCACTTTTTGAAACAGCCTCTAAAATGGCTTTCTGCAGCTTTTTAAATTCATTTAATTTATCTTCTTGAAAATAATAAAACTGCTCTGGGCTTCTACTCCATGTGCCTGAACCACTACAAGGGGCATCCAACAAAACAGAATGATACTTTTTGTTTCCTTTTAGAGCTTGCCTGGCATCATGTATAAATATTTTATTCGGCTGAAAATGATATTGATGTAATCTATATTTAAGTTGCTCAATTATCGATTTTCTAATATCAGAAATATCTAATTGGATATGCTGATTATGATCAAAAAGCAATAAAGATTTGCCACCACTAGCAGCACAGCAATCCCACCACGCTCCAGTTTGAATAGATGGAAAAAGAGTAGCCGTCAACTGCGAAGAGTAATCTTGAATGACGTATTCATCTGTCTCTCCCAAAATCTCATTTAATTTAATGTTTTGATTAAAAGCTAAACAAGTCGATGAAATTTGCTTAAATGGAATATTAGAATTTAATAGTTTTTGGATAATCGCAGATTGATTTTTTCTAATTCGGATAAAAACATTTGCCGGTCTAAATAGATAACGAAAATAATCATCCTCATTCACTCCTTCTGATAATTTATAAGGTAATGAAAAACGAACATGATATTTCTTTTCAACAAAACTTCTTTTGTCATCAAAGGAGAGTGAATAATAGGCACAAACCTCATTACAAGTTTTTTGATAAAAAAGAATAGGCAACTCCCCTGATAAAAATGAGCCAAGAATAATATGCATTCTTCGAGTTATATATTCAGGTTGTACACCTAAGCGAAAATAGCCATACAAAAGGGATGTAATGATTTTTCGATCTCTAGAACCAAATTTTTTATTTAAACGAAAATATTGCTTTAGAAACACAGCTAAAGGTAGCTGAGGCTTATAAACATCAATGATTTCAGATGCCGTTTTGATATAGGCTTCTGCAAACATGATTAAAGTTCAAGTAAAAGTTTTGCTGGATCTTGAGCAGCTAAAAGCATAGTTGGGTTTTCAAGCAATTCTTTCACTCTTACTAAAAATCCTACGCTTTCTCTTCCGTCAATAATACGATGATCATAGCTAAGAGCCACATACATCATAGGCCTAATCTCAACTTGACCATTGACCGCTATCGGTCTTTCTTGGATTTTATGCATTCCTAAAATCGCAGACTGAGGAATATTAATAATTGGTGTACTAAGCAAAGAACCAAACACGCCACCATTCGTAATTGTGAATGTACCTCCTGTCATTTCCTCAATTGTCAATTTATTTTCTTTTGCATTTTTGGCTAAACCCGATACTGCTTTTTCAATTTCTGCCATACTCAAACTTTCAGCGTTTCGAATCACTGGCACCACCAAACCTTTTGGAGCACTCACTGCAATTGACACATCACAATAATCATGATAAACAATTTCATCACCGTCAATATAAGCATTAACAGCTTTCCATTCTTGCAAAGCAATACAAACCGCTTTTGTAAAGAAGCTCATAAAGCCAAGTCCCACTTGATGTTTTTCTTTAAAAGCATCTTTATATTTTGTACGCAAGCTCATAATAGCCGACATATCCACTTCATTAAAAGTAGTCAGCATTGCAGTAGCATTTTTGGCTTCTACTAATCTTCTACTAATTGTTTTTCGAAGATTACTCATTTTTTCTCTTTTTTCTTGTCTTGAGAAAAGCGTCGTTGCGGGTAAAGTTCCCGGCTTTTGCATTGAAGAAAGCACATCTGATTTTGTAATTCTTCCTAATGAGCCTGTACCTTGTATTTTGTGAGCATCTAAATTTTGAGCTTCTATTATATTATGTGCAAGTGGTGTCGTTTTCACATCGCTAGCCACTGTCGGTGCTGGCGTTGATGCTTTTTCTACCAAGTTAGGTGCAACTGCTTCAGCAGGTCTTTCGGCTGTTTCGTCAATTTCACAAGCGACATCACCAATGTGTAGTGTATCTCCTTCCTGTGCTTTTATTTTTAAAACTCCTGCTTGTTCGGCGTTTAATTCAAATGTTGCCTTTTCACTTTCCAATTCACAAATTACTTCATCACGTTCAACCCATGCCCCATCAGGCTTTAACCATTTTGCCAAAGTAACTTCACTGATACTTTCACCTATTGTTGGTACTTTTATAGAAATCATGATTAATTATTTTTATTCAATTAGAAATATAATTTGCGGAGACGGCGAGATTCGAACTCGCGATACAGTTTCCCATATACACACTTTCCAGGCGTGCTCCTTCAACCACTCGGACACGTCTCCAATTTATGAATGCGAATGTATGAATAAATAAAAGATTTTTCATATCCATTTTTAATTTTAATCTTTCATTAAAAATTTCTTTCCTTTTTGGGCTTTTGCCTATCAAACCAAACCAACAACGCTGGCAGAATCGTGAGATTTGTTAGCATAGCTAAAAGTAATGTGAGTGCAGTGAGATAGCCTAATGCTTTTGTGCCATCAAACTGCGACACCAAAAATACAATGAAACCTGCCGATAAAATTAGTGATGTGTAAATGATACTAATCCCAGTATCTTGAATAGTATTTTGCACTGTTTCTGGAATATTATAATCGTTGAAACTCAAATCTTGCTTATAATTTACTAAGAAACGAATCGTGACATCAATGGCAATCCCCAATGCAATACTAAATACCAAAACTGTAGATGGCTTCAATGGAATATTTGCAAAACCCATAATACCAGCAGTTATCAGCAAGGGTATTATATTCGTAATAATTGAAATAACGACAATTCTCCACGAGCGAAATAGCAATGCCATGCAAACTGTTATCATCAACAATGCTAACAAAAGGCTGTCTCTCAAACTGTGAATAATAAATTTACTTCCTTCTAAAAATACAACACTAGTGCCGGTATAAGTGATATCATACTTTGTAGAATCAAAAATTGTGTTGGCCATTTTACTAACAGAATCCAACATCGAAGGCAGTCGGATAGACCCGACATCTTCAATACCTACACTCACACGAATAATTTGTTTGTTAGAATCCAAAAATGATGTTGCTAAACTTGAATATTGAGATTTTCCAGAATCGGATTTCACTTTTAAATAGGGCAATAAAAAAGAAATATCAAAAGAATTTGGCACATCAAAACTTGAGCTATCGCCATCATAAAAAGCTTGTCGAGCAAATTTAATAGCTTCCACAAATGATAGTGGTTTTGAAAATTCAGAGAATGATTTTAAGGATTGTGTAAACTCGTTTACTTTATTGATAGAATTTAATGAGCTTGCTCCATTTTTCTTTTTGGTGTCAATCATTATTTCAAGTGGCATAACACCATGGAAGTTTTTTTCAAAATATTTCAAGTCGGAATAAAGTGTATTTTCTTTGGGCAAATCATCGACAATATGCCCAACACTTTTCAACCTTAAAATCCCAATTACAGAAACGACAACTGCTATTAATGTAAGTGCATAAACAGCCCGTCTATTATGAGTCACCCAATATTCAAACTTCAATAAAACCGAAGTGAGGTATTTGTTTTCAAGATACTTAGTATGTCTTGTTTTTGGTGCAGGTAAAAAACTAAAAATGGCTGGAATTGATAAAAGAGAAATTACAAAAACGACTAAAATACTGAGTCCTGCAACAAACCCAAACTCTTTTAAAACTTGACTTTTGGTAAAATAAAAAACACCAAACCCAATGGCTGCCGTCAAATTGGTAAAAAGCGTTACTATGCCCATTCTATCTACCATTGATATCAATGCTTCTCGTTTATTGTTGGTCAACGCAAATTGCGTATGATATTTATTTAAAAAATAAATACAATTTGGAATACCAATTACCACAATCAAAGGTGCAATTAATGCTGTCAAAATCGTGATTTTATACCCTGCCAATTCAATAAAACTAACTGCCCATACGACTCCCGCAAAAACTACAATCATCGAAAATAGCATCGCCGTAAAAGACCTAAAAAATAATAATAAAATCAAGGATGTTAAAACTAAAGAAGCAATCAAAATCAAATTCATTTCAGCTCGGAGGCTTTCTGCAAACTCCGTTCGGATATAAGGAAGACCTGAATAATGAATTTCAATTTGATTTTTTTGAGCGAATTCTGCTGAAATTTCTTTGATATGATTTATAATTTGAACACGATTTTTAGTTCTGATTTTTTCACCATCTAAGTAAATGGCATTTAAATTAGCATGTGTCATTGGGTTATATAATAGCCCTGAATAAAATGGGAGATTTTTAAATTGAATAGCTGCACTATCCATATTCACACCTTTATGAAATATCAATTCACTTATCAATTTAGAAGTACTATCCGTTTCCGCTTTTTTAATTTGAATGGCAGATGGAATGCTTAATATCCCGACTACTCCATCTACAGTTTTTATTTTTTCTTGCCAATCAGAAAATGATTTAAAAAAATTAGGTTCAAAAACATTTTCCTTATCAAACCCAACTACCATCATATTGCCATCTTGCCCAAATGTTTTCAAAAATTTTTCATACTTTATATATTCAGGATTGTCTTCTGGAATAGCACTCGCCATATCATAACGCATTTTCACCTGTGTCGCAAAATATCCCATAACAAGCGTTAAGACAGTAAGTATAAACAATATAGAAACTCTGAATTTTAATATGAAATGTGCTAAACTCTTCCAAAACATAATGCAAATATATTTATATTGTGTGTTCAAAAATATCCATTTTATGAAAAGTAATTTTCTTTGTTTGATTACGTTATGTATTGAGCGTAAATTTGAATTTATGAGAACCCCATTTTTCATTTTTTTTCTACTGATTTGTATTTTTACAAAAGCCCAAGAAGTGCCGGTTGGAAGCTGGCAAAGCCATTTTGCATATAATACTGCAACTACCGTTGAACTTGTCGGAGATAAAGTTTTTTCAGCAAGTGAACACCTTCGTTCTTATTCAATTTTAAGTGGAGAATTTGAATCTTACTCTAAAGTAAACGGACTGAGTGATGTAGGCATTTCTATTATCCGATACGACCCTGCCACCGATTATTTAGTCATCATTTATAATAGTGGAAATATTGATTTGATGCAAGGGTTGAACTTTTATAATATTCCCGATATAAAAAACTTGAATCTTACAGGAAGTAAAAAAATCAATAGCCTCTATTTTAAAAATAAATTAATCTATTTAAGTACCGATTTTGGCATCATCGTTTTAGACCCAATCAAAAAAGAAATTAAAGAAACATACGTTTTGCAAGACAACACGCAAACTCTCAACATCAATTCGCTCACATCATATAATGGATTCTTTTATGCTGCCACTTCTGCAGGCATATTTAAGGCTGATGAAAACAATCCTTCTCTGCAAAATTTTGCAAATTGGGTTCCTATTAATCATCAAGCTTTCAAATTTATTTTTTCTCATCATCAACAACTTTATTCCTGCACCACCGATTCTCTATATTTGATACAAAATGATCAACTGCATTTTATTTATAATAGTGAAGTTCCAATTTTAAATGTAAGAACAGGAGAGAACGATTTTTACTTATGCGAATCTGATAATCAAATCAGAAAAATCAGTATATTCAACGAAAATGCGCAATTAATTGACTCTACAAAAAGTATCAATCCTAGAGATTTGGTTGAGGTTGCACCGAATCAAATTTGGGAGGCCGATTATTGGGAAGGACTTATCAGACTTGACAACAGACATGACAAAGTGATAATCAAACCCAATGCCGTCTATTCAAATTCATGCTACAATCTCAAAATACAAAATAATGATTTGTATGTTTTAGCTGGAGGTGAAAATAGTTGGATCTATACCTACAATGGAGATGGTTTTTCAAAATATAATTTACACGATTGGACAGTTTATAACCGAGATGTTGGCACCCCTGCGATGGATACGATTTATGATATTATGGATCTAGTCGTTGACCCTAAAACAAAAAATATTTATGCTGCATCTTTTATCAGTGGACTTCTTGAAATCAACCCTGCAAACAATACATCAATCGTTTACAAAGACAATGGATATATTCAATCGACCATTGGTGACCCCAACGCCTATCGTATCGCTGCTTTGCAATATGACGACAATCAAAATTTATGGATGACAAACTATGGGGCACCCGACCAATTAGTAGTAAAAAAAGCCGATGGCACATGGCAAAAATTTGCTTTCCCTTATGCTGTCAGTGAAAAATCGGCAAGCCAACTTACCATTGATAACAATAATCAAAAATGGGTTGTAGCACCACGTGGCATTGGCATCTTTGTATTAAATGATAATAACACTATCGATAATAAAAACGATGACAAAGTAAAACTTATTCAAACTGGAATCGGGTATGGAAACCTTCCATCAAACGAAGTCAACTGTATTACAAAAGATTTAAATGGCAAACTATGGGTTGGCACATCAGATGGAATTGGAATTATTAATTGTCCTGAAAGTGTGATGAATACTGGTGGTTGTGATGCCGAATTGAAAATTGTCAAATACGATTTGAATGCAGGACTTTTATTTCAAAGAGAAAATGTCAAAACAATTTGTGCCGATGGAGCAAACAACAAATGGATAGGAACCAATAATGGAATATGGCTCATCAGTGATGATGCAGAAAAAATTATTTATCATTTTAATGAAAAAAACAGTCCCCTTCCTAGCAATGAAATCAACAAAATAGTTGTTCATCCGCAAACTGGAGATGTTTTTATTGCGACCAACAAAGGGCTTGTTTCATTCAGAGGACAAGCAACGGAAGGCAATGAAACCAATAACGATTTGCTCGTTTTTCCAAATCCAGTTCCGAGTGAATACAATGGGACAATCGCTATCAAAGGACTTGTAACCAACGCAGATGTTCGCATTACCGATGTTGCAGGGCAATTGGTTTATAGAACAAAAGCTCAAGGTGGACAAGCAACGTGGCAAGGTGTGAACTATTTAGGAAAGAGCCTCAAACCGGTGTATATTATATTTTTGTTAAGCAATGCAGATGGAAGTGAAAAAAAAGCAGGAAAATTCATTTTTAACCAGTAAGAATTATTCCGATTTATTTGACAAACGAAATTCAGCCCAAGCAAAATCTTCTTGAAATGTAATCTTAATATTCTCCTTGAGTCCTTCACAAAGAAAAATTTGATTTCCATTATTTTCATAAACAGATGCATCATCTGTAAAATCAGAATGAGTTGTCGCATGATAAGCATCCTTGATTCCTTTGGATAAAAAAACTTGTGGTGTTTGCACTGACTTGTATAATTTTCGTTCAACCATTACATTTTTTTGCTCATCAACATATCGAATGCTATCTGTAAGGTCTATCGCAGGAATGGCACAACCATGTGTCTTTGCTGTTTTTGATAATGATTCAACCAATGAATGATTAATAAAAGGCCTAACTGCATCATGAATAAAAACCATTGCATCATTCGGAATATGCTGCAACCCAATTTTGACAGATTCAAATCGAGACCTCCCCCCAACTACGACTTTGATCGGATTTGAGCCAATCGCATTATTTAATAAAACACTCAACTCACGATTTAAATTTTGTGGTATCAATAAAATGATTTCAAAACCATCATTCATATTAAAAAAAACATGAGCAGCATGCATAAACAAAGGAATTCCTTGCAACAACATAAATTGTTTTGGAATTTCAGAACCCATTCTACTACCAGATCCGGCAGCTACTATCAACGCATATTTTTTTCATACAGATTTGTAAAAATAAATCATCATTCTTTAACTTATCTCTTTGCATAAAAATAATAACTTTGTAGATTCAATTTTCCATGGAACGAATACAAAAATTAAAAGAAATCTTGAGTCAATCACCTAATGATTGTTTTGTGCTACATGCCTTAGGGTTAGAGTATTTGAAAGAACAAGATATTCACACCGCACTCAATTTCTTTAAACAAGTTTTAATTCAAGACGAAAAATATTTAGGCACTTATTATCATTTAGCTAAAACCTATGAAAAATTAGGCGACTACAATAAAGCAATTGAAATCTATCATAGAGGAATTCAGATAGCTTCACAGCTAAAAGATAATCATGCGAAAAATGAATTACAAATGGCATTAGACGACATATCCGATGAATAAATCTAACACTCTCCATTTGAATCTTGACATGAATAAACGTTACTTACTAGCTGTCAGTGGCGGTGTTGACTCAATGGTGATGTGTAATCTTTTTTTTAAAATCAAAATTTCAATTTGAAGTTGCCCATTGCAATTTTCAATTAAGAAATTTAGAGTCAGATGGAGACGAACAACTAGTGTTAGATTGGTGCAAAAAAAATCATATAATATGTCATCATCAATCGTTTAACACACTTGAATTTAAAGAGGCTGAAAACATCTCAATTCAAGAAGCCGCACGAGTATTAAGATACCAATATTTCTACACTTTATTAGCCACTCATTCATTGGATTTTATAGTGACTGCTCATCATCAAAATGATAATATTGAAACCGTATTGTTTCATTTTTTTAGAGGAACTGGGCTTGCTGGAATGTGTGGCATTCCTGCGTTTCAGCAACAAATAATAAGACCGATGCTTTCTTTTTCAAAACAAGATATTTTTAATTATGCAAATCAAAACCAAATCATTTTTAGAGAAGATAGCAGCAACAAAAAAAATATTTATACCCGAAATTTTTTCCGAAATGAATTGCTTCCACAAATAGAAAAAGTATTGCCAAATGCTCAACAAAATATTGCTCAAAATATTATTCGATTTTCTGAAAGTTATCAAATTTACAAACAACAAATAGAGTCGTATCGAAAAAAATTGATTGAGAAAAGAGGGAATGATTGGTATGTCCCAATTTTAAAATTAAAAAAACAACAACCCCTTCAATCAATCACCTATGAACTGCTCAAACCCTTTGGGTTTTCATACTTACAAACAATTCAAATCCTCAAACTGATAGATAGTGAATCTGGTCGCAAAATTGCAGCACAAAACTATCTACTCTTTAAAGATCGAAACTTTTTTATAATTACCCAAACTAGGTCCACCGAAAGTCAGTATATCCAATTTGAAAAACAAAATCAACAAATTGAAACGTCCGATTTCAAACTCAATATTAAACTGCTTTCTTCCGAAAATTATCATCTTTCAAAAGATACATCAATACTTCAATTGGATGCAGATAAAATAAAAGGAACCCTTCTATTAAGAAAGTGGAAACAAGGCGACTATCTATATCCCCTCGGCATGAACAAAAAGAAAAAAAGTTGCACGTATTTTAATTGATGAGAAAATCGCTTTGACAGACAAAGAAAAAATTTGGGTTGTCGAATCTAATAAAAATATCATTGGAATTGTGGGATTGAAAATTGATAACCGATTTAAAATTGAATCAAAAACCAAAAAAATATTAATTATTCAAAAAAAAATAAAAAAATGTATAGTGATAAATATTACGAACTGAAAAAACTTTACAACACACTTCAAAGTGAAACAGAGCAAATCGATTGCCTGATAGAAATGTCTCTCGAAATTCGATATCAAGATACCGATGAAGCATTGGTGCTTACAAAAGAAATTTTAGAACGTTCTCAAAAAATAAATTACATCAAGGGTACCGGAAGAGGGCTCAATAATAAAGGGGCTATTTGTTGGCTGAAAGGAGAATACAATCTTGGACTGGAAACACTTAGAGAAGCGCTTGTCATTGCAAAAGACAATCAAATAGAAGATTTGAAAGCCCGTATCTATAACAACATGGGTAATATTTATCGTGATTTAGGCGACCTTTCCACTGCTTTTAAATACTATCAATGGGCTCTCGAAATCAATCAAGAACTGGAAGACGAACTCGCCCAATCCGCAGTGATGATGAGCATTTCCAATATCCATTTTGATTTATTCGATTATGATAATGCTTTAGAATATGCAAACAGATGTTTGAAAATTTTTCTAAAATATGAAGACCACAAACGGCTCGTTACAATTTATCACAGTCTTGGGAATATTTATCTAAAAAAAGAAGATAAAGAAAATGCATTGGTTCATTTCAAAAAAAGTCTTGAATTATCAGAGCCAAACACAATCGGGAATATGCTTGCAAACAGCGGAATCGGAAAAGTATATTACAAACAAAAAATATTTGACAAAGCAAGAAAATATCTCAATAAAGTATTAGAACAATCAGAAGAATTATCTAGCATTGAAGGCACCATCATTTCCCATTTTTACTTAGGTCGAATTTTATTTGATGAAGGACATTATGATCAAGCACTTCAATACTTCAATACCGCCTACGTTTTAGCAAATGAACATTCTCGAAAACATGATGTGATGAGCATCCATGAGATGTATGCTAAAGTGTATGAGCGAATTGGAAATATTCAAGAGGCTTATGAAAACTTAAAAAAATATGAACAACTAAAAGATTCCATTTTCCAACAAAATACTTTTGACAAATTAAGAAACTTACAAATCAGAGGTGAAATTGATTACGCAATCAAAGAAAAAGAATTTGCAGAAAAAAGTGCAAAACTCAAGCAACAATTCATCACCAATATGAGCCACGAAATCAGAACTCCAATGAATGCAATCGTTGGAATGACAAGGCTTCTAAAAGAAAAAGAACCAAGAGAAGATCAATTAAAATACTTAAATGCCATCTCTCAAAGTGCAGATAATTTACTCGTAATTATCAATGACATTCTCGACTTTTCTAAAATTGAAGCTGGTAAAATCAACATCGAACAAATCGACTTTTCTTTGAAAGGAATTTTGAAAAACGTCGTGCAATTGCTCCGTTTCAAAGCAGAAGAAAAAGGAATTACCATTCGATTTGATATTGGTGCAAATATCCCTGATACACTGATTGGGGACCCAACAAGAGTTTCACAAATATTAATGAACCTTGCAGGAAACTCCGTAAAATTCACAGAAAAAGGAGGAATTCAAATTATTTGCGAGCTCATTCATGCTAATCAAACAGAAAATAAAATTGCGTTTCATGTCATTGATACCGGCATTGGAATTTCAGAAGAATATGTTCAAAAAATATTTGAAAGCTTCACTCAAGCAGGCACTGATGTTGCCCGAAAATATGGAGGAACGGGATTAGGGCTTACCATATCAAAACAACTCGTTGAATTAATGAATGGCACAATCGAAGTAAAAAGCAAACTAGGAGAAGGCACGACCTTTACTTTCACAATTCCATTTCAAAGCGGCGACCAAGCACATATTCTAAATAAAGAAACTTTCACTTATTCCGATCATGATATTGACATCTTAAATAAAACAAAACTCCTCATAGTTGACGACAATGAATTTAATACTATTTTGGCCGTAGATACTCTAAAATCAATAGCACCACATATTCAAATCACAGAAGCAGCAAGTGGCCTCAAAGCAATTGAAGAAGTCAATACCCAACCTTTCGACATTGTATTAATGGATATACAAATGCCCTTTATGAATGGTATAGAAGCCACAAAACTCATTCGCGAAAATGGAAGCCCATCCGTTCGCAATCTCAAAATATTAGCGATGACAGCCAATGTAATGAAAAATGATATTGAAAAATATTTAAAATCGGGCATGAATGACCATATTCCAAAACCGTTTCAAAAAGAAGAATTACTTCGGAAAATATTAAAACATATTGATAAAGAAAAAATAGCAACCCGTGAAATAATCACAACGGCAGATAACGCTGAAACAGAGGAATCATCATCATCACAGCCAACACTCGCAATCCCTGACGATACTAAAATTACAGACCCATCTTTTCTTATTTCTTTTGCTGGAAATAATATTGATAAACAAAAAAAGTATATCAATATTTTCTTAGACAGTGCTCCAAAATTGTTAGCACAAATTGGAATTGGGTTAGATGAAAAGAATTTTGAAAATGTGAAAATATCTGCTCATTCTCTCAAAACTCAACTTAAATACATGGGTGTAAAAGAAGAGCTATCTCATGTTTATGAATTAGAACAAATGGCCTCTCAAGAAAATAGACAACAGGAAATGCAACATTTATATAGCAATCTAAAAGTAGTTTGTGAAAAAGCGTTTAATGAATTAAGAACATTTATTCAATAAATCAATCATTAAAAAAAAGAGATTATTCCCCTTTGAATATTGGATTTCGTTTTTCTAAAAATGCACGAACTCCCTCTTGGTAATCGTAAGTCTGAGATGCTTTCACTTGAATCTCCCCTTCGAGTTTTAATTGCTGTTCCAAATTATTTTGGAATGACTGATTCAATAAATATTTTGTAAGAGCAATTCCCTTCGTAGGCATTGTAGCCATGGTTTCAGCTAGCTTAGTACTTTCAGCCACAAAAGAAGCATCACTAAAATATTGATAAATCATTCCCATTTTTTCAGCATTTTCAGCACTCACTTTATCACCCAACATCATCAATGCAGATGCTTTTTGAAGTCCAATAATTCTTGGTAGAAAAAATGTACCACCACTATCCGGGATCAATCCAATTTTACTAAAAGCTTGGATAAAGGAAGCACTTTGTGTTGCTACCACCACATCACCGGCTAAAGCAATATTTGCTCCGGCTCCGGCAGCCACTCCATTCACAGCACACAAAATCGGTTTGTTCAAATTTCTCATTTTTAAAATAATCGGATTATAATGCTCTTCTACAATTTGCAATAGCTCAATCCCATTATCATCAATGGCTTCAGCCAAATCTTGTCCTGCACAAAAAGCCTTCCCATTTCCGGTAAGATACACACAACGCGCATCAGCACTCTGCTCAGCTTCATCTAATTTTTCCAACAAAGCAAAAGCCATTTCTCTACAAAAGCTATTGAATTTTTCAGGACGATTTAGAGTGATAAAAGCCACTCCATTTTTTTTTCTCAAAAAGAATAAAAGACATAGAATAATTATTTTGTTCAAATATAATCAACTCCTACAAAATCGAATGTGTAATTTGAATTTTAAAAATCAAGAGCGATAAATATTTTTAATAATATCAAAAAGAAAAGGAACAATTCAAAATCCTTTTGCATTTTTGTATTCTTAATTGAAAAAATAATTGCAATGAATTCAAAATACAAATCCAGAGGAGTGTCTGCACAAAAAGAAGACGTTCATGAAGCTATTAAAAATTTAGACAAAGGATTATTCCCAAATGCGTTTTGCAAAATACTTCCTGACTACATTGCAAATGACGAAGATTATTGCTGTATCATGCACGCCGACACTGCAGGAACAAAGTCTGTATTGGCTTATCTATATTGGAAAGAGACCGGCGATTTGTCTGTATGGAAAGGGATTGCTCAAGATGCGATGGTGATGAATATTGATGATATGATTTGTGCAGGTGCCACCAACCATTTTGTGTTATCATCTACCATTGCAAGAAACAAAAATTTAATCCCAAAAGAAGTGCTGAGTGCTGTTATCAATGGTTGTGAAGAGTTAATACAAGAGTGGAAAAAATTTGGCATTCATATTCACAGTGCAGGTGGTGAAACGGCAGATGTAGGAGATGTAGTGCGTACGATTGATGTTGGATACACTGCTTTTGCCCGATTCAAAAAAGAAAATGTAATAAAGATTGATCCCCAACCTGGTGATTTAATTGTTGGATTTGCTTCTTATGGTAAAGCCTCTTATGAAACTGAATATAATAGTGGTATTGGTTGCAACGGATTAACAAGTGCAAGACATGATATTTTAAACAAAACTTATTCTAAAAATTTTCCTGAAAGTTATGATCCAAAAATTCCAGAAGATGTGATGTATATAGGCAATCATCGATTGACAGACAAGGCAGAAAACGGGATTGAAATCGGTAAAATGATTTTATCTCCTACTCGCACTTTTGCCCCGATTATTAAAGAAGTTGTTGAAAAGCACCACGCCTCTATTCATGGCATTGTTCATAACACAGGTGGTGCTCACACAAAGAGTTTGAAATATTTTGATACCAATGTTCAATTAATCAAAGATCATTTATTTACACCTCCCCTCATTTTTCATTTAATTCAGAAAGCGTCAAACACTTCAATCGAAGAAATGTATCAAGTATTTAATATGGGAACACGATTGGAGTTATATGCAAGTAATCAAGCGGCGGCTGAAGATATTATTACAATTGCTCAAAAATATGATATAGAAGCACAGATTATTGGACGAGTAGAAAAAAGCAATCAAAAAGGAGTATCGCTAATCGCTTATAATGGCCAAGAAATCTCTTACCATTAATCTAAAATTATAAGTTTGATTAGTTATAAAAATATTATTGTTCTAGTTCAAAATAAGCAATGATATGTTGCTTGAGCAAAATCTCTTGTTCAACCAACCCGCTTGCTGGCGGAGATTGTACCATTTTATAATGAGGCCAACCATCTTCATCATGGCCATCATATTCATAATAACCACTTTGAGCAAGCAAAGAGCAAGTGGCAATGTGCATTAAATCTTGTTTTTGTTCTTTCGTGAAAACATTTTCGGGAAGTCGTCCCAGTTCATTAATTCCGATTAAATATAGAATAGCTTCCATATCGGGCTTTTTACCAAAACGATCAATAAAGATTTGTTCTACTTTTTCCCATTTTGCTTGGAATTCTAATTCTTCAATCAAATTCATGTAGCAAAAATAAGGTGATATTTTATATTTAACTATAAAAGAAAATCAGAGAACAACTTCAAACACTAAGTGCAGATTATTTTGTAAATTTGCATTTTAAAATTTATCCATGAGAAATTATTTTTTTATCGCATTTATCTTCCTCGCTTTACAGTCTTGTGAAAATGCAAATCAATCCAAATCAAAAGCCGATTCACAAAGTGAAACCGCTACTGCACAAAATTTTTTATGGTGAAAAAATATCAAGCGATCATGCTTTTCCTGTTGAAGAATTAAAAAGTAAAATGGGGGAAAAAGATGAATTGGAATGTAAAGTCAGTGGAGTGGTGGATGCGGTATGCCAAAAGAAAGGATGCTGGATGGAGCTGAAAAATGAAAAAGGAGAAAATTTGCGAGTGACTTTTAAAGATTATGAATTTTTTGTGCCATTAGATTGCAAAGGGAAAACCGCCATCGTGGATGGAATTGCAAAAGTTGAAGTTACTTCCATACAAGATTTAAAAGAATATGCAAAAGACGATGGACAATCTCAAGAAGAAATTAATGCAATTAAAGAACCTTTAGAGGAATTAGTTTTTGAAGCCAAAGGGGTCATTCTTCAATAGCACGGAAAATGATTAAGCAAATTTCATTCATCACTATTTCATTGTTGATTTTGATAAATTCATGCAATCAACAAGAGAGCAATTCAAATACGGATACAAATACCGAACAAAAAACAATCAAAGATCCAAACAATCCTAAGCCAATGGCCCTCATGATGCGTAAGCTAGCAAGCAATTGCGACAGCATGAAATCTAAAATAAATAAAGGTGAAATCGTTGACAGTTTTTCATATCCGATTATGCCTTTTTGGTCTGCCGAGCCTACCGATTCCTCAGTATTAGAGCCATTATTTTTTGACAATGCTAAACAATTTCAATTGGCATATCAAAGACTTATGCAAAATAAATCATCTCAAAAGGAAAACTATACAACCTTGATTAATGCTTGCATTCATTGCCATACAAGCTATTGTAGTGGACCGTTAAAGAAAATCAGAAAATTGACTCTCGATTATAATGCAACAAAATAATGAGAATACTTATCATTTTACTGTTCGTTCTTCCACTTCGCATAGATGCTACTATTAAGCTTTTGCACGATAATTGGATATTTAAAAATCAGGATGGAGAAACATGGTTAAAAGCAAAAGTACCTGGAACAATTCATACCGATTTATTAGAAAACAAAATTATCGAAGATCCTTTTTGGAGAGATAATGAAAAAGAACTGCAATGGGTGAGTACGCTAGATTGGGAATATAAAACCGCCTTTCAACTTTCATACAAAGAACTTAATTCTAAAAAAATTATTTTACAATTTGATGGAATCGATACATACGCTGATGTTTACTTAAATGGCGAAAAAATATTAGAGGCAAACAATATGTTTCGCACTTACAAAATAGATGTAAAAAATAAAATTAAAAGTCAAAATATATTACATCTCGTTTTTCATAGCATTGAAAAAGTGGCAGATAGTTTGGCGGCTCAAAGACCATTAAAATTACCATGTGAAAACAATCGAAATATGGTGCGAAAAGCACAATATCATTTTGGTTGGGATTGGACTCCACACCTTGTCCCATGCGGAGTTTGGAGAAGTGTGAAATTACTTCTTGACGAAGAAGATAAGGAGTCAGTTGCCGCTTATAGCCCCGTGAAATTAATCCAACAAAACGATTCGATTGGGCAATCATTTTATTTTACAGTCAATGGGAAACCAACCTATATGAAAGGGGCAAACTGGGTGCCGGCTGATGTGTTTCTTCCACGCATTACAAAAGAAAAATATCGAGATTTATTGATAGCTGCAAAAGAAGCTCATTTTAATATGTTGAGAGTTTGGGGTGGTGGCATTTACGAATCTGATGATTTTTATGACCTCTGTGATTCGCTAGAAATCTATGTTTGGCAAGATTTTATGTTTGCAGGAGCTATTTATCCAGCTGATAAAAATTCGTTAGAAAATATCAAACAAGAAGCCATTGATAATATTTTACGTTTAAGAAAGCATCCTTGTATTGTATTGTGGTGTGGCAATAATGAGATAGATGAAGCATGGAATAATTGGGGTTGGCAAAAACAATTTAAAATCAATGGCAGAGATAGTTTGATTTTATGGAATGAATATCATAAAATTTTCAATGAACTACTTCCTTCATTAGTAGCACAATATGATAGCGGTCGAGCTTACATTCCTTCTACACCACTATACGGCTGGGGTAGAGCAAAAAGTATGACCCATGGAGATAGCCATTATTGGGGAATGTGGTGGGGAAGACAACCCATTAATATTATGAAAGAAAAAGTGCCTCGATTTGCAAGTGAGTTTGGTATGCAAGCATTACCGAATATAGAAAGCTACCCAAACTTCTTATTACCTCAAGACTATCATATTCAATCAAATGCTTTAAAGGTGCATCAAAAATTCAAAAATGGGTATGAAATCATTGAAGAATATTTAAACAGCGAATCCATCCCTTATCAGGATTTTGAAAGTTTTGTAGCTGCTTCACAAGAGTTACAATGCAAAGCGATTGAAGTATCTCTCAATGCACAACTTCATTCAAATGCTTACTGCATGGGTTCTTTATGGTGGCAGTTAAATGATTGTTGGCCTGCATGTAGTTGGAGTCTGATTGATTATTATGGCAACAAAAAGAAAGGTTATTATATGATACGAAAAAATGTTTGAGCCTAATAAATAATTTATAGAAACATAAATCCTCGCCAGAACAACAATATTGAACTGAGCAAAAATGTAATCAAAATTTTAAAAAATTGCTTTTAATAAGTCTCTATAACTTTACACATCAAAATTATAAACAAATCTTATGTGTAATTTAGGTTTAATACATCAACTGTTTTTTATTACTTTTTTTCCAGCCGGCATCACTTTTTGAAGTTGAAAAATAGATGACTAAATCAGCATCACTTTTGTATTTTGTAAAGTATATTTTCTTTTTAGCATCACTTTTATAGTCAGTAAAAAACCAAACACCATCATTGCCACTTGCATCACTTTTGTATTTTTGTTTTAT
The DNA here is from genome assembly GCA_001567165.1 of Bacteroidetes bacterium OLB11. Classification (GTDB taxonomy): domain Bacteria; phylum Bacteroidota; class Bacteroidia; order Chitinophagales; family Chitinophagaceae; genus OLB11. The sequence continues at coordinate 53,141 of LNFQ01000007.1, forward strand.
AGACTATTAAGTCAGCGTCGCTTTTATAATCAGTTACAAATACTTTTTACATTTGCGTCGCTTTTTATTATCGCATGAATAAATAACTTGTGAATTTGCAAAATGAACTGTACTTGAAAAGAGTAGAGCAAAAATAATTTTTTTCATAAGATTAATTGTTGTTTTTAAATGATTTTAAAATATATGATATAGTTACAAATTTTTAAAATTGAAACTATTTAACTGCATACATTATATCTTTCACTGCCTTGATTGTTTTAGGCACATCGGGTAAGTAAGCAGCCACTAAGTTAGCGGCGTAGTGCATACTAGAATCTGCACTGCAAACTCTTCTCACAGGAGCGTCTAAATAATCAAAAGCATCTTTTTGCACTCGATAAGTAATCTCAGTTGAAATGCCACCATAAGGCCATTGCTCTTCTACTACCACAAGCCTATTTGTCTTTTTAACTGAACGAATAATTGTTTCAATATCAAGTGGGCGTATTGTTCTCAAATCAATTACTTCGGCACTAATCCCATCTTTACTTAGCTCCTCAGCAGCTGCCAGAGCCACTTTCATTGTTTTGTTATATGAAACGATTGTAACATCATTCCCTGCTCTTTTAATGTCCGCTTTTCCGATTGGGATTAAATATTCCTCTTCAGGAACAGGACCAATGTCGCCATACATCACTTCACTTTCCATAAAAATAACAGGGTCATTATCACGAATGGCACTTTTTAAAAGTCCTTTGGCATCATAAGGATTCGAAACTGAAATCACTTTGAGTCCTGGAATATTTGCATACCAGCTTTCAAAAGCAGTTGAGTGTTGAGCTGCAAGTTGACCTGCTGACCCATTAGGACCTCTAAATACGATAGGACATCCGAAATGACCACCACTCATTGCAAGCATTTTGGATGCATGATTAAATATTTGATCGAGTGGTAAAACGGCAAAATTCCATGTCATAAATTCAACAATCGGGCGAAGCCCATTGCTTGCGGCTCCCACTGCAATTGATGCAAATCCTAATTCAGCAATCGGGGTGTCTATTATTCTTTTGGGGCCAAATTCTTCAAGCATTCCTTGGCTCACTTTGTAAGCTCCATTATATTCTGCCACTTCTTCTCCCATTAAAAACACGTTCTTGTCAAGTCTCATTTCTTCTTGCATTGCTTCTCTTAAAGCCTGCCTAAAAGCAATTTCTCTCATTTTATTTCGTTTTATATTTTGTAAAAATAAGATGTTTCAATCTTATTTTCACTTAAAAGACCTTTTATTTTATTTATCTCCTTTGGTTGTTTTTTTAAATGGGAAATTATTTTTTTTGCCTTTTCTAATTCAAAATTCTTTCATTCCTTCCAATACTGTTTTTCTTTTTTAGCGAATTAAAATAATATCTCCTTTTCTGATATAACTATTGTTATTATGAAGGCAAGTATATCGAAGGATATAAAAATAAGTGCCTACATCCATATTTTTCCCGTTTAGCTTGCCATCCCAACTTTGATTAGGGTCTGATGTACTCCACACCAAGTTACCCCATCGATCAAACACTTCAAATTGATGCACTTTCATTGCAATGGTTGTTGTGATACGCCACACATCATTTTTGTTATCTTCGTTTGGACTGAAAGCATTTGGGATAAAAATTTCTTCACAGCATGTACCAGGCTCAATTTGTGTAGAATCTGAAATGGTGCACCCATTGGCATCTGTTACTAATACTTTATATTGACCATAAGGTAAGCCAGTAGCCGTTGGCTCAATTTGTGCAGGATTTGTATTCCAAAAATATGTATAAGGGATTTCCCCACCACTGACATGGGCTGTGATGCTTCCTTCTGTTCCTCTGCCAAAACATCCTAAATCTTGTTTTGTCAATTGTAGTCTTAAAGGATCAGCCGGATAGCCTACTGTGATTAAAGTATCAAAGCTACAACCCGCACTATCAATGATTGTGAGTGAATATATACCAGTTGTAATATCAAAAAATATTCCATTCTTGTTTACATTTAATCCTGGTCGAAGTTTGTATGTATAATTTTTTCTACCTCCTAATCCTGTCACTTCTATTCTTCCATCATTTAGCTGATTGCATTTCGGTGTTTGAATGTTAACGCTTGCATCTACTTTATCTGGCTCACTTAGGACGAGCAATGTATCGGATAGACAGTTTTTAGAATCTTGAATTGTGATAAGATGATTACCAGCTCCGAGCCCCCCAAAGAAACCACTAGCCTGAAAAGGTCCATTGTCAATCGCAAATGACATAGGCGGTACTCCTCCGGTTACATACACTTGTATTGCTCCGTTTGTATCACCATGGCAAATAGGTTCAATATATTCAACATTAGAAGATGCAATTTGTAAATTTTGTAATATAGTTACAGATGTTGTTTGGGTGCAACCAATTGCATCTGTTGCAGTAATGGTGTATGTGCCCCCTTGTAAGTTGATAAAACTTCCCGGTGAATTTTGCAAACCAAGCTGAGGATTTATGAAGTAAGAGATGGTTCCAGTGCCCCCTTGAGCTAGTGTATTAATCGTTCCTGATGAATCGAAATAACAAGTGATATCTTGATGAGTGACATTGGTGAATTGTATTGCAGTTGGCTCAGTGAGATTGATATTTAAAATTGAGTCTTTGCATCCTTGATTGTCAACAACTATAACTTGGTAATTATTTGCGTTTAATGAATAAAAAGCTCCTATTGCATTATTGACTCCAAGGGGTTGAAGATAAAAATTAAATGGAGAAGTTCCACCAATTGCACTTGTTATAATAAATCCATCATTTCCTCCATTGCAAGAAATATGATTTATAGAATCTAAATGTAAAGTCAGTGTTTGTGGCTGCAGTATAGTAGCGGTTGTTATTGCTGTGCAACCATTGGCATCTGTTGCTGTGAGAGTATAAATTCCAGCTCCTAGATTATTGAAAAATCCATTCGGTGAATTAATAGCACCCGGTTGAATTAAATAATTGATTACCCCCACTCCACCACTTGCATTGGTTTGAATGGTTCCATTTTGCTGACCATTGCATAAAGCGTGTGTAATCGTTGTTCCATTAAATTGAACTTGGGTTGGTTCATTTACAGTTTGTATATTCGTGAGTGAACAACCGTTTGCATCTATTGCTGTGATCGTATAATTGTTAGCTCCTAGCCCCGTAAATAAACCATTTGCATTGATGATATTTCCGGGCATTAGTTGATAACTGATTGGGTTTATTCCTCCATTTGCATTTATTGTAATTGTTCCATTTATTTGCCCAAAACAAATAATATCTGTTGCGATTGCATTGGTAATAACGACAGCTGTAGGTTCAAATAATGAAGACGTTGAAGTAGCAGTGCAACCATTGGCATCTGTTGCTATAACTGTATATATATTTCCATTTAAGTTTTGAAATAGACCAGTATTGTTATTTAAATTATTTGGCATTAAAGTGTAACTAATAATACCCACACCACCACTTGCCGACGCTGTTAATGTGCCATCGTTAATTCCAAAACAAGTAACGGAGGTATTAGAGATAGAGTCAATCAGCACTTGAGAAGGTTGGGGAACAAAAACACTCGTTGTTTCACTACAACCATTAGCATCAGTGACAGTAATGGTATACGTTATATTTCCAAGTAAGCCATTGAAATTATTTGGAGCTGCAAAAACACCCGTTGGAGAAATTGCAAAATTATAAGGAGAAGTGCCTCCGCTCACAGGACAAGAAATACTTCCGTTTGCGGCATTAAAACATAATGAAGGTGTTGCCAACACATTATTAAATTGTAGCGAATTGGGTTGAAAAATATTCACCACTGTAGATAGAGTACACCCATTGATATCAGTTCCAGTAATGGTATAGATTCCAGAATTTAATCCTATGAAATGACCAGTTTGATTATTGATATTATTAGGCATTAAAACATACTGAATTGGAGCATTTCCTCCTGTTACAATTAATTCGATAGATCCATTATTTCCGTTATTGCAAAGAGCGTTATTGACGATAACGTTTGTGATAGTCGGACTTTGATGAGTATTGACAATCGCGGTGGATGTTACGGTACATCCTGAGCCATCTTTTACAATAACGGTGTAAGTTCCTGCACACAAATTACTAATCATATTAAAATTCTGAAAATTAATCCCATCGACACTATAGTTATGAATACCATTCCCATTGGCACTTGAAATAGTCAGACTACCATCACAACCCGGACTGCAAGATGCATTGGTGGAAGTAATATTATTTATAATAGGCATTGAAGGAGCAACGATATTTACAGTTGAGGTTTGAGTGCAACCGTTGGCATCTTTCACAGTAATGGTATAATTTCCTGCATTTAAATTATTGAAAACATTTGGTATTTGAAACGCCCCACCATTGATCGAGTATGTATAGCTTGGTGTTGCACCGCTTGCTGTAATCGTTATTGAGCCATCACTACCCGGAACACAAGTTGGAACTGTTGTATTGATTTGCGTTATCTGCAATGCACTAGGCTGTGAGATAATGATGACGGTTGAAGATGAACAATTGTTCATATCCGTTGCAACAACAGTATAAGTAGCGGCACCTAATCCGATAAATACTCCTGATAGATTATTTAGATTATTTGGAAGTAATGTATATTGAATATTTCCGATTCCTCCAGTAGCTGTCGCTTGAATACTTCCGGTATTATTTCCAAAACAACTAACCGGAATATTGACCACATTTGTGAACAATACTTGCGAAGGCATATTGATTGTAAAAATGGAGCTAGTCGTACATCCATTGGCATCAGTTACTGTGATTGTATAATTTGCTGCATTTAAATTTGGAAATAGTCCAGTATTATTAGTGAGGTTTAAAGGTTGCAGATGATAGGTTAAAATGCCATTCCCTCCGGAAGCACTGATAGTAGCATCGCCATCATTTCCGTTAAAGCAAGTCACATCGGTTATTGCAATATTAGAAATCAACAAAGCCTGTGGTTGGGTTAAGGTCACTAAAGAACTTAATGAACATCCATTTGCATCAGTTGCTGTAATTGTATAAACACCTTGAGGCAAATTATTGAATAATCCATTATTATTATTGATGGCGCCCGGATTGAGCAGATAATTTATAGGGGCAAGTCCTCCTGTTATAGACACTTGAATATTTCCGTTCGTTCCACCAAAGCACGAAATATTGGTTGCATTTATTATAATTTGATTTGGTCCATTTGCTGTCAAAATACTAAACGTACCAGACCCCGTACAGTTGTTCCCATCTTTGATGGTGACGGTATATACTCCAATACACAAGCTAGAAAAAGAGTTGGACACTTGATAAGGACCAGCATTGAGAGAGTAGGTGAAAACTCCATTTCCTCCAGAAGCTGAAATGATCGCAGAGCCATCGCATCCTGGGTTACAAGAAGCCGGAATGGTTGTTGCATTGGTTAATTGAATTTGCGGAGCTTGATTTAAAAATACACTAGTCGTTGCAGTGCAGCTATTGGCATCCTTTGCAGTTATTGTATAAGTACCAGATGTTAAGTTTGTAAAAAATCCTGTTTGATTATTAATATTCCCAGGCATTAGAGTGTACTCAAAAGCACCCACTCCACCACTAGCTTGAGCTTGTATCATCCCATCGTTTCCTCCAAAACAAATGACATTGGCAATCGTAGTATTGATGGTAATTTGAGATGCTTGATTTATAACGAACACTTCACTGATTTGACATCCATTATCATCTGTTGCTAGGAGCGTATAAACACCCACATTTAATCCAAAAAATGCACCATTTAAATTGGTAACATTTGGAGGCAATAAAGTATAAACAATTTGACCGGTTCCACCAGAAGCAGAGCTTGTCACTAGACCATTATTTGCACCAAAACAGGGGATATCACGACTGTTGACTGAATCCCATACTAACTGAGGCGGTTGAGTTAAAATAATATTAGAAGTGGCACTACATCCATTGGCATCTGTTACAGAAACCGTGTAATTATTGGCATATAAATTATTGAATTGTCCTGTTAAATTATTGATTGCGACTGGATCTAAATGATAGTTGAGCGTTCCAACTCCACCACTTGCAGTGACGGTAATACTTCCGCTATTATCTCCAAAGCAAATAATGTTTGTTTTAGTCACATTTGTGATAGCTGGGGAAGCCGGATTTGAGATTGTAATGACAGAAGTGGCTGTGCAACCATTAGCATCAATCACGCTAATTGTGTAATTTGACACTCCAATATTTACAAACACATTTGATGCTTGAGGAGAGTTGCCATTGAGGCTGTATAGATAAGGAGTGACACCTCCAGAGGCGGTCACGGTAATAGTTGCATTATTACCCGGAACACAAGTTGGAGTTGTACCAACTAAATTTAATATGCTTAATGCAGTGGGAGAAATTAAAGAATAGGATGATGTGATTGAACATCCGTTTGCATCTGTGGCTGTCACTGTGTAAGTGGCAGGTCCTAAGTTATTGAATTGCCCTGTTTGATTATTGATATTTCCGGGCATGAGTTGATAATTGATAATGCCAGTACCTCCAATTGCGGGTGAGTTAATAGAGCCATTGTTTGCATTAAAGCAAGTGATATTATTTTGATTTGGGATATTCCAATTAAGGGCAGCAGGATTAGTAATTGTAAAAATAGAAGTTAGCGTACACCCATTTGCATCGGTTGCTGTGACGGTATAGTTATTTGCTACTAATGGAGAAAAAATACCTGTTGCGTTGTTGATATTTCCTGGCATGAGGGTATAGTTAATCGCACCATTCCCACCTGTTGCCAATACTTGAATGGAGCCATTGGTTAGTCCATTACAAGTAATATTATTCATGTTTGCTTGAGCCCATACCAATGCTGATGGTTGAACAATCGTCGCTGTTGTTGTCACGACACAATTGTTAGCATCAGTAGCAGTAATGGTATAAATATTTACTGGCAGGTTATTGAAAATTCCATTGTTATTATTTAATCCTAGAGGGTTAATGGCATAAAGAATCGCACCCACTCCTCCGGTCACTGTAGCCGTAATCGAGCCGGTATTGGCTCCCGCACAATTAGCTTGACTAATGACTACGTTTGCAAAAGATGGTGCATTTGGATTTATTAAATTTACGATACTACTTGTAGTGCAATTGTTGGCATCTTTTACGGTAATGGTATATGAGCCGATATTCAAGTTGCTAAATGTATTGGAGGCTTGATAAGCCATTCCGTTTATACTGAATAAATAGCTTGGAGTTCCTCCATTGGCTGTCACGGTTATTGAGCCATCTGCTCCGGGGACGCATGATGGTGGAGTAGTTGATATATTTGTGATTACTAAGAGGGGTGGCTGGGTAATATTAATGACTGTAGAAGCTGAGCATCCTAATGCATCAACTGCTTGAATGGTATAAGTACCTGCATTGAAATTGATAAATTGTCCAGTTATATTATTGAACCCACCCGGCATGATTGTGTAGGTAATGACTCCAGTTCCTCCACTTGCAACAGCCATAATAGATCCATTATTTCCACCATTACAATAGATATTAGTAATGACAGGGTTATTGAAAGTGATGGATGGTGCAATGCCAATTGTTCCAACAGAAGATATCGTACAGCCATTTGCATCTGTAGCAATTACAGTGTAAGTATTTATGGCTAAATTGGGGAATGCCCCATTATTATTAACTACATTTCCAGGATTTAATTGATATGTAATTGTTCCTGTGCCGCCTGTTGCCGTTGCTTGAATACTTCCTGTTCCTATTCCATTACATGGTACATTTGTTATCGTAAAATTAGACCAATTTAATTGCGGGGGTATTACAATATTCACAACGATAGAGGACGTGCATCCATTGGCATCTACGACATTGACAGTGTAATTACCTGGGGCAACTCCGGGAAATTGTCCATTGTTGTTTACAAGGCCAAGCGGCTGAAGTGTGAATGTATAAGGTGCTAATCCATTAGTTGCTGTAACATTGACATCTCCAACTCCATTATAGCAAGGAGGAGGTGTTGAATTGTTTGTCAATATGGGAGCATTATTATTTGTCAGTGTGACCGCAGTTGTTTTAGTACAACCATTGGCATCTTTTACAGTAATAATATAAGTGCCTGTTGTCAGTCCGGTAAATACTCCACTGGGTTGAAATGCCCCTGCTCCGATTTTAAAGGTATAGTTTGGAGTACCGCCTGATACGGTAATATTAATACTTCCATTGTTACCCGGGTTACAAGTAGGGTTTGTGATAACAGGGTTTGCCAATACTAAAGCAGGAGGTTGAGTCACAACGATAGAAGTTGAAACAGAACATCCATTTGCATCTACCACAATTACTGTATAATTTCCTGATGATATATTATTAAAAATTCCGGTATTGTTTGTAATCGCTCCGGGATTTAGTGTGTAACTTAGAGTAGGAGCACCTCCTAGAGCTGTCACCGTAATGCTTCCTGTATTTCCACCGGCACATAAAACAGGTGTATTAGTAATATTTGAAATGGTTACAGCAGGAAACTGTGTGATATTGATGGTTGTGGTGGCACTACATCCATTGGCATCAACTGCTAAAATTGTATAAATATTTGTACTTAAATTATTAAAATTCCCATTATTATTATTGACATTTCCGGGCTGTAAATTATAGCTGACAGCACCCACACCACCTGCTGCCGTCACTTGAATACTTCCATTATTCATTCCAAAGCAACTAACATCTGTTTTTGTGACATTTGCCCATGAAAGAGATTGAGCTTGTGTAACGGTTACGACAGCAACTTTTGTGCAATTATTATTATCCTTTGCAGTAACAGTATAGACACCTGCTGCCAAGCCAGTGAATGTTCCTGTTCCATTAGTAATATTTCCAGGTTGAAGATTGTATGTAAATGGAGGATTTCCGCCATTTGCTACAGTGATCACTTGTCCCACATTTCCTGCATTACATGCGATATGAACTGCAGTTACAGTGGACCATCCAATTATGGGCGGTTGGGTAATAGTTGTAGTGGCAGTTTGTGTGCATCCTAACCCACTTGTGATAGTGACTGTATAAGTGCCAGCAGCCAAATTATTAAAGGTATGAGGTGAACCATTTGCATTGACACCTCCGGGTTGCAAGGTAAAAGTCAATGGGTTGTTTCCTACTACGCCCGTTGCGAGAATAGAGCCTATATTTTGACCATTACATAAAATATTAGTAGGAGTCAAATTGATAATGGGTGCAGGCTCAACGGTTACTTTTATGGTGTCATATACTACACTACAATTTCCATAATAACCGGCGACGATATAAGTAGTAGTAACAGTTGGAGTCAATACGGTATTTAGTTGTGAAGGATTTGCGACACCAATTTGAGGTGTCCAATAGTAAGTTAAACCCGGATCAGAAATAGAATTAATCGTGACACTAGCTCCTTGACAGATAGAAGTATCGTTGTTTAGAATTTTAAAAGTAGGTGGGTCTTTTATAAAGATGGTGACACTATCAATAATATTATTGCATTTATCTTTTAGTTGAATAATCACCGTTTCAGTTCCTTCTATAATTAAATCATTTATTGGAACTATATTAATTTCTTTAATAGAATCTGCTGGATTATTTGAAAAGATATAATTCGTTTGAATAAGATTATAATCTGTTCCATTCAACGCCGAACCTGAAATAATTAAACTGACAGTATCAATTCCCGGATTAGCTTGTGCTAATTGGCGATGAATTTTCAACTTGGCAGTATCACAACCTTCAAATACTGATGCAATACCATTTACGAGTGAGTCTGCGTGTAAGGAAAGTTTCACATTATCTGATGTTAAGCTGCCTGCTTTTAGGAACACTCCTGAGTCTAAAATATGATCAAATCCATCAGCGATGGCTAGTTTCAGGTGGTAAGTGCTGCAAGATTGAATGGCTGCTTTTGCTGTAAACAAATGAGTAAACCCTTCGTAAGTGACGGAAGTTCCTCCTGTGTTGTCAGTATATAAGTTGGTAAAAGGGGAGCCGGGTCCCATGTTAGTACAATTAGGCAAAGCTCCACCTGGGTATAATACTCCACTGTTTACAGAGTTGATTGCTACTGGAATATTTGTACCTGGCACTAAAGCAATATTTGTTGAAGAAGGATATCCAGGACCTGTAATGAAAAAGCCAAACACATCATTATAGTTGCTACAATTAAATTGCGGATATTCTTCAGAGCCAAAAACATATTGAAAAAATATGGAATCTCCTTTTGCTGTAAAATCAAATTCTAATACACATCGGTCGAAAGTGCTTACACCTGCTAAGGCTGTGAGTTCTGCATCGCCTCCTGTGCCTTGGTTTGCGGTAGCAGTGTTTATTTGAGCTCCGTTTACACCGTAGTTTGGAATATTGCTAGCGGCTAATCCTGTGGTCAAAACGATACCACTGTCTATTCCTAAATTTGCATTCGTTACTATGAAAATTCCAGATTGATTTGGATTACATAAAATACTTGTATTAGAAATAACAACACCCGGGCCAGCTAGTTTTTGTGCTAATTGGTTTGCGTTATTTGTATTTGTTACTATTATTTGAGCGTTTTAGTTGGCTTGTAAAAAAACAGTAATAAAAAGTGTATAATTTTTTTTGAATAATGACATATTGAAATTTAATAAATAGAGGCAGATTATTTATATTAATTTTCTTTATTGAACTTAAAGATAATACAATTATAATACCAATTTATTTTTTTCAAATACAATAGACATACCTCCTTGCAATAATTTAAACCCTTTGATAATGTTTTCTTCTTTAATAAACGTAATTTTTATGCCTGCATCATCAAATTTGTATTCCTCCTCTGAAACTTTTGTAAGTGGAAATGAGGACTGCCCACTGGCTTGTGCTTTCAAGATGTTCCCTTCTTCAAAGATTGAAATTTCCATTCCTAGTTTATCATTTTTATATTTTCCTAGAATAGATTGATTGAGAGATTCTATATTTGATTTATTTGCATTTTCATTAAAAGTAGGAATTGTAATTGGCTTTTCATAGTATGCATTCAAGATGTTCATTGCAATATCATTCAAGGGATAATTAAAACCATTTCCTAAAATGCAAATTGCAAGTTTATCTTTTTCATTATACCCTAAAATAGACTGAAATCCATCGATTCCTCCTGTGTGACCATAAAAACGTTTATCATAAAAAGGAAATTCTAAAATACCATAGCCGTAGCTGTCTTTCAATTTTGTCATTTTGGAAAGTGTTTCTTTTGAAATTAAAATACCATTGAATAATGAGGAAATGAAAGCACATAAATCTCTAGAAGTGGAAATAATGTTTCCGGCACCGATAGCAACAGACAAATCAGTTTCGGATGAAGGAGTCCATTTTCCTAATTGATAATCGTATGAGGCTGCTTCATTGTTTTGAACATCGATTGCCATGCCGACTTTAGTATCTGCTAATTTTGCTTTAGTACAAATGCGTTTTAAAAGCTGTTCAGCATAGGTTTGCTTTGAAATTTTTTCAATGATATAGGCTAAAAGCACATAATTTGTATTGCTATAATTAAATTGAGTGCCGGGGGTGAAATCACTTCCTAATGATTCAAAAATAGTAATCATTTCTTCTTCGGAGTGAGTGGTGGTGGAGTATAATCGATAGGCATCCAGATTGGTAAAATTTTCTATTCCACTCCGATGATTTAGCAAATTTTCGATGGTAATTTTTTCACTGTTTTTGATAGTAGGAAAAAAGCTATTGAGTTTAGTTTCTAAATTCAATTTCTTTTCTTCAATCATTTGTAATATCATCACGGCAGTAAACATTTTTGAAATAGAGCCAATTCGATATTGAGTATAAACATTTGCTTTCAACTGCTGCTCTATGCTGAGATAGCCGATGGAATTGTCATAGATGACTTCTCCATTGTGATACAGACAAACGCTTGTCATTGCTTTGGAGTGTTTATTTAATTGCGTAAAATATTCATTCAGCTTGAGTGAGTCAAATTGAGCATTTCCATTTTGCCCCAAAAAACAAATAGGAGTAGTGTAAAATACGTTTTCATTATTCAAATATAAAAGATGTTTTAAAGTGAAGCTTATTTTAATGCTCATTATTTATATCTTTGTCCTAATTGAAAGGATAATATTTTGAAGGCAAAATTTAGTATTTTAGGAAATGGCAGTTGGAGTTCTGCATTGGCAAAAATGCTGACAGATAATGGACATTCTATAAATTGGTGGATGCGTAGCAAAGAGGCTCAAACAAAGTTGAAGTCAATTGGACATAATCCTCATTACCTTGCGGGAGTGCAGTTTGATACCAAATTACTTCATGTTCAACATGAAATGGAGGAGGCCATTCAGTTGGGTGATTATATTATCATCGGCATCCCATCTGCATTTGTAGTGGATGTATTGAAAAAATTACCAAAAGATATTTTCAAAGGAAAGAAAATTATTTCTGCAATTAAAGGAATTTTACCAAATGAAAATGGACTATTGAATGTTTTTTTAAAAAAGCATTTTGAGTTTTGTGATGAAGATTATGTGTGCATCAGTGGGCCTTGTCATGCTGAGGAAGTGGCTATTCAAAAATTATCATTTATCACTTTTGCTTCTTCAGATCTTTCATTGGGAAAAATCATCTCTGGTTATTTTGGCAATCATTATATCAAAACAATTTGTAGCAATGATGTGTATGGAGTGCAATATGCTGCAGTCTTAAAAAATATCTATGCACTTGGTGCTGGCATTGTTCACGGATTAGATTTTGGCGATAACTTTTTGAGCGTTTATATTACCAATTGTTTTGCTGAAATGCAGCAATTTATTCAAATCGTTAGTTCTTGTCACCAACATCATTATAATACAAGTGTATATTTGGGCGACCTCTTAGTCACTTGCTATTCATTACATAGCCGCAATAGGACTTTTGGAAATTTTATTGGAAGAGGCTACTCTGTGAGCTCAACAAAATTAGAGCTAAATATGATAGCAGAGGGCTATTATGCATCAAAAGGAATTTATGAAATTTGTTTAAATTTAAATGTGCAACTACCAATTGCTTTTGCTATTTATTCAATTCTTTGGGAAAAATTGGATGCTCATCAAGCTTTCAAAAAAATTGAAAATATTTGCCAATAAAACTTGATTTTATTGAGAATGAGGCAAATCCAAATTATGCAATATCACTTTGGGAAAAAGGAAGGAATATACATTTCTTTGGTACAATTTCCTTCTATCTATATTCCTAATGTGTAATTTACGGTTAAAATACTCATACTAAATAAAAGTTCAAACATGATGTTACAAAAAAAGAGGAATCTTTGGATTCCTCTTTTTAATTATTAAGTTTAAAAATAAAAAATTACTCACTATTCATCTTCATCAAATTCTAGAATTTCCTGTGAATTTTTTAATATTTCATGTTCATCTTTACTTGCAACTAAGAAGTTTTCAAATTCTTTCATACCTGTACCGGCAGGAATCAAATTACCTGTAATGACATTTTCTTTAAGTCCCCACATGAAATCTGTTTTGCCAGCAATGGCTGCTTGAGATAACACTTTAGTTGTCTCTTGGAATGATGCGGCTGAAATCCAGGAGAATGTTCCTAATGATGCTTTTGTAATTCCTAATAAGTTAGGGCTTGACGTTGCAGGCTGTGCGTTTCTATATTGCACTAAGGTTTTATCATTTCTTCTTAATAAAGAATTTTCTTCTCTCACTTCTCGAAGAGTTGTAATTTGTCCAGGGTGCATTTTTTCGCTATTTCCAGCATCTGTAACTACTACTTTATCAAACACCCAATCGTTTTCTTCTTGGAATTCCATTTTATCCACGATATCTCCTTCTAAGAATTTGGTATCACCTGCATCAGCAATAGTTACTTTTCTCATCATTTGTCTAACAATTACTTCAATGTGTTTATCATTGATTTTCACACCTTGCAAACGATACACTTCTTGAATTTCATTCACTAAATATTCTTGAACAGCGAAAGGTCCTTTGATTTTTAAAATATCACTTGGAGTAATAGAGCCATCACTGAGTGGCAATCCGGCTTTAATAAAGTCTCCTTCTTGAACAATAATATGTTTGGTGAGTGGGACTAAATATTTTTTGAAAATACCATCTTTACTTTCAATACTTATTTCTCTATTTCCTCTTTTCACACCTCCAAATGCTATAACTCCATCTATTTCTGCTACTACCGCGGGGTTGGATGGATTTCTTGCTTCAAACAATTCAGTAACACGTGGAAGACCTCCGGTAATATCACGTGAACGTCCCATCACTCTTGGTATTTTTACTAATATTTGACCTGATTGAATGGTGTCGCTATCGGATATCATTAAGTGAGAACCAACTGGAATATTATAAAATTTATTTTCTTTTCCTTCTATAACAATAGCTGGGATTTTTGTTTTGTCTTTTGTTTCGATAATCACTTTTTCTCTTAATCCTGATTGCTCATCAACTTCCTCTCTAAACGTGATACCTTCTACAATATTTTCAAAACGCACTCTTCCTGCAATTTCTGAAATAATTACAGCATTGAATGGATCCCATGAGCAAATTAAGTCGCCTTTTTTCACTTTTTGACCATTTTTCATTTTAAGAGAGGCTCCGTAGGGAATATCATGGTTTACCAATACGATTCCTTCATCATTTACTATTCTCATTTCACCCATTCGAGTGATAACGATTACTTGTTCTTCCCCTTCTTTGTTGATATATTTTGTTGTTTTTACACTATCAAATTCAATTTTACCGTCAAATTTTGCGAGCATTTGGCTTTCTATTGCAGATGAACTTGCAGCACCTCCCACGTGGAAGGTACGCAAAGTCAACTGTGTACCGGGTTCTCCAATAGACTGTGCGGCTATGATACCTACTGCATCACCTTCTTGAGCTTTAGTTCCATTAGCTAAATTTTTACCATAGCATTTGGCACATACTCCTCGTTTGCTTTCACATGTTAAAACGGATCGAATTTCTACAGTGTCTATACCTGCGTCATCGATTGCTTTAGCTAGATCTTCAGTAATATCTTCACCTGCTTTGATGATAACATTTCCAAATGGGTCCACTACATCGTGAAGTGCTACTCGTCCTTCTATTCTATCTGTGAGCGATTCAACGATATCGTCATTTTCTTTTAATGCTGAAATTGCAATTCCTCTTAATGTGCCGCAGTCTTCTTCTCGGATAATCACGTCTTGTGCTACATCGACTAATCTTCTTGTTAGGTAACCCGCATCGGCTGTTTTCAAGGCAGTATCCGCAAGTCCTTTACGAGCACCGTGTGTAGAAATGAAGTATTCTAATACGTTTAATCCATCTTTAAAGTTTGATAGAATTGGATTTTCGATAATCTCAGAACCAGTGCTACCGCTTTTTCGTGGTTTTGCCATCAATCCTCTAATTCCTGAAAGCTGTTTGATTTGTTGTTTACTACCACGGGCACCACTATCTAGCATCATATAAACGGAGTTGAATCCTTGTTTATCTTTTGCCATTTCTTGAATTAGCTGTTCTGTTACTCGAATATCCACACGACTCCAAGCATCAATGATTTGGTTATATCGTTCGTTGTTGGTAATTAATCCTAAATTATAGTTATCCCACACTTCGTTTACGCTTTCGTTGGCTTGTTCGAGGAGTGTTTTTTTGATTTCAGGGATAATTAAGTCTTCAGGATTGAAAGATAGACCGCCTTTAAATGCCGTTCTGAAACCAAGGGTTTTAATATCATCTAAGAATTTTACGGTTGTTGGTACATCGGTGTATTTGATAATTTGCCCAATGATTCCACGAAGTGATTTTTTGGTAAGAAGTTCATTGATGAATCCAACTTTTTCAGGTGTGAATTGGTTGAATAATACTCGTCCAACGGTTGTTTCAATTAATTTATTACTAATTGAGCCATCGTTGTTTCTTATATTCACTTTTACTTTTATCCATGCGTGTAAGTCAACGACGCCTTCATTGTGAGCAATAATCACTTCTTCTGCACTGTAGAAGCTCATTCCTTCTCCTTTGACTGGATCGTTTTCTAAATTCCTTTTCCCTTTAGATAAGTAATATAAGCCCAATACCATGTCTTGTGAAGGTAGGGTGATTGGGGTTCCGTTTTGAGGATTTAATATATTGTGAGATGCCAACATGAGCAATTGAGCTTCTAAAATTGCGGCATTACTCAAAGGTACGTGCACTGCCATTTGGTCTCCATCAAAGTCGGCATTGAAAGAGGCACAAACGAGAGGGTGTAGTTGAATTGCTTTTCCTTCAATCAATTTTGGCTGGAATGCTTGTATTGAAAGGCGGTGCAAAGTTGGGGCACGATTTAATAATATCGGATGACCTTTTAAAATATTTTCAAGAATATCCCAAACGATGGCTTCTTTTTTCTCAACGAGTTTTTTTGCTGATTTTACTGTTTTTACGATTCCTCTTTCGATGAGTTTACGAATGATAAACGGCTTGAAAAGCTCTGCTGCCATATCTTTTGGAAGTCCACATTCATGAAGTCTCATTTCAGGGCCAACTACGATCACCGAACGACCTGAATAGTCCACACGTTTACCTAATAAGTTTTGACGGAAGCGACCTTGTTTTCCTTTCAATACATCAGAAAGTGATTTTAAGGCTCTTCCTCCTTCTGCTTTTACGGCATTTGATTTTCTGGAATTATCCAACAAGCTATCAATTGCTTCTTGCAACATTCTTTTTTCATTTCGAAGGATAACCTCTGGAGCTTTGATTTCAAGAAGTCTTTTCAAACGATTATTACGTATAATAACTCGTCGATATAAGTCATTCAAGTCAGACGATGCAAATCGCCCGCCATCAAGGGGTACAAGAGGGCGAAGTTCTGGTGGGATAACAGGCAGATATTGCATAACCATCCATTCAGGACGGTTTTCGATATGTGAATTAGCTTCTCTAAATGCTTCTACAACGCTTAATCTTTTAAGGGCTTCGGCTTTTCTTTGCTGAGATGTTTCAAATGCAGCAGCGTTTCTTAATTCGTACGATAGAGAGTCTAGATCAATGCGAGCTAGCAACATTTGGATTGCTTCTGCTCCCATTTTTATAAATTTATTGGGGTCATCATCACTAAGCATTTGATTTTCTTTAGATAATTTTTCTAATATGTCCAAATATTCATCTTCTGTCAGTTGAGTCATGTATGTGCCTTCTGATTCTTTCAAATTCAGTGTTGATCTTATCATGCTTTCGGCTTCTCCTGCTTGAATCACACAATATCTTTCATAATAAATTATTGATTCTAATTTTTTTGAACCGGTACCTAATAAATAGCCAATTTTGTTTGGCAAAGATTTGAAATACCAAATATGAACAACAGGCACCACCAATTTGATATGCCCCATTCTTTCACGACGCACTTTCTTTTCTATTACTTCTACACCACAACGGTCACAAACGATCCCACGATAACGGATTCTTTTATATTTCCCACAATAGCATTCATAATCTTTAGTGGGACCAAATATTTTTTCGCAGAACAAACCATCTCTCTCCGGTTTGTATGTACGATAATTGATAGTTTCTGGCTTTAAAACTTCACCATAACTTCTATCTAAAATAGAATCAGGAGATGCTAGTGTGATGGTGATTTTGTTAAAGGCAAGTCTTTGCTTATTGTCTTTCTTAAAATTCATTTTTTTAAAATATTTTATGTTAAAGAAAAGAGGGCGTTTTGAGTTAATAAATTATGTTTAATAAAATTTATTAAAAACAATTCTCCTTTATTCATTTCGGGTAGCATTTTGATACACATAGTAAGTGCAACCAAGCCCATTGGTTGATGCTAAATTTGTTGGACTCCAAAATGATAAAAAGAACTTAATTCAAAAACTAATCTGCAAAGGTACTTTAATTCTTAAAAAAAATCATTTTTTTCTTCAAATTATTAAAATGTTTTTTGATTTTGAAAAAAATGTGCTATTTTTGCACTTGAAATAGAAAGAGGTATAAGGAGGGAACTAAATAGTTCCCTTTTTCTTTTGCCTCCTCGCACATACTATTACAATGAATCATTCACCTCAAGATATTATTTTATCATACATCGAAGAATCGATTATCGATACAGATTGTTTTTTGGTTAGTTTTAAAGTAAAACCAACCCATAATTATAAAATCTATATGGATAGTGATAGTGGTTTTTCGCTCGACAAATCGATTAAAATAAATCGGTTTATCAGAAAAAAAATAGAAGAATCTGGTATATTTCCCAATGGTGATTTTTCCTTAGAAGTATCCAGTCCAGGGATTGACACTCCTCTTAGTATGCTTCGTCAATATCGAAAAAATATAGGTCGTACAATAGAAATTGAATTTTTAGACCCTGAAAAGAAGTTGATCAAAGGAGAATTAATCAAAGTAGAAGATGAGCAAATCAGTATTCAACCTACTGCACCAAAAAAAATAAAAAAAGATGCTCCGATTGAGCCAATAAAGGTTTCATTTGGCGAAATAAAAAAAGCACAAATTTGTATTCAATTTTAATTAAATAATATAAGCTAAAAGAATAAAAAAAATGGCAAGTATCAATTTAAAAGACTCCTTTGCAGAGTTTAAAGAAGCGGAAAATATTGACCGCACCACCCTCATCAAAGTCATTGAAGATGTATTTAAAACACTGATTCGGAAAAAATATTATAATGACGAAAATTTTGATGTCATCGTGAATGACTCAACAGGTGATCTTGAGATTTTTCAAAGGAGAGAAGTTGTTCTCGATGAAGATATCATGAATGACGATACACAAATTGAATTAACTGAAGCAAAAAAACTCGATGATAGCTATGATGTAGGAGATGAAGTATATGAATCAATCAATATGGAAACATTTGGAAGAAGGGCCATTTTAGCTGCAAAACAAACATTAGCATCTCGAATCAGTGAATTAAAGAAAAATATTTTGCTTGACAAATACAAAGAACGTGAAAATGAAATTATAGTCGGTGAAGTATATCAAGTATGGAAAAAAGAAATCATGCTTTTGGATGATGAAGGCAATGAACTCATTTTACCAAAATCAGAACAAATCCCTTCTGACTATTTTAAAAAAGGAGAAACCGTTAGAGCCATTGTAAAAAAAGTAGAGCTTAGAGGAAATGGTGTAGTCATTATTTTATCAAGAACAAGTCCTGAGTTTTTAGCAAAATTACTAGAAATAGAAGTTCCAGAGATTATGGATGGCCTGATAAGTATTAAAAAAATTGTTAGAGAGCCGGGCGAAAGAGCTAAAGTAGCTGTTGAAAGTTATGACGATCGTATAGACCCGGTAGGGGCATGTGTTGGAATGAAAGGAAGTCGAATTCATGGAATCGTTCGTGAGCTTCGAAATGAAAATATTGATATTATCAATTATACCCAAAACATCCATTTATTGCTCCAACGCTCTCTCACGCCAGCTAAAATTACCAGCATGAACATCAATGATGAAGAAAAATATGCTGAAATATACATGAACGCCGATCAAGTGTCACTAGCGATTGGCAAAAAAGGAGTTAATATTAAATTAGCACAAGAAATAACTGGCTATAATATTGATGTGTTTAGAGATGATTTAGAACAAGGAGAATATGATATTGAATTAGATGAATTTGTAGGCGATATTGAAGAATGGGTCATCGATGAATTGAAAAGAATTGGATGTGATACCGCTCGAAGTGTCTTGAAATTAACCGACGATGAATTATATAGAAGAACAGAAATGGAGGCCGAAACTATTAAAGAAATAAAAGAAATTATTGAAAAAGAATTTGAAGAGGATGAAAATGAAAATTAAATTTAATCATTCTTACCTATCTTTACCAATCATAATAGCAAATCAGATAGAATAAAAAGTAACAAGAATAATAAAAAACAAGTATCTTAAAAATTAAAATGTCAGAAAGTACAAATACTATACGCCTTATGAAAGCTGCCAAAGAATTCAATGTTGGTAGAAATACCATTATTGATTTCTTGAAAAACGCTGGCTTTGCTATTGATAACAAACCAGACCCTATCCTTTCCTCTGAGATGTATCATGCCCTTATTACAGAGTACGATTCGGAAAAAGCCGCGAAAAAGAAAAGCGATAAACTTGTACTAAATAAAACCACAACAGAAGAAAAAACAATAGTCGATAAACCAACTACTCCAATCGAAAAAAAAGAGGAAAAAACCTCATTAAAACAAGATATAGAAAAACCAAAAGTAGTAGGTAAAATTGATTTAACACCGAAAGAAAAACCCTCCAAAAAGAAAACAAAAGAAGAACCCAAAATAGAAGAAGTTCCTCAAGAGGAAACAACTATAAAACAAGCCGAAGAGAAAAAACCAAAGACTAAAAAAGAAAAAGAAACAACTGAAAGCACTGAAGATAAAACTTCCAAAAAAACAAAAAAAGAGAAGGAAGATGAAATTGTAAAAGCCAATACCGCAAAATTAGAAGGGCTCAAAATAAAAGGAAAAATAGAAATTAACAAAAGAAAAAAAAGAAAAAAAAGCCAACTGAAGAACCGCTTGCTGCAGCTTTACCAAACTGAAGAGTTGCCACAAACCATAACAGAAATAGCTACAGAATCAATTAATAATATCCCACCAGACACTGTTGACACCACAACAAATCAAGGTATAGATAATCCAACTGAAAAAGTGGTAACACATACAGTAGAACGAAAACCAATGGGACTAACAGTAGTAGGAAAGATAGAATTACCAACTACACAACCAAAAGACCAAAGCCCGAAAGAATTAAAAAAGAAAAAGAAACGTATTCCTATTGAGAACAAAGGAAACTCAGACAAAACAGGCAACACCACAAACCAACAAAAACAACAAACTAGAACAGATAAGCCTGGATTTAAAAGAGACTTCAAAGGAACACGAAATGGAGATCATTATAAAAAACCCGAAGAAAAGGTTATTGATCAAAATGAAATACAAGATAAAATAAAACAAACCCTTGCAAAGCTAGGAAACACAACAAGAGGAAAAAGTTTAAAAGCTAAATACAGAAGAAATAAAAGAGAAGAAATGGCTGAAAAAAGAGCCATTCAAGAAGGAGCAATAGAAAACAATAAGCTTCAACTAACCGAGTTTATATCAGTGAGCGAACTAGCAAACCTGTTAGACATAAACTTCACAGAAGTCATTAGCAAATGTATGAGCTTAGGCATTATGGTCTCAATCAACCAACGACTAGATGCCGAAGTAATCGAACTCGTAGCAAGTGAATTTGGATATGAAGTTGAGTTTATCAACCTTGAAGAAGAAGCCGATCAAGAAAACGAAGCAGAAGATTTACCCGAAAACCTCGAACACCGAGCCCCTATCGTAACCATTATGGGGCATGTAGATCATGGAAAAACATCATTACTCGATTATATCCGCAATGCAAGCGTTGTAGCCGGTGAAGCCGGTGGAATCACCCAGCATATTGGAGCCTATGAGGTAACTATCCAAAACGGGAAACGAATCACCTTCTTAGATACACCCGGCCACGAAGCCTTTACAGCCATGCGTGCAAGAGGGGCAAAACTAACAGACATTGCAGTAATAGTAGTAGCTGCCGATGACTCAGTAATGCCACAAACTAAAGAAGCAATCAGCCATGCACAAGCGGCAGGTGTGCCTATGATTTTTGCCATAAATAAAATTGATAAAGACGGTGCTAATCCTGATAAAATCAGAGAACAATTGTCAGGAATGAACATATTGGTAGAAGAATGGGGTGGAAAATTTCAATCCCAAGAAATATCAGCCAAATCTGGTCTAAATGTCGATTTACTTCTCGAAAAAATTCTCTTAGAAGCAGAAATTTTAGACTTAAAAGCAAACCCAAATCGAAATGCTACGGGTGCTATCGTAGAAGCCTCTCTTGACAAAGGAAGAGGATTTGTATCTACCATTTTAGTCCAAAACGGAACCTTAAAAATTGGCGACATGATAGTAGCAGGCTCTAATTATGGCCGTGTGAAAGCAATGGTGGACGAAAGAGGAAAACGCAAAACATCTGCAGGTCCCTCAACACCAGTCCAAATTTTAGGACTCAATGGAGCCCCACAAAGTGGAGAAAAATTCAAAGTGTATGAGGATGAAGTAGAAGCAAAAGATATCGCCAACCATCGTGCCCAAATCATGAGAGAACAAGGGATGCGGACGAAAAAACACATCACACTTGATGAAATCGGAAGGCGTTTGGCTCTTGGAAATTTCAAACAATTAAATGTCATTATAAAAGGAGATGTGGACGGTTCAGTAGAGGCATTGAGCGACTCTTTACAAAAACTTTCAACAGAAGAAATTGCCGTTTCAGTAGTTCACAAAGCAGTCGGACAAATTACAGAATCAGATGTGTTGCTCGCAACCGCATCAGATGCAATTATCCTAGGATTCCAAGTGAGACCATCTATGCAAGCCTCAAAATTAGCAGATCACGAAAATATTGAAATTCGATACTACTCCATCATCTATGACGCAATTGAAGAAATAAAAAGTGCAATGGAAGGAATGCTTGAACCAAAAATCGAGAAAAAAACTGTTTGCAATATCGAAGTGCGTGAGGTGTATAAAATTACCGGAGTGGGTACAATTGCAGGGTGTCATATTTTAGATGGGAAAATAAAGCGTGATACAAAAATCAATCTTATCCGAGATGGAATCGTTATTTTTAATGGAGAACTATCATCATTAAAACGATACAAAGATGATGTAAAAGAAGTACTCTCAGGCATGGAATGTGGTATCGGTATCAAAAATTACAATGACCTAAAAGCCGGAGATATGATAGAAGGTTATGACGAAATCGAAATCAAACGAACTCTTTAAGTCGGCATTTTTGCATGATTGAAATTTGAAATTATTTTGTTCAAAATCGGATGTGAAGATTAGGCTTTTGAGGTTCTTATCTTATAAATACTATATCTCTCTTTAAAAAAAATTATCACAGTTTGCTTCTGTTTTGAAATAATAATAGGGTACTCTAATAATGCTTTTCAGCTCTGTAATTACCATCCTCACAAAATACCAACCATTCTTAATTCAAATCCCCTACTATTAATAAATTGCAAGATAACAAGATTTAAAATTTGGTGATATTTCACTTTAAAACAATCATTCACTCTTTCTTCATTTGGAGAAAGAGCATTCAGTTTAAATATTGAATTTTAGCCATTGATAAAAATAAAGCCCGTAATAGGTATTAAGTACAGCCAATAAAGCCCAATCGTACGCAGAACCGCCGCTTGCTGTATGTTGCACATTGCCATCCAAAAATAGGATTACACATAATAGCGAAACACTAATTGATATTATTGTTGATAATCCTCATCCCAACTAGCACATGAATCCTTAAATGAACTTATAAGAAATGACAGACATTACTCATATCTAATACCACTTTCAGAGGCTTTGGGAATACTGGATTGAATGCACAATTTCATTTTTATATTTAATTCATTTATTTTTGCAATTTCATCAAAGCAATTCATTATGCCTTCATTTGATATCACAAGCAAAGTAGATTTACAAACTCTTGATAATGCAGTCAATACTGTCAAAAAAGAAATCGGAAATCGGTTTGATTTTAAAGGCTCGCATGTTGTTATTGAGTTACAAAAAAAAGAATTTAAAATTCAACTAGAAGCAGACAGTGATATGAAAATGGAGCAAATAACTGATGTGCTACTGAGTAGAGCCATGCGACAAGGACTGGACGGAAATTGTTTTGATTTATCAAAATCCAATTTGCCTTCAGGCAAAATTATTAAAAAAGAAGTGCCGGTAAAAAATGGAATCGCTCAAGATGATGCTAAGAAAATTGTGAAATTAATCAAAGACAGTTCTATCAAGGTACAAGCAGCTATTATGGATGATATGGTGCGTGTTTCCGGAAAAAAAATTGACGACCTCCAACAAGTAATCCAACTTTGCAAAACAGCCGACTTGAAAATCCCTTTGCAATTTGTCAATATGAAAAATTAATGAGCTTCTAACCAATTTGCTCCCATCCCAATTTCTGCTAATACTGGTACTGAATTTGGGAGTACCATTGCTGTTTGCATATTTTGTAATACTAAAGTTTTTACTAGTTCTAATTCTGTTTTTTCTACGTCAAAAACGAGTTCATCATGCACTTGCAATATCATTCGGCTTTTTAAATTTAAACTTTCCATTTCATTATAAATTTTTATCATCGCAAGTTTTATCATGTCAGCAGCAGAGCCTTGTATAGGGCTGTTGATAGCATTGCGTTCTTCAAAATTTTTTACAGTAATATTTTTTGAATTAATATGCCGCAACCAACGTTTTCGTCCCATCAATGTTTGCACATAACCTAGTCGCTGAGCAGACTCTATGGTGCTATTCATATATCGTTGAATACCCGGAAATTCATTTTTATAATTGTCAATAATCTCTTTGGCTTCGCTGCGGCTAATGTTTAAATTTTCTGAAAGACCAAAAGCTCCCTGTCCATAAATAATTCCAAAGTTGACACTTTTAGCTTTGTATCGCATCTCTTTGGTGACCTCATTTTCAGGTACACCAAACACTTTTGCGGCAGTGGCAGTATGAATATCTTTTCCTTGTTTAAATGCTTCACACAAATGCTCATCACCACTAATGGCGGCTACAATGCGTAATTCAATTTGCGAATAATCGGCAGAAAGAATAAGATGGTTTTCATTTCTCGGAATAAAGGCTTTTCTAATTTCTCTACCTTGTGTTGTTCTAATCGGAATGTTTTGAAGATTGGGATTAATGCTGCTTAACCTTCCGGTCACGGCAATAGTCTGACCAAAAGTAGTATGCACACGATTGGTTTTGGGATTGATTAATTTTGGCAAAGCATCGACATAAGTATTTTTTAATTTTGTGAATTCACGAAACGCTATAATGTCATTGCAAATTTGATGATCTTTTGATAATTTTTGCAACACATCTTCTCCTGTGGCGTATTGCCCAGTTTTTGTTTTTTTAGCTTTGGGATCTAATTTTAATTTGTCAAATAAAATTTCTCCTAGTTGTTTTGGTGATGCAAGATTAAAACGAACTCCAGCAGTTTCATATACAGATTCTTCTGCTTTGGATGCTAATTTTTCAAGCTCTATGCTATACGCATTTAAAAAGGCTGTATCAATTTGAACTCCTTCAAACTCCATGTTCATCAATACTTGAATGAGTGGGCTATCTACTTTTTCGAAAACAGTTTCTACTTCATTCGATTTTAATAGTGGAGAAAATTGGTGTTTTAATTGTAAAGTAACATCAGCATCTTCGGCTGCATATTCTTTTATTTTTTCTATTTCGACATCACGCATTGAGCATTGTGTTTTTCCTTTTTTGCCTATCAACTCTTCAATTGAAACAGGCCGATAGGAGAGATATTGTTCACTCAATAAATCCATATTTCTTTTTCCTTCGGGCTCAAAGCAGTAATGGGCAAGCATTGTGTCGAAAAATGTTCCATTCAATTTGATTCCATAATTTCTTAAAACTAATAAATCAAACTTGATATTTTGTCCTATCCAAATTTTTTCTGAATCATTAAAAAGGATTGAAAATTCATTTAAAATATTTTGAACTTCTGAAAAATCAGTAGGCAATGGAATATAAAATGCCTCATGTGCCTTCACCGAAAAGCTCATGCCTACTAGCTCACAGGCATTTGCATTTAATCCGGTTGTTTCGGTATCGAATGAAATTTCAGCAATAGGAATTAAATTTTCAATGAGGTTTTTTCTTTTTTCAAAAGTGTCTATCAATTCATAATGATGATTTGTGTTGGAAATGGTTTGCAAATTGTCAAAGTTATCAACGAAAAGGGATTCTTGTTTTATGGATAAAGCATCCTTTTTATTGCTGGGCGTTTCTACAATATTTCCGAACAAATCGGTTTGTAATTTTTCTTTATTTTCGATTGAGAAAGCCTCCCCTAATATTCTTTTTCCAATTGTTTTAAATTCTAATTCACTAAAGATAGAGGCTAATAATTCTTTATTCCATTCACTGAGTGCAAAGTCTTGTTCATGAAATACACATGGCACGTCTAAGATAATCGTAGCAAGCTTTTTACTCATCAATGCATCTTCTTTTCCGTTCCTAATTTTTTCACCTAAAGCTCCTTTTATTTTTGCTGCATTTTCTAATACATTTTCTAGGCTCCCATATTCTTTCAATAATTTAACGGCTGTTTTTTCCCCCACCCCTTTTATGCCTGGAATATTATCTACAGCATCACCCATCATTCCCAAGATGTCGATTACTTGTGAAACTCGTTCGATATCCCATTTTTCGATGATTTCTTTAACTCCTAATATTTCAGCTTTGCTAAAAGCAGAAGAAGGTTTATAGATAAAAATATTCTCATTGACGAGCTGTCCATAATCTTTATCTGGTGTCACCATATACACTTGAAATCCTTCATTGGCGGCTTTTATGCTCAGCGTACCAATAATATCATCAGCTTCATAACCATCTACCTCGATAACAGGAATATTAAACCCTTTCAACATTTTTTTAATATCAGGAACGGCTGCTAGTATATCTTCGGGTGTTTCTTGTCGGTTGGCTTTATACAATTCGTAATCGGCATGTCGTTCGGTGGGAGCTTTTGTATCAAAGCAAACAGCTAGATGTGAAGGCTTTTGGTGATTGATGAGTTCCATTAGTGAATTTAAAAATCCAAATTGAGCATTGGTATTTTTTCCGCTGGAGGTGATGCGAGGACTCTTTGATAATGCGTAGTAAGCACGAAATATTAAAGCAAATGCATCGATAAGAAAAAAGTCTTTTGTCCATTTTGTGAAAGTAAGATTTTATTTATTCTATTCTTAAATATATTTTCATTAAAATAATGGCTCTG
Source organism: Bacteroidetes bacterium OLB11 (assembly GCA_001567165.1). Taxonomy (GTDB): domain Bacteria; phylum Bacteroidota; class Bacteroidia; order Chitinophagales; family Chitinophagaceae; genus OLB11. Next base: position 79,993 of record LNFQ01000007.1, read on the forward strand.
TTATCGCTCTATAATATATTTTAAATTGTTGTCTGTTTAATTTGTCTTTATTGGTTATGAAAAATCGAATCTGTAATTAGAGAATAATACCAAAGTGATTATTGAATAAGTCCGAAAATTCTTAATAAAAATGCCAGAGTTCAAGGCAATAAGCAGAGACATAGTGTTTAGCTATGATGAGTGTTTGTAACGAAGAAATCTGATGTTTTTTGATAAATAATGAGCTAATTTGAATGTCACTTTGGTATAAAATGGGTTCAAACAAAAAAGCATTCATAATATGAATGCTTTTGGAATATTGGTAGGAGATTTAAAATTAAACTTTAAAGTGAGCAAATGCTTTGTTTGCATCAGCCATACGATGTGTATCATCTTTTTTCTTTACTGCGTTTCCTTCTCCTTTTGAAGCGGCAATGATTTCATTTGACAGTTTATCTGCCATTGTTTTACCGTTTCTTTCTCTTGAATATCGGATGAGCCATTTAATGGTCAAGGATATTTTTCTGTCAGCTCTTACTTCTGATGGAATTTGAAAAGTGGCACCTCCAATACGGCGACTTCTAACTTCTACACTTGGAGTTACATTGTCCATTGCTCTTTTCCAAACATCATAACCTGGTTCGTTTAAGTTTTTTTCAACTTTATCTAAAGCATCGTAAAAAATATTTAATGCAATACTTTTTTTGCCATCCCACATCATACAATTTACGAAACGAGTGACTAATGGATCTTTAAATTTTGGATCCGGTGCTAAAGGGATTTTTTTGGGTTGTTGTTTTCTCATTTTTTTGTAATTTTTTATTTTAGGATTTCTCAATTCTATTCAAGTTTTACGTCTTTACTTTGAGAATATCCCGTTAAGAGTTTATATTATTTTTTTTGTTTTTCTCTTTTTGTACCATATTTACTACGGCTTTGTTTACGGTCTTTTACTCCCGCAGTGTCAAGGCTTCCGCGAACAATATGATAACGCACACCCGGTAAGTCTTTCACACGACCTCCTCTAATCAATACGATTGAGTGTTCTTGTAAATTATGACCTTCACCCGGAATGTAAGCAATAACTTCTATTTTGTTTGTCAAACGAACTTTTGCTACTTTACGTAATGCTGAATTTGGTTTTTTAGGTGTTGTGGTGTACACACGTGTGCAAACTCCTCTTCTTTGTGGACTTGAATCCAATGCAGGAGATTTTGATTTTGCACGGATAATTGTTCTTCCTTTTCTTACTAATTGTTGTATTGTAGGCATAATTACCTGTTTTATTTTTTTTGGAGTGCAAATGTATAATAGTTTTTCAACAAAAACAACATTTTTTCAATAAAAAACCTTTTCCTTGTATATTTTGACCTTATTTTCATCCTAGCCAAGTCGTAAAACTGTTTTTTAGCCGGATATTCATCAATTTCTTCACCTCTCGCAATTTATTATTACATTCGTTTCGTCTGTAACTTTTATTGACATCAAAATAATTCTAAACAATCTAGTTTCAAAAATTCAAACAGATTGTTTCTCAGGTTTTGAATTAATCAAACAATTACAATAAACTTAAGTCCGATTGAGCATTTTCATTTATATAAAAATAGATAAAACATTCCCCAAACAGAAATTATTTTTTTTAATTCTAAAAGCAAGGCTTTCCATTTTTCACTTTAAATGTATTAATCAAATAGGATTTTCAATCTTGATGTATTGAAATCGTTTCCCCTATTTTGATATTTACATTTTTTATTAAGTAAAAAATTTAGCCCATTTTAGCATGACCTGCTTTCACAGCTGCTTCTGCTTTTTCTTTGCTAAGCATGGTAGTCATTTTGTTACCTTTGCCGTCATGACCTTGAGCCATATATCCTCCACGGCTTGTTTTGGTGATAACAGCATCGTGCATGAGGACATTTTTTTCTTTTGTTTTCATGCAGTAAGCATGAATTGCGTTTTGATTTGACATAATTTATTGGGGTTTAGTTTCATGTAAAAATAATCATGGCTTAAAAATTTATAGCTCTCATTTATCCACATAGTCTGAATTAGTATAAAATGATATTTTTATCATGATATACAAAGTACAAATCATTTTGAATATTAGAGGGTACTCTCTACCTCTTTAATAATTTGGCAAAAGAATAGTATAAGTGCGGCCTTTAGAATTGTTGAGTGTGCTGCTACGCAACCAAGGGTTTAAAAGTTTGAGCGTTTTATAATCTGTTCCTTTACTTTTAGCGTAGGAAACTAGGCTCCCAATGCTGCTTGATATTGTTTCTTTACGAAGTTTGAGTGGATGATACACCACATCATCTGTCAATTTAAATCCTAGTTTATCTTGATTTTCGAGAATATATTTTAATGCAGCAATTCTGAAAATATATCTCATTGTTTCTTCGGGCAATAGTAATTTATAAAAACTGTTTTCTTGTTGATTAGTCATTGCACTATTATATCCCCCCATTCCACAATTGTATGAAGCTGCGGCGGCAGTCCAATTTCCAAATTTATTATAGGCTTGGGTTAGGTATCTACAAGCTGCTTCGGTTGATTTGATTGGGTCATATCGCTCGTCCACTTCATTATCAATATACAATCCAAACCCGGGTGCAGTACCACTCATGAACTGCCAAAAGCCAACCGCTCCGGCTTTTGATATTTGATTTTGCAAAGCACTTTCTGCTATACATAAATATTTAAAGTCGTCGGGGATATTATTTGCTTTTAGTCGATCTTCTATCATTTTCATCCATCTGCCCATTTGCTTGATGATGTATGATGTGCTACCTTGCATATATGTATTGACAAGCAATTCTCTGTCAAAACGTTCTTTTACGTCCCAGATTTCTAATGGCATTTTTTCGCTAAATAAAGTGAAGCTTTTGGGAACTTCTGGTGATGTTATTTGTAAGGGTTGATAATTTCCTTTTCGGAATTGACTCTGTGAGGAGCTATTACTAATGTCTGATGGAGTATCTTCCGTTTTATTAAAGTATCGTGGGTTTTGATAATTTTGAGCAAGTAGTGTAGTGAAACTAGAAATTGCTGTACAAAGTAGGGTTAGAAAAATTTTATTCATGAAATATTTTTGATAGAGTTAAGGTCTGACAATTTTTTTGTTTAAAAATAGGAACAGTGCTGCATGGTTCTCCATACATTATGCTTTTAGCAATGGGGCGTAGTTTATAGGTGATAGCGGCATAAGCTTCCGTAGGAATGAGAATTTCTCCACATCCTTTTATGACGATTCGTTCTCCTCTATATTTCTCAATATCGATTTGGTTGATTTGTTCAATCATAAAATTTTTGGAGGCTTCTTGTTCTGTTGAAACAATTGCGTTTTCAGTAACAGGCTGCAAATAACTCATCACAAGCATATAAGCCCATGCAGGAATAATGGCATCCGTTGTGCATGTAACATAAACCGATTTTCCTTCATATTGTTTCCAATCGTGTGTTAGCAATGAGGCTCGAAAATCTTTTTCTTTTAAAATAAGCTCCATAAACAAAAAAGGTTTTAAGTCAAACGCCACCATTGCTTTGGGCAAAAACGCTTCTAGGTTTAAAGTGATTAATCCACTTTCTGCCACTTTATTTACAAAAGTTTCCATAAGAGCAAAGGTAAATTATTTAGCTTGTTTTTGTATGTTGAATCGGATGTATTAAGATTAATTTATGAAAAAAAAATGCTCCTAATATGATACTATAAAGTTCCGAAATAATGTTAAAACAAGTGATAAAATCAAAATGAATTTTGATTTTATCACTTGTTTCTTACTCTTCTAAAACACCAAATTTTCCGCTTTGGTAATCACTAAAAGCTTGTGCAATTTCTTCTCTTGTATTCATCACAAAAGGGCCATGAGCTGCAATCGGTTCACGCAATGGTTCTCCACTCATCAGCAACACAATTGCATTTTCATTTGCTTCTATCTGAAACGATTCTCCGTCTTTTGCAAATAACACCAAATGGTCTGTGGGCACTTGCTCATTTTGGTTGACCGAAATATCACCTTCTATTACCAACAAAGCCGTTGTGTAATCTTTCGGAAAATCAAAATTCGCTTTTCCTCCTGCATTTAACTTTACATTCATCAGATGTATCGGACTAAATGTACTTGCACTTCCTTCAACTCCTTTGTATGTTCCTGCAATCACTTCTACCATGCCGGCATTATTATCCAATATTACTTTTTGCATGGTTTTATTTTCGATAGCCTGATATTTTGGGGGACTCATTTTGTATTTTGCAGGAAGGTTTACCCATAGCTGCACCACATGAAATTCTCCTCCAGTTTTGCTCCATTCCGTTTCATGATATTCTTTGTGCAAAACTCCTCTTGCTGCTGTCATCCATTGCACATCACCCTCCTGAATTACGCCTCCTGCACCTGAAGAATCTGCATGTTCTACTTTTCCTTTATAAACTATCGTTACCGTTTCAAAACCTCGGTGTGGATGCACGCCCACTCCCTTTGGATTTTCGCTGGGTGGAAAATAAAATTTTGAATTATAATCAAGCATAATAAAAGGGTCGGCATGATACATATCTAAACGTGGATGGCTTGGAATAAAATTATGTACTCTAAACCCATCGCCAACATAATGAGGTGTGCTTGGCGTAGCTACCATTTCAACATTTTTTATTTTCATCTTTTTTATTTTAGATACAAAGGTCTATTAAATAAAATTGTTTCCCATTGATGTATGTTAAGAAAGCAAAACCACATTATTCTTTTTTATCAGACAATTCTTTTCTAATTCGGCTAAGGCTTTCAGGGGCTATGCCCAAATAGGATGCAATCATCGACTGAGGCACTCGATAGGTGATATCGGGATATAGATTGATGAATTCAATATAACGATCTTCGGCTGATGCACTTTGCATGAAGGTTATCCTTTTTTGCAAATGCAAAATATGATTGTGCAATAATCGATCGTTGAATCGTAAAAAGGATTCTTCTTTTAATGATAATTCAAATAGAAATTGATGTTTGATTAAATACACCACCGTATCTTCGATAGCCTCAATGAAGTAGGATGATGGCAAGTTGAAAAACTCACTTTCTCGAATTGATACAAACCAATTTTCCGGAGCAAATAATAAGATATGTTCTTTCCCTTTTGCATCAATAGTGTATTGTTTCAGCAAGCCTTTTTCGACAAAAAAAGAAAATAAGGGTTTGTCGCCTTCACGCACTAATAGGCTTCCTTTTTTAAATTCTTTTTCCATACAGAGTGACAACATTTTTGTTATTTCATCATCTGAGAATTGAGTATTTTGTGTAAGAAATTGTTGAAATTGCATCAGCAAACTAGTATTTAAAATCGTATTACTGATTTAGTTATACTCTTTTCGAAGTTCTTTGATATCTTCAATTAATCTTTTAACATCAGCAACATTTGTACCATCATAAGCTCCTCGAATTTGTTTTTCTTTATCAACCAATACGAAACGCTCTGAGTGTATAAATTCTGGTAGTTTGTTTTTGTCAGAAGAGTCAATGTCAACAGGCACTAAATAACTATTGATTGCCATTTTATAAAGGTCATCGCGTTGCCCAGTTAAGAAGTTCCACTGATTTGGATCGATATCAAAATTCAATGAATACTCTTTGAGTCTGGCTACTGAATCCTCTTCGGGTTTCACGGTGTGTGATAAAATGGCAATATCATTTTGTCCTCTAAATTCTTGAGCAATCAATGTCATATTTTCATTCATTTTAGGGCAAATGCCTTCACAAGTAGAAAAGAAAAATTCGGTGACGTAAATTTTGCCATCCATGTCTTTGTCTGTAATCGTTTTCCCATCTTGATTTGTAAAAGAAAAATGTTCGACATGATGACCGGGATTTCCATAAATCGGGAGCCTTTTTGGTGCATTTTTTATAAGCAAAATAATAATAACCTAAAAAAGGCTGTACTCAATACCATAAAGAATACGAGTAAAAATATCGTGGTTTTGTTTTTCATGATTTTTATTTTTTTGATGATTTTTTATTTCAAAAATCTAAATCGAATGCAAATTTAAAAGATAATAAATGATTAGAAGTGCTAAAATTCAAAATTCATTTTTCCCTTATAAAGGAAACCATTGGCGAAGAGCTTGGCATTGTGAGTACACTAGAAATTTTATATCAAATTGATTATAGTAAACACTAATCAAACAACATCAAACAGTCAAGACATATTATCTTCAAAGCTGCAAGCAGTATGAAACAGTACATGATTCATCATTGTAATCAATCTAAGTTTATTTATTTAGAAATGATGAATTAAAATTTCATAGCATTTTACTTTTCAGAATTATGATTTACTTAATTCTGCAAAATATTTATGAAAATAAGGTATTGTTTCTATCCCTTTGAAATAGTTGACAACATCATATTTTTCATTTGGAGAATGGATATTATCATTATCTAAACCAAATCCCATTAAGACTGTTTTTAGTCCTAATGTTTTTTCAAAAAGTGCAATAATTGGAATACTTCCACCACCTCTTGTTGGAATTGGTTTTTTTCCGAAAGTGGCTTCTATTGCTTTTTCTGCGGCTTTGTAAGCAACTGAATTAGTAGGTGTCACCACTGCTTCTCCCCCATGGTGTTCTGTTACTTTTACGGTAACGTAATCGGGTGCTATTTTATTAAAATGAGCTGTAAACAATTTTGAGATTTCGTTTGAATTTTGATTGGGGACTAATCGCATTGATATTTTTGCGAAAGCTTTGGAAGGCAAAACGGTTTTGGCACCTTCACCGATATAACCACCCCAGATTCCGTTCAACTCTAGTGTTGGTCTCACGCCTGTTCGCTCCAAGGTAGTATAACCTTTTTCTCCCCACACATTTTTATCCCTAAATCTTTTTTTGTATTCATCTAAATCAAATGGAGCACTGTTTAGTGCTTCACGTTCTGCTTGATCTAAATCTGTAACATTGTCATAAAATCCTTCGATGGTAATATGGTTATTTTCGTCGTGCAATGAAGCTATCATTTTACTCAAAATAGTGATTGGATTTGCAACCGCTCCACCATAAACGCCGCTATGCAAATCACGATTAGGGCCGGTCACTTCGACTTCCATGTATGCCAATCCACGCAATCCTGTTTCGATGCTAGGATGCTCCATACTTATCATTGAGGTGTCGCTGACAAGTACAATATCTGCTTTTAATTTTTCTTGATTTGCTTCTAAGAAAGGACCTAAATTGGGGCTGCCTACTTCTTCTTCCCCTTCGATGATAAACTTCACATTGCATTGTAACAGATTGGTTTCGTTCATTGATTCTAATGCTTTGACGTGCATAAACATTTGTCCTTTATCATCACATGCACCTCGTGCAAATATTTTTCCATCTCTTATTGTCGGTTCAAAAGGGCCGCTCAACCATAAGCCAAGTGGGTCGGGTGGTTGCACGTCATAATGGCCATAAGTCAATATTGTAGGTAATGAGGGGTCAATAATTTTTTCGGCATACACGATAGGATGTCCTGCTGTTTGACAAACTTCCGCATGATCGCAACCTGCTTTTAATAATGATTCTTTCACTGCTTCTGCACATCTTGCAGTATCGTCATTGTAGGTTGAGTCTGCACTAATTGAAGGAATTCTAAGAAGTTCAAATAATTCGTTTAAAAATTTTTCTTGATGTTCGTTTTGATATTTACTACAATTATCCATTTTATTTTAAATTTTAAAAAGTAAAGATACGTAGCATTTCTTATTTAAACCTAAATATCGCAGTAGGTATGATTTTTGGAGAGGTTTTGTGATACGAATATAATTTCCCTATTCAAAAAATTTTTATTATTTCATTGCCTATTTCTATTATACTTTAATTTATTATTTTTTACATGTGTCTAATTTATTTTCGTTTTCAAATATTCAACTTTTTAAACTGCCCGTCTGTTGCATTATAGAAAAAGAAGACCCATAGTATGAAAATATCTTAGCTTATTAGTTTTTAGGCTTCCATTTTTTTAAAATTTTTGTACTAAAAATCATAACATCTTCTTTAGGGCGGTCGGTGGCATCACGGCTTACATTGGAAATTTCATCTACAATTTCTTGCCCAGACACTGTTTGCCCAAATACTGTGTACCCTCCATCTAAATGAGGCGTGCCTCCTTCCGTTTTATAAATAGTTCTCATTTCCTCTGTATATTTCACACCATTGCTTACCTCCATTGAATTGAGCTGGTCATCATTAAAAGTTTTTCCTACTACAATATAAAATTGACAAGCACTAGACGCTTTATCTGGATTATTATCACGAGCTGCTGCCAAAGCTCCTTTTCTATGAAAGTGAGTGGGTATCATAATTTCGGCAGGAATTTTATACCCAATATCACCACTTCCTAAAAACTGTCCAACTAAGGCATTCTTACTATTTGGATCACCTCCTTGTATCATAAATTGAGGAATAACTCGGTGAAATAATAAACTGTCATAAAAATTTTCTTTGACTAATTTTAGAAAATTTGCACTATGCTGTGGTACGTCAGAAAAAAATTTCTAACACAATCACTCCCTTGTTTGTATTCACTTCTACAAAAGTGTTATGCTCTTTTTTGGCAAAAAGAGTGCTATTCATTGCAAATAATATCACTAAAAGTAAAACGGCTTTTTTCATTCGGTAAAAATAATACAATTATGAAATACTCAATGGAAGGTTCATATTAAATTAATTACCTTTGCCAACAATTTTAAATCATTGCTATATTTCAATGAATGTTTATTATAATACAGACAGCATCCCTACTCTTAAAAACCCAACCATTACAATTGGAACATTTGACGGAGTGCATACCGGTCATCGCTTTGTGATCGACACTCTTGTCAAAAAGGCAAAAGAAATAAACGGAGAGTCCGTGATTATTACATTTGAGCCACATCCACGATTGGTCATTTCATCTAATAAAAATGAAGTTTTCATTTTAAATACACTTGATGAAAAAATAAAAAATCTTGAAACAACCGGCGTCGATCATGTTGTTGTAGTAAGGTTTGATATGGCTTTTGCGTCAATGACTGCAGAAGAGTATATCGAACAATTTTTAGTAAAATATTTTCATCCTAGAATCATTATGATAGGTCAAGATCATCAATTTGGAAAAGGAAGAAAAGGAAATATCCAATTACTAAAACAATATGAAACTCAATACCAGTACCATGTTGAAGAAATTCCACTTCAAATTATCGAGCAGAAAAAAGTTTCTTCAACACAAGTAAGAAATTTTTTAAAAATAGGTGATGTGGCTCAAGCAGCTCATTTGCTTGGTTCCTACTATACATTCCAAGGAGAAGTATGTGAGGGAAGAAAATTAGGTAGAACGCTAGGCTTCCCCACTGCCAATTTGTGCAAGGTGAATCAATACAAATTAATCCCAGCTTTTGGTGTATATGTTGTAAAAGTGGCATGTAATGGAAACAACTATTTCGGCATGATGAATATTGGTACAAACCCAACTGTGGCCGATGATACAAGCCCAAAATTTGAAGTGCACCTTTTTGATTTCAATCAAAATATTTATCATGAAACAATCAGTGTCTTCTTTATAGAAAGACTAAGAGATGAGTTAAAGTTTGATTCTGTAGATGAAATGGTCATTGCTATTCAAAAAGACAAACAACTATCATTGGATATCTTGTCAAAAATCAAAAAATAAAACAGCCAAGTTTCCCAAAAAAGTTTCGCCTTAAACACCAATCCTATTTTCAATTTTTCTTATAAAGAAAGCTACTTCAAATTGATTTTTGATTTTGATAAATATTGAGCAGTATAGCTTTTTTTACACTTTAATAATCCTTCATATTCACCCGCAAAAAGCATTTCGCCACCTTCTTCTCCTCCCTCAGGTCCAAGGTCAATGATATAATCTGCATTCCGAATGACATCGCCATTATGCTCAATGATTAGAATGGTATGCCCATTTTCAATTAATGCTTCAAATGAGTTTATTAATTTTTGGATATCGTGAAAATGCAGCCCTGTCGTGGGTTCATCAAAAATGAAAAATATCTTTTTTCCATTAAAACTTTTATCTAAAAAAGAAGCCAACTTTACACGTTGAGCCTCACCACTACTAATGCTATCTGAAGATTGACCTAACTTCATATACCCCAAACCAACATCGTGTAAGCATTTTATTTTATCATAAATTTTTTTATTAGCTTCAAAATAAATAAGCGCTTCATCAACACTCATATCCAAAACTTCTGCAATATTTTTCCCATTATAAGTCACCTCTAGCACCTCTTTTTTAAACCGCTTTCCGTGACATGCTTCACACTCAATATGCACATCTGCTAGGAACTGCATTTCAACGGTAATCTCGCCTTCACCTTTGCATTGATCACAACGTCCTCCTTCCACATTAAAAGAAAAATAGCCTGGTGTATAGCCTCTTATTTTTGAAATTTTTTGTTGACTAAAAAGTGCTCTGATATCGTCAAAAGCTTTGATATAGCTAACCGGATTTGATCGAGATGATTTTCCAATTGGATTTTGGTCCACCATTTCAACATGCTCGATTGCATTCACATCACCACTTAATCCTCCAAAACTCTCGGGCTTGACAGAAAAATCTCCTTTTGCATTTCGCAAAGCCGGATATAAAATCCCTTTTACCAAACTTGTTTTCCCGGAGCCACTCACTCCCGTCAAAGCTGTGATTTTATTGAGTGGGATATCAACTGTGATGTTTTTTAAATTATGTAAATAGCAATCATGCAAGGTAATTCGATTCCCTCCCTTTCGTTTTTTCTTTTCAATATTCACTTGCAATTTTCCGCTTAGATACTTTCCGGTAAGGCTTTCATCATTTTTTATGATTGATTGAAATGTCCCTTTTGCAATTACTCTCCCTCCCAGATTTGAAGCAAATGGCCCCATGTCAATAATGCAATCTGCTTCATTCATTATTTGTTCATCATGCTCTACCACCACCACTGTGTTTCCATAATCTCTTAATTTTTTCAGCACTCCTATCAAACGCTGAGTATCTCTAGCATGCAAACCAATACTCGGTTCGTCAAGAATGTATAGACTGTCACTCAAATTACTTCCTATCACTCTTGTGAGTTGAATACGCTGACTTTCACCACCACTCAAAGTGTTGGCACTTCGGTTGAGCGTCAGATAATTTAAGCCAACATCTAACAGGGTTTGAATCCTGATTTCGATTTCAATCAAAATTCTTTTTGCAATGATTTGGTCGTGTTCACTTAGCTTTAAATTTTTAATCCATTCAAATAATTTGCGTATAGGCATATTCATTAATGTGGCAATATCAGTACCATTAATTTTGACATAAAGTGCGTCCTGTCTTAATCGTGTCCCAAGACAAGTAGGGCATTTTGCTCTGCCTCTATATCGTGCATTCAATACTCTATATTGAATTTTGTAAGTGTTTGCTTGCACCATTTCAAAAAAATCATGAATGCCTCCTTTTTCATTCCACAAAAATCGATACTCTTCTTCAGACAACGATTTGATTGGTTTATGAATAGGAAATTGGTTGAAGTATTTTATTTCAAAAGAATTTTGCCACTGATGCATTTTATCTCCAACCCAGCAAGCAACAGCACCTTCATGCAATGAAATATTTTTATTCGGAATCACTAAATCTTCATCTACACCTATCACTGTCCCAAATCCCTCACAAGTGGGGCATGCTCCATACGGATTATTACTTAAAAAAAAGTTTACACTTGGCTCTTCAAACCGAATACCATCAGCCTCAAAACGATTGCAAAAATGAATTGTATTTTTTGATTCAATATCTAAATAAACATCTCCATTCGTTTCGTCAAAAGCAACCTGCACACTGTCTGCAAGTCGATGAAGCTCATCTTGCTCAAACGTTTTCACTACAAATCGATCAATAAGAATAAAATATTTTTCATAAATAAGTTCCACTGCGTTTTCATTGAGCAAATCTTCAATCAATAAATATGATTTATCCTCTTTTACAAACAAACGACTAAACCCTTTATGCAGCAAATCTTCAAAATAATAACGTGGATTTTTTTTTATTTCATTAGGTAAAGGAATTAAGATATGAACTTTTTTTCCTAGCTCTAATTTTTGAATATATTCAATGACATCTGCCACTTCATCCTTTTTCACTTCTCTGTTTGAAATTGGAGAAAATGTTTTCCCAATTTTAGCAAACAACAAACGGACATAGTCATTTATCTCCGTCATAGAACCCACCGTAGAGCGAGGTGTGCGAGTGATCACCTTTTGATGAATGGCAATAGCCGGTCGAAGCCCTTCTATCAAATCAACATCAGGTTTTTGCATACTTTTCATAAATTGCCTTGCATAAGAACTCAAACTTTCAATATATCGTCTTTGCCCTTCGGCAAATAAAGTATCCATTGTTAAGGATGATTTTCCTGATCCACTCACTCCGGTAACGATTGTTAGTTGATTATGAGGTATATCTACATTGACATTTTGAAGATTATTCACTCTTGCCCCTTTTATCTGAATGTCTAAATCGTTTTTTCGCATCTTAAATTTTTACTAAAACCCAAAGTTAATGGATAATGTTTTTGTTCACATTGTAGATATCGCATTTTAAATTAAATTTGCATTCATTTTTTTATCAATAAAACAAAAATAAAGATGCAACTCTACAATCAGCAACAACAAGAATTTGAAGGACGGCATATAGGCCCAAACGAAGTGGAAACAAACGAAATGCTTAATACCATTGGTGTACAATCTATCAATGAATTAATAGAAAAAACAGTACCCTCCTCTATCCGACTGAAAAAGGATTTGGATATGTCAACACCAATGAGCGAATTTGAATATCTAAAACACATATCTGATTTAGGACTAAAAAATAAAATTTATAAAGATTATATCGGCTTGGGCTACTATGGTACGATTACGCCGAGTGTTATTCTTCGTAATCTTTTTGAAAACCCGGGTTGGTACACTCAATACACTCCCTATCAAGCTGAAATAGCACAAGGACGTTTAGAAAGTTTACTCAATTTTCAAACAATGATTAGCGACCTCACCGCTTTGCCTATTGCAAACTCTTCTTTGCTAGATGAGGCTACAGCTGCGGCAGAAGCAATGACCTTGTTGAATGGTGCTTTTGGGAAAGATGATAAAAACCGTTTTTTTGTTGACAATAAAATTTTCCCACAAACAATTGAAGTTTTAAAACTAAGAGCAAAACCGGTTGAAGTAGAATTAGTTTTTGGAGACTTTGCAAGTGCAAACATTGACGAAACTTATTTTGGAGCTATCGTTCAATATCCAAACTCTGAAGGAAGCATTGAAGACTATCAAGATTTTATCAAAAAAACTCAATCTCATCAATGTGGTGTTGCTATGATTTGCGATATTTTATCATTAGCCCTACTAACTCCTCCCGGCGAATTGGGTGCTGATATTGCATTAGGTAACACTCAACGGTTTGGAGTGCCAATGGGCTTTGGAGGTCCTCATGCTGCTTACTTTGCAACCAAAGAAATTCACAAAAGAATTATTCCAGGACGTATCATCGGAGTGAGTATTGATGCAGAAGGCAATCGCTGTTTACGAATGGCCTTGCAAACAAGAGAACAACATATTAGAAGAGAAAAAGCAACCTCAAATATTTGCACAGCTCAAGCTTTGTTAGCCAATATGGCTGCTATGTATGCCGTGTACCACGGACCAAAAGGAATCAAAAATATTGCTACTCGAATTTCTTCCTACACAAAATGCTTGGGAGATGCACTCGGCACTCAAATAGAATATGCTCATTATTTTGACACTTTAAAAATAAAAACTGCCAATGCAGAAGAAATTTTCAATCAATTACAGCATGCAGGATACAATGTATTAAAAATTGATGAAATCCATATAGGCATTAGCTTTGACGAAACAACACTACCTCAAGACGTGCAAAATATTGCGAAAATATTTGGAATTTCTAATTTGAACCTTAGTGAAAATATTTCACAAATACCTGATTGGGCTAAGCGAAATTCAAGCTACCTTACCCACCCTATTTTCAATACTCATCATAGTGAAAGTAAAATGATGCGTTATTTAAAAACACTTGAAGATAGAGATTTAGCATTAAACCGTTCTATGATTTCATTAGGAAGCTGCACCATGAAATTGAATGCCGCTACCGAAATGATGCCTGTCAGTGATCCACATTGGGGCTCTCTTCACCCTTTTTCACCCAAAAATCAATGGGAAGGATATCAGCAATTAATAAGCACTCTTGAAAGTGATTTATGTAAAATAACAGGATTTGATGCTTGTAGTTTGCAACCAAACTCTGGAGCTCAAGGAGAATACACCGGGTTGCTCGTCATCAAAGCCTACCATGAAAGTCGTAACGAACCCCATCGAAATGTTATATTAATTCCAATTTCTGCACATGGTACAAACCCTGCTAGTGCTTCAATGTGTGGTTTCAAAATAGTAGTTGTGGCTTGTGATGAAAAAGGAAATATTGAAGTGAATGATTTGAAAAATAAAGCAACACAATATAAAGATTCCTTAGCCGGATTGATGGTGACATACCCTTCTACACACGGCGTGTTTGAAGAAACGATTGTTGAGATTTGTAATATCATTCATGAAAACGGTGGACAAGTCTATATGGATGGCGCTAATATGAATGCACAAGTTGGATTGACAAGTCCGGGCTTCATCGGAGCAGATGTTTGTCATTTAAATTTACATAAAACATTTGCTATCCCTCATGGTGGAGGTGGGCCTGGCATGGGACCTATCTGTGTAAAATCACAATTAGCACCATTCTTACCTTCACATCCTTTTGTAAAAACAGGAGGAAGTCAACCAATCCACGCTGTCAGTGCTGCACCATTTGGAAGTGCCAGCATCTTGCTTATATCTTATGCTTATATCAAAATGCTCGGAGCAACTGGCTTGAAAAAAAGCAACTCAATATGCCATACTCAATGCCAACTATATGAAATGCCGTCTTGAGAAAGAATATAAAATTTTATACACCGGTATCAATGGGACTTGTGCTCATGAATTTATCGTTGATTTACGTCCATTTAAACCGTTAGGAATCGAAGCAGAAGACATTGCTAAACGCTTGATGGATTATGGCTTTCATGCTCCAACCCTTTCATTTCCCGTGGCTGGCACCTTAATGATAGAGCCCACCGAAAGTGAAGACAAAGCTGAGCTCGATCGTTTTTGTGATGCATTATTAAATATTAAAAAAGAAATTGACCTTGTAGTGAACAAACAAGTAGATGCGAAAAATAATGTATTGAAAAATGCTCCACACACACAATGGGTCATTACTGCAAATGATTGGGATCGTCCATATTCAAGACAAGAAGCTGCATTTCCATTGGAATGGGTGAAAACAAATAAATTTTGGCCAACAGTTAGTCGTGTAAACAACACTCATGGTGACCGTAATTTGGTGTGCACTTGTGAGCCAATTGAAAGTTACATGGAATCCTAATAAATGAATTTAACTCAAATGATAATTTTCGTTATTTGGGTTAAATAATTTTCATTATATAAAATAGGTATTTTTATAAGTATATCAAA
>LNFQ01000008.1 GCA_001567165.1 Bacteroidetes bacterium OLB11
CTAGAGATTGACTTTCACGATTCGTAATTGACTTCGTGATTTTAAGCTGACGCATAGACATAGTTGTATAAAATTAATTCGTTAATAATTCGTTTTAGATATTAAAAAATGAGCATGATGAATGATGAGTTTAACATCTTCATAAACAAAAGTATTGTTAAAATCGTTACCGCCAAAATTCTTTTTATTCTTATAAAAAAAAATAATAAAGAAAGATTGCAAAATATTTTGATATCTCATTAATTTTTATATTATTGTGCGAAATAATCAATAACGAAACGAGAATTAAAAAATATGGCTAATCGTTTAAAATATACAATAGAATATCAAATAAATTGTTCTCCTTCTATCTTATATCCTTTTTTATCGACCTCATCTGGATTAGGAGAATGGTTTGCAGATAAAGTAAAACACAAAGATAATAGTTATACTTTTGAATGGGAAGGTAGTGATGAAACAGCCGAAATGATTGCGGCCGAAGAAAACGAATATGTTGTGTTCAGATGGGACTGGATGAGTAGCAAAGAGTATTTTGAATTTAGAATTGAAAAAAGTCCTGTCACTAACGAAACGATTTTGACGATTACCGACTTTGCGGATAAAAACGAAATGCAAGACCAGCAAAGGCTTTGGGATTCTCAAATTCAAGAATTAAAATATCGAATTGGAAGTTAATATTTTACTTATTTTTTATTTTATTTAATTTTATTCTCGTTAGAAGTCTTATAAATTTGCAATAAAAATTATTTTGAAGTTATTTTCAAAATTTATTATCAAATCATTTTGGCTACCTTTTCTAGGTGCGTTTTTAGTGACATGGTTCATCTTCATCATGCAATACATGTGGTTGTGGATTGATGAGTTTATTGGGAAAGGTCTCGATGCTATGACCATCTTGCAATTCTTAGCTTTGCTTTCTACCACCCTAGTTCCAATAGCACTTCCTTTGGGTATTTTATTTGCCTCCATCATGACTTTTGGAAACTTAGGTGAAACATCTGAATTGGTTGCAATTAAATCAGCCGGTATTTCAATAGCAAAATTTGCAAAACCGTTATTTTTTTTTATTGTTCTGATTACAATTCTATCATTTCTTTTCAACAATTATGTCATTCCACAAGCAGCGATGAAAGTCATTCGTTTGCAATATGATATTGGAGAAAAAAAGCCTACCGTTGCCATCAAGCCGGGAAGTTTTTTATTCCGGCATTAGTAATCATTCTATTTACATTGGCAAAAAAGATAATGATGGAAAACGCTTGTACGATATTAAAATTTATGATCATAGTGGCGGACGTGGAAACAACAAAATA
>LNFQ01000009.1 GCA_001567165.1 Bacteroidetes bacterium OLB11
TAGAATCCAATCCGGATCACTAGAAAAAAAGGCAAAAAAATACAAATCCTATATTTTTTGCCTTTTTTTATTTTTCTTTTAAATCATTTCAGTTAACCCAAATCTCATTCAATTTTTGAGGTATAAATATTTTCTTTTGGCATATCCAGATTAATTATTATGAATAGAAGTAATTTATATAAAATAAGTATCAAATTTTTGAATAGTTAGGATAGCTAACTATATTTGCATTGACAATATTGTCAACACAAATTTATTTTTTTTAAACATGAGAAAATCAATTTTTTTCCACGCAGGTTGTTCTGTATGTGTCAATGTTGAACATGATATCGTAAACCTTATAGGTGATGATAAAGTAGAGGTTGTTCATTTAGGTGATAATAAATCAGGTATTGGAGAGTCTGATGCAGCTGGAGTGAAATCTGTACCGGCATTAGTGATGCCAAATGGAAATGTATTGCATATTAATTTTGGCGCATCAATGGCAGAAGGATAACCGAGAATTGCTCCTTATTTTAGGTAGCTATTTTTATGGGGCATTTTTTTACGATTAAAAAATCTTCGTTTCTAATTAAAAATAAAATATAAAAAAAACTCAAAAATGAAAGTAGCAGTTTGGGACACTTATGTCACTAAAAAAAATGGAATAGTTATGCACTTTGATATTCTGGTTCCAGAAGAATTGAAAGATGAAGAATCTGTATTTGCTTTTGGTCGGGAATATTTAAAATCTAAAGGTCAGGAAGGACAAGCCTTAGCCTCAAAAGAGTGTAGTTTTTGTCATGTTGAAACCTTAAAACCCCATTGGGAAGCGGATATAAAGAGCAAAGGGTACACGATTATTGAAATGGAAAATTGTTAAGAGAGTGAGTCATTTAATTTACTCTAAATCCAAATGTCATATTAGAAATTTCTTTCTGAGTAGCGTTACTATATAGCCTATTTTTATTTATCCTGATAATTAATATGATCTTCTAATACTCGTGGGCGTTGACTATTAAACGCAGGGTTATTTATATCTCGTGCCTTTTCGTAAAGGGGAGTCATCACATTACTCATTCCGATGATATGATGAAATAAATCGTCACTGATAGCAGGCTTATTTTTGGTGGCTTCAAATATTGAATTTAATGAATTATTATTTGACCAAACAATATAGGGTATTTCAATCAATGATTTTGGAATGATATTTTTATAATTATGTCCAAATTCACTATCTTCATCATACACATTTTCCCCATGGTCTGACAGATAAACCAAAGAGGCATTAACATTGAGTTTCATTGATTTTTTAGATAAGATATTGATTATTGAATCAACAACAAAATCGTTATATAAAACACTATTGTCATACTCATTAATTGTAATTTCTTCTTTATTATTTGCCTTTTGAAATACATTAAATGTTTTTGGGTATCGATAAGCATAACGAGTATGATTTC
This sequence comes from Bacteroidetes bacterium OLB11, assembly GCA_001567165.1. Classification (GTDB taxonomy): domain Bacteria; phylum Bacteroidota; class Bacteroidia; order Chitinophagales; family Chitinophagaceae; genus OLB11. The sequence goes on from LNFQ01000009.1 coordinate 1,443, forward strand.
CTAATAGATGAATAACAATAAACTGAGAATTTTTTTTATTCAATGTGCTAATAAATGGCTCAAACACTTGTTCATCATAAGATATTTTATTAGTGGCTTCTTCTGAAGAGTTCGAAGTCTGATTGACAAAATATGTTTGGGAAGCGGTGTTTCCAATGTTGAAAATGGCATTATCCCAAATACCTATCGGGGATTGATTTGATATCCATGTTGTGTTGTATCCCGCACTACTAAAGATATCTATTAAGTTGATTGCATTTTCTTGGGATTGTGGTTTGTCTAAATTAGAATGACTCATTATCATCAGCACGCTCTTTAAAGTATTAGGAAAGGGAGATATGACATCTTGATATATTTGAATGTCTTTTCGTTGAGCTAAAAGTGGATTTGTATTACGATGATATCCATATATACTCATGTGATTTCTATTGAGCGATTCACCAATAACCAATACTATAATTTCTTTGGCGTTTGTATCTTTTATTGATACAGGAACAGAACGCACATGTCTTTGGCTATTCATTTTAAAAGATTGCCAATCGTGATAAATCACATACCAAACAGACATATCACCGTTTACTCCTTTTCTTATAAATCGTTTGTGCAAAATATTTTCACTTATAAAAATAGTACTAAAAATAAGGCTACATATATACGCCATTTTATTGATTTTGCGATTTAATAATTGTGGGACATTTTTGAAACTTTTATAGAAAAGAAAAATGAAAGGGATTAAAAATACCCCCCTCCATAAATGAATTGTATCAATAAATTCAGTCACTTCATTCGCATTAGTATTGCTAAAAATAAAAAAACTACTTGCAGTCAAAGGCCTATATGTGATAATGATATGTATGAGATTGAAAAAAGAAATGAGCCCAAGTAATGAGGTTGCTGAGTAATAAAATAATTTAATCTTACTTAGAAAGTAGGGGAGATAAAAAATGGGTAGCCAGACAAAATAAAGTATCAATTCTCTAGAGTTAAAGCTAAGAGGATTTGATAATAGAAGTACTAATTGAACATAAATTTGAAAAAGAAAAACGAATACGGGAAAGCAAATGAATATTTGGTAAAAATAAGTGCTGAATCTCTTTTTATTCAAGACATTAATGAAATTAAAATTCATATCTAATAATCTGAATTTTAAGATGCTAGTTAATCACTCTTAATAATACTTGCCAAGCTGAATCGGCATCATTTTTGTCTAAAAAATCTTTTGCTAATTGAAATAAATCTTTTGATGAATCGACTATAAATTGCTCGTCTTTAGCAGGAATTTCAGTAAAGTTTGCTAACTGACCTAAATGATTTCCGCTTAATACCTGACTATGTTTTACGACTTCGGGGAGGGCATCAAATCCCATTCCTAATTTTGAATTTGGCTTAGGCACTTCAAACACAGCATCGCCTGACGCTCTGCAATAATAATCTTTACCCATGCGAGCTACTAAATCAATTTTATGAGGATCTATTTGCCCTTCAGCATCCAAGACATCATCATTTAGATGCATGAGCAGGACTTCACAGATGATTAAATTCCCAGCACCACCTTCTGTGCCAGTGTGAATGATATCCAGCACTTTACATTCAAATTGAGCAGGAGATTCCTTCACTCGAAAAGGTTTAACAATCTCTGATTCTATCGGTGTAAATCCACTTTTGATAAACTCATTGACTTCTTTTGGATATTCACAACTGCTCAAACTCGCCTGCTGAACCATTGGATAATTGACAACATTGATGACGACTTCTTTGGTGTCTAAAATGTTTTCTAAAGTATGTTTAATCGTATTGTCACGAACTCTTCTTGCTGGAGAAAATATCATGATAGGTGGTTTGCTTCCAAATGTATTGAAGAAGCTAAATGGAGATAGGTTGGGAAAGCCATTTTTGTCTATGGTTGAGGCAAAGCAAATGGGTCTAGGAGAAACACTCCCAAGCAAATAAGAATGGAATAAAGATGTTTTTAATTCGTGTGGTATTATGCGCATTATATGTTTTTTTTCTGTGCTAATATTGAAAATTTACTTTCGTCTTTAATAATTTTATTTTTTAAAGTACCTAAATGGTCAATCTCCATAACTACTTCATCACCTTCTTGAAGCCATTGCACTGCATAGTTTGGATCGTTTAAAAGCCCTGTTCCATTAAGTTCTAGAAAGCATCCTGTCCCAACGGTACCACTACCAATGACATCACCAGGTAGTATATCTGCTCCGTAAGAACAACGTTCCAAAATTTCTGCAAAAGTCCAATCCATATCACCCACATTTCCTTCACTGACTAGCTTTCCATTTACCCAACATTTCATATTGAGATTATAATTTTTTCCAGTATGTCCGGGTTTGCAAGGAGTTTCAAAATGAGCTAGTTCGTCAGGTGTAACTAACATAGGGCCTATGACCGTACTAAAATCTTTTCCTTTGGCGGGGCCTAAGTTTAGGAGCATTTCTTCCATTTGTAAAGTTCTAGCACTCATGTCGTTCATTATCATAAAACCACCAATATATTCATCCGCATCTTCAGCTTTGATGTTTCTACCTTTTTTGCAAACAACAATTGCAACTTCTAATTCAAAATCTAGTTTTAAAAAATGGTCAGGCATGCAAACAATATTTCCGGGGCCTTGAATTGCATTATGATTGGTAAAGTAAAATATTGGATATTGGTCAAATTCTTTAATCATATCCACTTTACGATTTCTTCGTGCTGCGGCAACGTGCTGTCTAAAAGCATATCCATCTCTGCAACTTGTTGGCTGAGGAACGGGAGCTAATACAATAGCTTCATTATAATTTGTAAATTGTTTTTCGAGTAATTGTCCTTTTATAATTTTTGACTCTAACTCTTTTATTTTTTCGATATTATCATCCCAATGTTCTAGCATTTCTTTCATTGTGCTGGGGAGTAATATATCAGCATCTTTTAGGTCATAAAGTTTATTTTGAATTAATAATGCTAATGATTCATTATCACTTTTTTAAATGAGAAACTAATTTCATATTCCTTATTTTTTATGAGTAGCAAAGGTAATTTTTATTAATGAATAAAGTGTATTCAAATGGATTTAATTGAAGTAAGGATATGATTTTTTGGATAAAAAAATCCCCCATCAAAGATGGGGGCTAAATTGAAAAAGTCACATAAATAACCTACTTGGTACAAATATACTAGTAGATATGAGTGATTTAGAATAGGAAATGAGTAAAATGTCATTTTGAATGAGTAAATTGCATTTCTCAATGAGTAACCTGCATGAATAATGAATTTAAAAAAATCAAGGATTGGGCTTTGGATGAAAGGCCTAGAGAAAAAATGATAGAAAAGGGAGCTTCTGCTTTAAGTAACTCTGAATTAATTGCTATTTTAATCAACACCGGCACTGCCCAACGCACTGCATTGGATATTAGTAAAGAAATTTTACAAATAAATCAAAATAATTTACTTGAATTTTCAAAAATGGGCTTAAATGAATTATTGAAGATAAAGGGTCTTGGAGAAAAAAAAGCGGTCACTTTATTAGCAGCCCTAGAATTGGGAAAAAGGAGGCAATTAGCTGTCGCTCTTGAAAATCCTGTTATCAGTTCAAGCCGCGAGGCTTATAATATTTTGGCTCCTTATTATTTAGAAAATAATCATGAAACTTTTTATGTCATTTATATGTTGCACAATGGGAAAATCGTAATGATAGAACCCATCAGCAATGGCGGCATTACCGGAACAGTTGTTGATATTCGCATTATTTTTAGAAAAGCATTAGAGTTGAAAACAGTCACAAGATTGATTATATCTCACAATCACCCTTCAGGAAATTTAAACCCAAGTGAGGCTGATAAGCAACTAACACGAAAAATAAAAGAAGCTGGAAAATTATTCGATATTGCAGTCAATGACCATATTATTGTAGCAGGAGATCATTACTTTAGTTTTGCCGATCAAGGGATTTTATAAATCAATACTTTCACCGATTTGGATTAAATTCAATTCGATACCGGCATTGGCAAATTGAGTTTTTGCTTGTTGGTGGTCAATTTTTATAAATCCAAAAGTATCATAATGAACACCCACTACTTTTTGAGTTTTTACAAATTGTGAAGCAAGAATAGCATCATCAACGCCCATTGTGAAATTATCACCAATTGGCAAAACGGCAAATGAAATTTGAGCCCAATTTGGAATGAGTTGCATGTCTAAAGTTAAAGAAGTATCACCACTATAATAAAAGGATAAATCATGAGTAGAAATGATAAATCCCATAGGATTGCCACCATAAGTACCATCGCCAAAACTGCTGCTGTGTTGAGCTACAGTACATTTTACTTTAAAGTGTTCAAACTGCCAACTTCCACCAGTATTCATCGGATGAGTATTAGTCACCCCCTTATCTTGAAACCAGTCGTGCATTTCAAAATTACAAATCACTTTTGCACCAGTTCTTAAAGCAATTGAAACAGCATCAAGAGTATGGTCGGCATGTGCATGACTCAGTAAAATATAGTCGGCAGGAATACTATGAATGTCAATGTGGCTAGCCATTTCATTTTCAGAAATAAAAGGATCGAATAATAAATGCTTTCCATCCACTATTACGCTAAAACACGATTGACCATAATATGTGATATTCATAAAGAAAAATTTAAACTGTAAATTTAATAAATAAATCCCAAACGAAGTTTCTATGAAACGACAAAAGTTGCATCATTCCATTTCAATCAATTGTAAAAAATATGATTTAATAATGCGTTAAAATTTGCAAGCATTATAAATTTTCAATAAGAATAGCTTTGAAACAAATGTATATTTGTCAAAATAATTTTATGAAAAAGTTCATTTTTTTAATATGTATTTTATGTGGTGCCGAAATAGGATATTCATTTCAAAAAGATAATACATTTAATTTAAATCCATCACAAACTTCCCAAAATGGATTTGATAAAAAGCGATTGTTACTAGGCCCCGGAATAGGAGCAGGAGCGGCTTATAGAGCATTTTCTTTTGATATATCTCCCACATTAGGGTATGCATTTCATGAAAATTTTAATGCGGGAGTCACCTTAGGGTTTAATTACTTTCAACAAGCAGAGGATTACACTAATCCGATAAATGGGCAGTTAGAAACGTTTAAGCATAAATATCCCGGTTACTCATTAAGTGTATATGCTCGCTATTTATTTAAAAACTTTTTGATGATCAATTTTGAACCCGAATTGAATAATGTCAAATACTTAAAAAGTTTTGATTTCAACATGACAACCGGAAAGTATTCTGAATCTTATTACAGAAAAACAATTCCATCAGCATTGGTAGGAGTGGGATATATGCAGCGTTTTGGAAGTTATGGATATTCATTTATTAGCATCAATTATGATTTAATTCAAAATCCCAATTCAAGATATTATCAAACATTATCATATCAATTTGGAGTAATGATTCCTATTTTTAATTAAAAAATAATTTCGATTTTTTAATTAAGTCTCAATTAAATTTGCGGAATGTCTTCAAATTATAGCCAATTAAAAGCATTGCTTGCACTCACAAAAGGGAGTTTAATTAGCCTATTAAGAAGTCCATCAGCAATTGTATTTAGTATCGCATTTCCATTAGTATTTATTGTTTCGTTTGGATTGGTCGGTTCGGGAGGAGTAGGAGCTTTTAAGGTAGATTTTGTAGTCGAAAAAGGTAGCGACACGATTAACCCAATCTATCAAACGTTATTGAATGTACCATTCGTGCGATTGAAAAATTATGAAGATTCTACAATGCAAAATGAAGATTTTGAAAAAGGAAAAATTGCAGCAATTTTAAATATTAAACTTCTAGACGAAGAAAAATCACCTTTTTATAAAATTGATTTTAAGACCTGCGATGCAGCCGGCAATGACATTACGGTTGCTCGACAAATATTGAAAGGAGTTATCGATACCCTGAATACAGTGGCTTTTCCTGAAAATCAGCATGTAGCAGAAGTCAACGAAATGACTATCAGTCAAGGAAGAGAGTATAAATATATGGACTTCTTTCTACCTGGGATTTTAGGGTTTTCGATTTTAAGTGCAGGTATTTTCGGAACAGCATTTGTCTTTTTTTCTTTAAGACAGACCTTGGTGTTAAAACGCTTTTTTACAACACCCGTTAAACGAATTCATATTATCTTATCCGAATGTTTTTCAAGATTGATTTGGCAAGTTGTTTCAACAGCTATTATCATACTCATAGGGTATTATGCCTTCGGATTCACTTTAGTCAATGGGGTGAGTACTTTTATTCAAATGTTGATATTAAGCACGATAGGGCTCATTTTATTTTTAGGAATGGGTTTTATTGTGAGTAGTGTTGCCAAAAACGAATCCTTAATTCCACCACTTGCCAATATGATAACTTTACCTCAACTCTTATTGTCTGGAGTTTTTATGAGTGTAAATAGCTTTCCATCATGGTTACAGCCATTTTGCAATATGCTTCCTCTCACTCAATTTAATAATGCAATGAGAAAAATTGCATTTGAGGGAGTGCCTTTATTTGCATGTTGGAAAGAATTACTTATTTTGTCAATCTGGGGAATACTTGTTTATTCTATTGCAGTGAAAGTGTTTAAATGGGAGTAAGTAATCAACAGATAATTATATATAATTAGATTAAAAATAGAATATGGAAAAGAGATGGAGGCTCAGAGAGTCAAATTACAAAATTGTTTCAAGTTTACAAGAACAATTAAAAATACCAAAACCCTTATGCGAGCTTTTGGCTCAACGAAATATCAATACATTTGAAGAAGCAAAAGCCTTTTTTAGAATTGATGAATCTCAGCTACACGACCCATTTTTAATGAAAGGAATGAGAACTGCAATTGAGAGAATCAATCAAGCTATTGAAAAGGAAGAAAAAATATTAATCTATGGTGACTATGATGTGGATGGCACAACAGCTGTTGCCGTTGTGTTTTCATTTTTCAAACAATTTTATCAAAATATTGAATTCTATATTCCTCACCGATTTGCAGAAGGATATGGAGTTTCACAAAAAGGAATTGATTATGCAATTCAAAATAATTTTAGCTTAATTATCACCCTAGACTGTGGAATTAAATCTGCTCATTTGATTTCCTATGCTAATGAAAATGGAATTGATGTCATTGTTTGCGACCATCACTTGCCAGATAATAATTTGCCAAATGCGATTGCCATTTTGAATCCAAAACAATATGATTGTCCATATCCATACAAAGAGCTTTGTGGCTGTGGAATAGGCTACAAGTTGATAGCCGCTTATGCTATTCAACATAATGTGGATATGAATAAGGTGAATGAAAAAATCGATTTAGTAGCGACAGCCATTGCAGCCGATATCGTTCCGATTACTGGCGAGAACCGAGTGTTGGCTGTGTTGGGGTTAAAAAAAGTCAATCAAAACCCCTGTGTCGCCATACAGGCTATCAAAGCAATTGGGAAAGTAAACAAAGTATTTACGATATCTGATTTAGTATTTATTGTTGCCCCAAGAGTGAATGCTGCCGGGCGTATGGATGATGCTAGAAAAGCTGTAGAATTATTTATAGAACAAGATATGAATGCAGCGTTGGATTATGCTTCGCAATTGCATAGTGATAATAATGATAGGAGAGATATCGACAAAAAAACAACAGAGGAAGCTTTGAATATGCTGAGTGGAGTAGATGTGAACTCGCAATTGAAATCAACAGTAGTTTATAAGGAAGATTGGCATAAGGGGGTTGTTGGAATTGTAGCTTCACGGTTGATAGAACATTGCTATCGCCCTACGATCGTGCTAACGGAAAGTAATGGTAAAATATCAGGCTCAGCCCGCTCAGTTAAAGGGTTTAATCTTTTTGAAGGATTGTCAGAGTGTTCAGAATATTTAAGTTCATTTGGAGGACATTATTTTGCTGCTGGCTTGACTATGGAAAAAGAATATTATCATTTGTTTAAAGAAAAGTTTAATCAAGTTGCATCTTCAATCCTAACAGATGAAATGCTAATCCCTGAAATTGAAATTGATACAGAGATTAGCTTTCAGGATATTTCAGAAAATTTTCTTGATATTTTAAATCAATTTGCACCACATGGTCCCGAAAATATGAGACCCATATTTATGACTAGAAATGTTGTGAATTATAGAAATTATAGTAGAGTGCTAAAAGATTTACATGTCAAATATATCGTTTCACAAAAAGGGAAAACAATGAATGGTATTGGGTTTAACCATGTTGATAAATTTCCGATTGTTGAAACTAATCTACCTTTTGATATGATATATCATATTGAAGAAAATGAATGGAACGGCAACAAAAGCATCCAACTGAAAGTGATTGACATTAGACAAAGTGTGAGTTAATTTTTTTCAAAGTTCTTGAGCTTATTTAACTTATCCAATATGAATAAAAGTAGCTCCTTTGTTTAAAAAATAGCATCTTTTTTTCTACTTTATTATTCAGTTATACCAATGTGAAATAATCAATTGACCAAAATTTTTTCTGTTATTTGCAAAATTTATACAAGAATTTTAAATTAAGCCAACACTTTTCACACTCCCATTTTTAAATGTATGAAAAGAAGAAAATAAATATTTGTATCTTCAAAAAATCTCTACATGACAAACACTTTTCACTTAAATATTTGTGATAATTTTCTAGTGAGTTTTTAATTGGTTGTGTAGAAGTAACCTAAATTAAAATTTCAACTAAAAGACTTATTTGAGGAGATGTTAAATCTTAAAACATGAAGCTGAGTAATGGTTACTGATATTAATAATAGACCACCTTTTTCGTAAACGCATTGATGATAGTTGAGTTTTTGTTTAAAACGGCCTATGCAAGTTATAATATCCAATTGCAGATTTTTTTCAGATGTAACTATGTCTATATTGATATATTGATTAGCCTTTCTTTTATTTATTTGAAAGCGAAACATAGTGAAACAATTCGGTTGGATTTTCAGCTTGTTTGACTAAAAAATCGGCAACATCAGCTCTGTTGATACTTCTAATATTGATGCCTTTAAAAAGCATATTTTCTGTTCTATATTTTTCTGTTAGTGGTTTGTTTTTCAGGAGTCCGGGTCTTACAATCTTTTTGAAGAAGTAATGATTTCTTCCATTTTTGTTTTGTCTGAATATATACTATTGAGTATAAATTTGAAAAAAAGTTTCATCACAAATCCGTTGTATTGCCAGCTTTCTCCAGTACCAAATCCGGTTAGGATAATGAAAGGAATTTGGACGTTATTTTCTTGCTGTATTTCTACCAACAATTTTGCAAAATCAGAATACAAGGTGGTTGGTTTTATATTTGAGCCTGTTCCTAAAGTTACAATTATGGCATCAGCATTTTCGATAGTTTTTTTTTAATCATTTTTGTTGGTTGCACTACCTTTTATAGCATTTAGATTTGCATTGGCAGGTAAGTTTATTTTTGACCGAGATAAAGTAGTTACATTGTGATTTCTGTCTAAAGCTCGCTTTACGGATTCCAGCCCAACACCAGCTGATGCTCCAATAATTGTTATGTTCATTTTTTTGTTTAAAAAAATTTTGGTAAAGGTATAATAGAGTATTTTAAACTTAATATATTCGTAAATAATATTGATTCTTTTAGGGTTCTATAAAAATCACTTAAAGGAAAAGTAAATAAAAGTAATTTCAGTTAAGGGATGTTCAGGATGTAATAGATATTCTTGGGAAAGATTTATTTACGGCGATTTTGGCAAGTTTTTATGATAAAGAAAAACGGTTTGACTAACTCAATCGAGATTTGAAAGGGATTATATCTCGCACCTTATCGAGGGAATTAAAATAATTGGATATGAATATACTGATCAATCGTGAAGCTGACACTTGATGAGCTACACTCGTTGTGTATAGTATAACAGAACAAGGCAAATCATTAGAGCCATTAATTGGTAAAATTGTAGCTTGGGGGCAAAGCAATAGAAAAATGATCTTAGGGTAGTTTTTTATTCGGATAAAGATGGCTGCTTTTTTTATCTGTACATTTTTTCGTCTGAGTGTTATATTCAATTTGATTTTTATAGCTTCAATCTAACCTTTGCTTTTGTGAAACATTTCACAAGCGGCTGCTGGGTTGCTTGAATCATTACATTCAGTTAGTATTTTAAAAGTAACGGTTACTTTTGCACCTGTCGAAAAAGATGCCACTTTTTCAAGATTACAAACTTGATAGTCCCTTCCATTCAACCGTAAATAAGTTCCAGTGCAGTCACGAACAACTGTCACTGTTTGATTATTCTTTTTATTGCAAGCGAAAAATATTAGTATAAAAAGTGTCGTTGCGATAGAGATTATTCGTTTCATCTTATTTATTTTATCAGAATTGGTTGTTTTATTACACAGTTCTTGATGTTGTTAACTTTAAACCCAATCAAGAATTACGAATAAAAAACGATTTATGCTTTATTAGAATAAGATAGGATTTGTCGGCTATTAGTGGCGTTTACCTTGCAAAATTTCTAACTTTACAAATTATACTACACTTAATCCAACTTCAATTTTCATCCAAATTCTTCTCAATTATATTAACTTTTTTTTACTCTAGAAGAACATTAAATACAAATATTCATTTGATTCAAATCAGCTTTCAATTTTAATCTATATTTAAACCAAATTACACTTTATGTTCTTTGTTGTAGTCATTGATTTCAACAATTTTTGCTAATTTTATTTTCCTTCTGATTATCTGGACTTCACTTTTCTATTTTTTATCTAATTGCAACAATTTAATATAGATAATATTTATAAATAAATTGGAATTGCGAAGCCAATGGAATATATCAATATAAAACATTTCTTTTTATTTATCTTTGCAAATTGATAAAATGATAGAATTTTAAAATGGTAGTAACAATAGGCAAAACAATTGACGAAAGTAAACAGGGGAGTGCTTTTGAGTCTATAAAAAATAAAGATTCTGAAAAAAAATTTTATATTGAAAGTTATGGCTGTGCCATGAATTTTAATGATAGTGAAATTGTAGCCTCAATCCTTTTTGATATAGGCTTTGGAAGTACTCAGTTTATTGAAGAAGCCAATTTGATTTTGGTAAACACGTGTTCTGTAAGGGATAAAGCTGAGCAAACTATTCGGAACAGACTCATTCATTTTAAAAAACTAAAAAGCAAAAATAAAGAAAGCCTTGTTGTTATCATGGGCTGTATGGCTGAACGTTTGAAAGATCAATTGTTAGAAGAGGAGAAGTTGGTTGATATTGTAATCGGTCCTGATGCATATAGGAGTTTACCTCAATTGATTGCCGAAGCTCAAAGCGGTCATCGTTCTGTCAATGTATTACTTAGTCGTGAAGAAACGTATGGTGATATTAATCCCGTGCGATTAGACGGCAATGGTGTTTCGAGTTTTGTGAGTATCATGCGAGGTTGCAATAATATGTGTAGTTTTTGTGTTGTGCCTTTCACAAGAGGGAGAGAACGCAGTCGTGATGCAGCTACTATTGTACGAGAGGCAAAAGATTTATTTGATAATGGATATCGTGAAGTGACACTTTTAGGTCAAAATGTAGATAGTTACTTATGGCAAAATGATGATGGAACAAAGCGGGTTTCATTTGCTCAATTACTTGAAATGGTTGCCCTTATTCATCCGAAATTTAGAGTGCGATTTAGTACTTCACATCCAAAAGATATTACTGATGATGTCCTTCAAGTAATGGCAAAATATGACAATATTTGTAAGTATATCCATTTGCCTTTACAAAGTGGAAGTTCTCGTATTTTACAAATGATGAATCGAACCTATACGAAAGAATGGTATCTACACAAAGTCAATCGTATTCGAGAAATTATACCCAATTGCTCCATAAGTACCGATATTATTACCGGCTTTTGCTCTGAAACAGAAGAAGACCATTTGGAAACATTGGATGTGATAGAAAAATGTCGATATGATTTGGCTTATATGTTTGAATATAGCGAACGCCCCGGCACCCTGGCTGCAAGACGATATCCTGATGATGTACCTTCTGAAATAAAAAACAGACGATTGAGTGAAATAATTGCACTTCAACGACAAATTGGTTTTGAATTAAATCAAAAGGAAGTCGGAAAAGTGTATGAAGTCCTAGTGGAAGGGCCTTCAAAGAAAAACAAAGAAGAATATTGTGGCCGTGCAGATAATAATAAAATGGTGATTTTCCCAAGAGAAAATTCTTCAAAATGTGATTTTGTGAAAGTAAAAATTACTGAATGTACATCTGGAACATTGAAGGGAGTTATAGTATAATTTTCGTTAGCATCAAATAAAAAATCATTAGAAGTCGGGTTAAATAAAAGTAATTATAAAGTGCTAAACCTTTAACTCCAAATTGCACTATTGAACACAAGCCATAAGAAAAATCTCCTTCAAGTTGAATTGGAATAACTCACAGCCTTTTATACACGATTTTTTTCTCCCATATTTTAATTTTTTCAGGACTATTACTTACTATTTAAACTTCAAATGTCTAATTTGGGGTTAAAAAAAATCAGAGAATACTTTAAAAAACAAAAAGTATTTGCTCTGATTCTAGTGCGCGAGAGGAGATTCGAACTCCCAAGTCCTTGCGGACACTACCACCTCAAAGTAGCGCGTCTACCAATTTCGCCACCCACGCATTTTTAGGTTTGCAAAGCTACAATTAATTTAAAATAAATTGAGAAATATATTTTAAATTAATTGTAGCTCAAAAATAAATTTATTGAGAAAATATACTTTTTCAATAAAAGATGCGTTTAAATAAGAAATAATATGCCCATGCACAATTTTACATCAAAAGAATCCCTTTTTTTTACATCTTTAAAAACAGAAACCGACATAAAACGAAGCCATGAACTAAACGAGCTTGAATCAATCATTATGACTGCTCAAGAATATCAAGATTTTCAAGAAATGGAAAAAGAAATTACCTCTATTGAACTTCAACCAAGGCATGATATAGTCAAGGAAATACTGAATAAAATATATAATAATAACGAGAAGTAAAATTAAATACTTTTTTTTAATAGTTTCAAATTAAAGGGTTGTCGATAAACAAAATTCTAAGACCAAATTTCTAATATGTCATTTTAATAAAATGATATATCGAGGGCATCATATAGATTATGTAAAGCCTATTTCATTTTTTTTCTTATCTTTGTATATTATTTTAAAGATATCATGTTTAATTTAGTATTATTTGGACCTCCCGGAAGTGGGAAAGGAACGCAATCCATTTCAATTATCGAAAAATATAAGCTCATTCACGTTTCAACAGGCGATTTATTGAGAAACGAAGTTAGCAATGAAACCCCTTTAGGTCTTGAAGCGAAAAAATATATGGATTTAGGAATGCTTGTTCCGGATGAAGTTGTTATCGGAATGATTAGCACCAAATTAGATGAAAATACCGAAGCAAATGGCTTTATATTTGATGGGTTCCCACGTACGGTGGCTCAAGCAGAAGCATTGGACAATTTACTCGAATTTAAAAATAATCCTATAACGGTAGTTCTCAGCTTGAAAGTAAGTGAAAATGAATTGAAAAAAAGATTGATTTCAAGAGGTGAAGTTTCAGGAAGAAGTGATGATAACGAAGAAGTAATTGCAAAACGAATTAAAGAATATCATGCTAAAACGGCTCCTGTATCAGACTATTATAAGCACAAAGATAAATTAGTCGAAATTAATGGAGAAGGCGAAGTGAGTGATGTTTTTAATCTCATTTCGAATCAAATTGATACTTTTATTATTGCTTAATCCTCAATAAGTTGAATGCAACAAGATAATTTTATTGACTATATCCGTATCTTTTGCAAATCAGGGAAAGGAGGTGCTGGTTCAGTTCATTTTTTAAGAGAAAAATATAGACCCAATGGTGGTCCTGACGGAGGCAATGGTGGAAGAGGAGGGCATATTATTTTAAAAGGAAATAAAAATCTTTGGACTTTATTGCATTTGCGATATCATAAAAACTTAATAGCTCAAGATGGGAAAAATGGAGCTAAAAATAATATGAGTGGAGCTTACGGAAAGGATATCATAATAGAAGTGCCATTAGGAACAGTGGGTAAAGATGAAGAAACCGGACAAATAGAAGTAGAAATTTTAGAACATGGGCAGGAAGCTATTTGGGTGACCGGTGGGCGTGGAGGGCTTGGAAATGCAAACTTTGCAACTCCTACCAACCAAGCTCCCGATTATGCACAACCCGGAGAACCCGGAATTGAAGCTACCAAAATTGTAGAGCTAAAAATATTAGCCGATGTCGGTTTAGTCGGATTCCCAAATGCCGGTAAATCAACATTACTATCCGTTATCAGTGCAGCAAAACCAAAAATTGCCGATTATGCATTCACCACTATCACTCCTAATCTAGGAATGATAGAATATAAAGACGGAAGATCATTTTGTATGGCTGACCTGCCGGGAATCATAGAAGGTGCAGCTGAAGGGAAAGGATTGGGTCATCGATTTTTGAGGCATATTGAACGAAATCCCGTTTTGCTTTTTCTAATCCCTGCCGATAGTAAAAATCATTATGAAGAATATCAAATTTTATTCAATGAATTGAAAAAATACAATGAAGAATTGATTGATAAAAAAATGATGATTGCCATTAGTAAAAGCGATATGTTGGACGATGAACTCAAACATGAAATAAAAAATGAATTCCCATCTGATATGCCACTGCACTTCTTTTCATCGATTACACAAACCAATATTCATTCCCTAAAAGATAAGCTTTGGCAACTACTGAATGAACCTGTTTAATCTATCCGAATTTTATATGATGATAGCCAACAATGAAATTCAAATTTATTTATTTTAACTTTACAACTTTTAAAAAACTCCATGAAAAATTTAAGACATCTTTCTTTTGAAGAAATTGAAAAATTGATTCTTTCTTATGGAGAAAAGCCGTACAGAGCAAAACAAATTTATGAATGGATTTGGAAACATGGAGCTCGTTCGATTTACGAGATGTCCAATATTTCCAAATCAATCAAAGATAAATTAAATGCTGAATACACATTGAATGCTTTGCAAAATCATCACACACAACTTAGCAATGATTCTACCATTAAAAATCGATTTGTACTCAGCGATGGAAATTTTATAGAAGGCGTTTTAATACCTACCGCAACTCGAATGACAGCATGCGTTTCATCTCAAGTTGGGTGTAGCCTTGCTTGCCAATTTTGTGCAACCGGATTTATGGAAAGAAAACGAAATGTTGATTTTGATGAAATTTATGACCAAGTATTTTTATTAAATCGACAAGCAATTGAGCATTATGGTACCAAGCTAAGCAATATCGTCTATATGGGAATGGGAGAGCCTTTGCTTAACTACTCAAACGTTATGAAGTCAATTGAAAAAATCACCTCAACCGATGGTTTGGGAATGTCGCCTTCACGTATTACCGTCTCAACGGCTGGAGTTACCAAAATGATAAAGCGATTAGCAGATGACCAAGTGAAGTTTAATTTAGCCATATCACTTCATGCTCCGACTGATGCCAAACGAAACCAAATAATGCCCATTAATGAAACAAATCATATATCGAGCTTAATCGAATCCTTAGATTACTATTATAAAAAACTTAAAAAGCATGTTACGTTTGAATACATTTTATTTGATCAATTCAACGACAGTATTGAAGATGCAGATGAACTAATCAAAATTGCAAGAAGAATTCCAAGTAAAATCAACTTGATAGAATATAATCCGGTGAGTGGTGTCAAACTTAAAAAATCGAGTGAACAAAATATGTTGAAATTTATGAATCACCTTGAAAAAAATCGAGTGAACGCAAGGCTACGAAGGAGTAGAGGGAAAGATATTGACGCAGCTTGTGGTCAATTAGCGAATATCAATCATCCTTCTTTGCAACAACCATAATCTATTAATTTTATGAAAAAAAAACACCATTTTTCTCCATCAGATTTTGTTCCTTTAAAAAAGGATGAAAAAAAAACAATGCCACCTAATAAAGAAACAAAAAAACATAAAACTCCTAAGAAGCATACTGGCCATACAAAGCATCAAAAACCGACTTCTGAAAAATCAGAAACTTCGGAAAAGAATAACCCTTTTTCAAAAAACAATTTAAAATTAGGAAAGCCTAAAAAGCAAGCAAAACCTGCAATTGAAAAGGAAGATGATGCTAAAATGCCTCTCAATAAATACATTGCACATTGCGGAATTTGCTCACGTCGAGATGCCATTGAATTGATAAAAAATAAAAAGATAAAAGTCAATCAAATTGTAGAAGTGAATCCGGCAGTGCGTGTCAATGAAAATGATCATATACTTTATGATAATAAAAGAATTTTTCCACAAAAAGAACTGCTTTATTTTTTATTAAATAAACCTAAAAACTGTATTTGCACTACGTCTGATCCCGAAAATCGAATTACTGTTTTAGACTTATTTAAAGAATATGAATCGTACAGATTGTTTCCGGTGGGAAGACTTGATCGCAACACGACTGGCTTAATTATTATTACAAACGATGGAGAACTTGCACAAAAATTGAGCCACCCAAAATTTAATATCAAAAAAGTATATCAGGTTACTTTAGATAAAAATTTAGAAAAAATCGATTTTGAAAAAATTATCAAAGGATTGAATTTAGAAGATGGATTAGCTGAGGTTGATGAAATTGCTTATATCAATCCGAAAGATAAAAGAGAAATTGGTTTGCAAATTCACAGCGGGAAAAATAGAATCGTAAGACGTATTTTTGAACATTTAGGCTATCAGGTGAAAGCCTTGGATAGAGTGATGTATGCAGGTTTGACGAAGAAAAATATTCAAAGAGGAACCTTTAGACCTTTAGAAAAAAAGGAACTGATTTTTTTAAAACATTTTAAATAAAAAAGGGACGTTGAAATTAAAAATATTATTTGAAGACGAAAATTATATTATAGTACATAAGCCGTCTGGCATATTGAGCATACCTGATAGACACAATGAGCAGCTTCTTTCTATTCGGAATGAACTGATAAAAATTTTTAAACAAATATTTGTTGTCCATCGAATAGACAGAGATACGAGTGGTTGTATTTGTTTTGCCAAAAACGAAAAATCTCATCAATATCTTTCTACATTATTTACTACTCGTCAAGTTGAAAAAATTTATTTAGGAATCATACATGGTTGCTTTGAAAAAGAAGAAGGGATTATTGATAAAGCAATAGCTGAACATCCTTATATCAAAGGGAAAATGATAATCAATGCAAAGGCTGGGAAGTCCAGTATTACTGAATATCGCGTGCTTGAATCGTTTGGAAAGTTTAGTTTGGTAGAATATAAAATACAAACCGGTAGAACACATCAAATTAGAATTCACAGTGCCGATTTGGGAAATCCTATTGTTTGTGATGCTGTGTATGGAATACCTGATCCGGTTTTTATTTCATCAATCAAGAAAAATTATAAATTATCAAAATCAGCATTGGAAGAAACGCCCATCTTAAATAGGCTTGCTTTGCATGCTCATCAAATTTCTTTTATCGATGAAAGTAGAAAAAAAAATTCAGGCTGTTGATGAGTTGCCAAAAGACATGAATTCTTTGTTAAATCAATCACGAAAGTGGTTGTGATATAATTTTTATGTATTTTTACTTTAATAAAATTATTATATAGTATGCGTTTCAAAACCATCTTGTTGTTTTCATTAGCAATACCTTTTTTCTCAAACAATCTGACAGCTCAAGAGTACAGAGTGAATCGTACAAATGAAAAGAAAAATGCAAAAGTAAAAACTGAGAAATTTGGTAAAAATATCATCAGTTTTATTCCTTTTAAATTGATTGAATTAAACAACAATTCATACTCTAATGATTACACACCTTTATCTGTGGGGCTTTCCTATGAAAGAATTTTTGAAAATCAATTTATTTCATTTCAATTTCCAGTTACTTTTTCTTTAGACAGAGTCGGTTTTTTTGTTACACCAACTGTGAAGCTATATCCTAAAAAGCAAGGTATTGTTAAGTTTGCAGTAGGTCCTCAATTACTCATTTCAATTGAAGATGGTACTTATCAAAAATATATTCAAACACCCAATGGAGGATATTATCAAATGATCAATGAAGTTAGAAAAACATTTGGTTTTGGAATTAATAATAGTGTAAATTTTACGATTAATAAATCATTTTATTTAGGGGTAGATGCAACATTGGGTGTTAATTATTATGATTCATATAATAAAAAGAATGTGTACAGCACTAGTTATAATAATAATTCAATGAATATTCTTGTAGGATTAGGCTTCAATATTGGTTATCGTTTCTAACAGCAATTATTATTTTAATTGAAAAAAGTTTAGTTCTTGCTTTAAAGGTCAATATTGTATTCAATTCCGAAAATGTACAAATCATTTGGCTTATATACTCTAGATTCTAGCTGCACAAGATAATATGCTCCGATAGTGCTGCTTAAAGTTAATTTATAATTAAAACCTGCGGCTTGTCTAAAACGATGTAATCCAAAGTTTGATTCTGCATTGCGTGGATCTACTATTTGAAACCTCATTTCTTCAGATATGTAGGCTTTCAAATTTCGATTGATATTATAGCCTATTTCAATTTTTGTTCTAGAAAATGATTCAATATATTTTCCATCTTCACTTGAGAAGATATTTTTGTTTTCAAGCTGGATTCGTTCTCTCATTTGCACATAAAAATTATCCTTTATTTTTTTCTTATATGTTAGGTCAAACATGATTCGGTGTTTGATATCCCAACCTCTTTCGAAATTTACTTTTTGTGTATTTCTGTAAATCAAACTGAATTTTAGTCCTTTTGAAATTTTATAGGAAACACCAAGGTTTGTATAAAATAGATTCAATTGAGAATAGTTTTCTTTGAAACGCACTTCCTCATCAAGGGAGATAGAGAATTTTTTATTAATTTTTTTTTCAATGGAAAAAGTGTTCCACATCCCGGCATCTGGATAGGAAACTCCTTTCGAAAAAGCATTTTCAAACAGAAATAAAATGACAAATAAAAAAATGAAATGTTTGTTCAAGCTAGTTAGTAATTATTATGTCTGGTAATTCTATATTTTCGTTTGACTTTTTAATCTCAACTTCTTGCAAAACTTCAATAGTTTTACTTTTCGTGATTGAAGCGGTATCTTTTGATAAGGCAAACACTTTGTATTTTCCTTTGCGGAGATACATAAATTGATAGCTCCCATCATAACTTGTCTTTACAGACCTACCAACGCCTGGTTCATCTCCATATTGGATATAAACATTTTCGCCTTGTGCATAATATTCTTCTTTGAGATAACATGGGCAAGGAGCTGAGGTGTAGTTTTTAATATATACTTTGCCTTTAATAAAAGCACGCCCGCCTTCACCTGGACCTTTTTTACAACTTGAATTATAAAGAAAAATCAAAGGTAAAAGCAATAAGATTTTTTTCATTTAAATTTTATTTAAATCAAATATAAATGAATTTTAAATTCTTAGAAATTTATTTAAAATAAAATAGGTTAATTTTAGTTTTAATCGGCTATTTGCGATTTTAGTCTTTTTCGATTTTTATGACTTGATTTCCATTTGATGAAATACAATGTAAAATGTAAATTCCTTTAGGTAAAAATGATAAATTGAGTGGAGTGTTTCCTTTGATGCCTTCATCTTTATAAATCATTTCCCCAAAAATATTTGAAACTCGAATTTCAAAATTTTGATAATCACAATGAAGTGTCAAGAAATCATGGAAAGGGTTTGGAGCAGTTGATATCACTGCATTTTGCTGTTGAAAGGAAGAGCTTGCAGAAGGAGTACACATTATTTTATTTAAACGCAACCAAATAGAATCATTCATCAAAAAAGGGACCAAGCCTGCATCAGGAGCATCTCCCATTCGTATCCACACTACATTTTGACTAGGAACAATATTTAGCATTTGCCCATTTTTCCCGAGTGCTGCTATCATGTCTTGAGGTGCATGAGGTGACAGGCTGCCGGGGAAGACAAGCTGAGATTGAGGAACCATAAATGATGCTTTGCCATTTAACCACCACAAATATCCATAAGACAAATTGTATGCTTGTGAGGTATGAGCCATATTATAAAAATAATTAGAATCGGTGAGGACCGGAGTTTGATCCCACTTGCCTTTATTGAGGATGAGTAATCCAAAACGAGCCATAGACCTAGCTTTGCTAAAAAATACATTGTCGTAACCTGTTTTGTAATAAAAGCCATTTATTCCGGTGGGGGTACTAACTTTTTGATGCAAAAAATTATTCATTGACATACCAGAAGCATTTGAAATAACACTATCTAGCAATGTGTAAGGAGCATTGTGATAAGCCCAACGAGTGCCGGCATCTACGAGGTATTGCAAGCAAGTATCTACAGTGCAATTATTGTCTGGTACGCCATCATCTAAGCCGGTAGTCATTGTCAATTGATGTTTGACTTTTATCAAATTTTCTTTTGCAATAGGCTCACTAGTCCAGGCAGTTCCTATATATTTTGAGCTAGTATCTTCGATTGATAATAAGTGTTCTTGTTGAGCAATTCCGACTAAAAATGAAGTTAATGACTTTCCTGCTGAAGCCCAATACCAGAGGCTATCTTGCGTAAATGTTCCAAAATATTTTTCTATCACAATTTTCCCATCTTTTAATAAAATGAAAGCTTTGGAATTATTCATTTGAAGATAATCATACAATTCGTTTTCATAATTAGTACACCAACCCAATGTATTCATAGAAATACTATCCCAGTTGTTATTGTTTATCGGTGGAAAATAGAGGGATTGCGATTTTGAAATGTATGTAGAAAAAAAGAGCTAGAAATAAAAATATTTTTTTCATGTGTTTTTGAAATTGAATTAAATTGAAATTAAAATAAAATATTCAAAAATAGATAGGGAAGTTTATAAGAAATTTAAATGAAAATTTCGTTTATTAAAAAAGGTTAAAGTGTTAAAGATAAAATCCTGTTATTTATTTATAAGTGTATTTTTAGTCATAATAATTTTTTTTTCGAGTCGCTCTGCTAAGTCCAAAATATCATCTTTTCGTGCAATTTGATTTATCCAATTGGTTGGTATGTCGTTCAATTCATATAAAATACCAGCAAGCCCTCCTGTTACTGCACCTGTAGTGTCGGTATCTCCTCCCAAATTGACAGCTTTTAAAACAGCTTCTTTGTAGTTGTTGGTTGTTAGTAAACACCAAATGCTGGCTTCGAGTGTATGCAAAACATAACCGCTGCTATGTATTTCATCTGAGTTCAATTTTTGAATATCGTTTTTTAAAAGTCTATCATATATGGCAATTTCTGTCGGGTCGATGGAAATGTGAGTCAAATGATTTGTTACTTTAGTTTGTAAGTTTGAATAAACTTCAAATTTGTCTTTCCCTGAAAAAAGTTGCCTTGCAAATTCAAGATAATAAAAGCAAGCAATTACAGAGCGAATGTGTCTGTGTGTAATCGATGAAACTTGTTTTGTTATTTCAAAACGTTCGTTTATTGATTTGTTTTGAATGTAAAATAGCAAAGGAATTATTCGCATAAGTGAGCCATTCCCACTATCAGATACTTCAAAGCCTCCTGCTAATTCAGGCTTTTCGCCCTGTGTTAGTCTTGAGATGGCTTGTCGTGTTGCAATACCAATGTCAAAAACAGTTCCGTGAGGAGTCCAATAATTTTCGTCATACCACTTTACAAAAATTTTGAGCGATTGTGTTTAGGTCAAAGTCTTGTGTCAATGCTTCTGCAAGGCAAAGTGTAAGCGAACTGTCGTCAGACCACGTGCCAGCCGGTAAATTGTATGTGCCGTAACCTATCATGTCAGTAACGGAATTTTGAGCAATTGTTTGTCTGCTTTTAAATTCAACAGGTACACCCAAAGCATCGCCAACAATAACGCCAAAAAGGGCAGATTTTATTTTTAGATTATTCATTTATTGCTATTTAAGTATATAATTTTTCTTCGTTAGATGAAGTTTTTATAACGTTGTCAATTTTAAAAGCTCTGTGCTTGTTTTCCAGTTTCTTGTTGTTGCTTTTACTTTAAGTTTTTTTTCTAAAAATTGATTATTGAGCTTTGTTTTACCATATCCATTAGGGCAATACAAATAAATTGCATTTGATGTAAAAACAATTTCCTCGTCTGGACATTTTTTTTTCAATGATACTTTCTTTGTTAAACTCTATTGGAATTTCAGCTAGAAAAGTAATGTGTAAATAGGTTTTATCTTTCTGACTATCTTTGGCAAATGGGTTATTTTCTATAATTGTTTTTAATGTATTTACACTAATTACAATAACCGGAACATCATATC
Organism: Bacteroidetes bacterium OLB11; assembly: GCA_001567165.1. Lineage (GTDB taxonomy): Bacteria > Bacteroidota > Bacteroidia > Chitinophagales > Chitinophagaceae > OLB11. The sequence continues at coordinate 23,769 of LNFQ01000009.1, forward strand.
CGAATGTTGTTTCAATTTTTGAGGAAATTATTTTTTCTAATTCTTTCGTATTCGTATTGTTTGTTGAAAATATGACATTGCTACTTTGTATATAAGTCTGTATGTTTTCAAAATTTAGTTTTTCATACATTTTTTTTAAAAGCGTCCATTTTAATTAGTTTTTGCCCGCTAACGTTTATCCCTCTAAGAATTGAGATGTATGTTGTCATTCGTGATTCTTATTTTTTTGTATCAGAAATTCTACTTGCAGTTAATGAAAATTGATACTTCAAGGTTGTGTTAATCTAGTTGAATTGTTTGGTGCATTGCCGGGACATTGACATTTTTAAATCCTTTCTTTTGAAGTTTCGATTGAAAATGTACCTGAACATCATATTCTCCATGCACGACAAAAACACCTTTCACTAAGTCGGGATTTTGACAGGCTAAAAATTGGCTTAAATCATCATAATCTCCATGTGCACTCATGCTTTTGATTGAAGCGACTTTGCATTTTACTTTGTAAAAGTCAGAAAAAATACGAACCTCTTTTGCTCCTGTTAGTAATCGATATCCCAAAGTGTTTGGCGAACAAAATCCTGTGAGTAATACTTTGCAATTTGTATTTTCAATATTGTTTGCAATATGGTGTTTCACTCTACCGGCTTCGGCCATTCCAGATGCAGAAATAATCACCATAGGATCTTTTCTACTATTTAAACTTTTCGATTCGTTGACATCTTCAATAAATTTTAATCCTTTAAAGTCAAATGGAAATTTGTCAATTTCCATCAAGCGTTGCACTCGTTTGTTGAAAAGTTCGGGATGTTTTTTTATAATTTCTGTTGATTTAGAGGAGAGGGGACTATCAACATAGTATGGAATATTAGGTAATCTACCTTCAAGCTCCAATTGGTTTAATGCAAATAATAGCTCCTGTGTACGTCCTACACTAAATGCCGGAATAATGAGTTTGCCTTTTTCTTGAACACATGTTTCGACAATATGCTTATAAATATCTTCTTTTGAATTATGATAATCTTCGTGAAACGAATCGCCGTAGGTGCTTTCGATTAAAATATAATCAGAGTGAGGAAAAGATTCTGGAGAGCACAAAATCACATCTCGATATCTTCCCACATCTCCGCTAAACGTAATCACTGTTTCTTTGCCATCTTCTTTAATGGTGACATGCACAGCTGCACTTCCCAAAATATGTCCAGTGTCGGTGTAGTGAAATGAAATATCATCATCAATTTGAAACACTTGGTTGTACGGAACTTTTGTGAGAAGCGGCAAAACATTTTTAGCATCCTCCACCGTGTAAAGTGGACCGATAGGAGGTTGCCCTCTTTTTTCTCTTTTTTTATTGACAAAGGCAATATCTGATTCTTGTATAAAAGCAGAATCTTGTAGAAGGATAGAAGTTAAATCGGCAGTTGCAGGAGTGCAAAATATTTTACCATTATAACCTTCTTTCACAAGCTTAGGCAATAGCCCAGTGTGGTCGATATGTGCATGTGAAATAATTACGTAAGAGATTTCATCGGGAGCAAATCCAAAGGAACTATTTAATTTAAAAGTTTCTTCGCCCATCCCTTGAAATAAGCCACAGTCAAGCAGTACCTTTTTTCCATTTTTAAGATGAATAATGTGTTTTGATCCAGTAACCATTCGTGCTGCTCCATGAAATGATATTTTCATATTACTATTTTTTAATTTATTTTCAAACTTACGAATTATTCTAAACGTCTAATGTTGTATCCGTATAAAATAATATTTTTACAAAACTAATTTAGTTAATTAGTATTTGTCGTAAAAAATTATTTAATTTGTAACATTATTTTTTAAACCATGAAAGTTTATATACAGATTATTGCAATAATTTCAGTATTAACTATTTTTAACTCTTGTCAAAAGTACAATCAAATTGACAATACAAGAACGATTAAAACACCATACACTTTACTCATTGGCTCTTATGATGGAGCAATGTATAAAACAAATGATGCCTTGTATTTTAATACTTTTTTGCACGTCGATCAAACGGCAATTCGACAAATTCTAGTTGCTGATACAAATATTTTATACGTAAAAAGAAATATATATTATAGTAAAGATGATGGAAAAAGTTTCAAAGATTCTTATACAGATGTTACTCCTTATTTAGATTTATTTTATGAATATTATATTCCTAATCCTGCTGCATATGACAAAAACACGAGGAAAGTTTATGTTTGTGGGAAAACAGGTGTGCAAGTAAGTGATGATTTAGGTGCAAGTTTTACAACTGATGGAAATTGGAGCCCCAGCGCACCTGCTTCTTTCGACAAAATGAGATCAATTACTCAATTAGATAATGGGAAATTATATTTAATGGGAAGTATGTCAGATCAATATATCAAAGATGGTAATGGTCCTTGGACTCAAGTGCCTCAAACTGGTTCTGCTCTTCCTACTGATACCACAGTTTGGTATGTAGAACACAGTCATGACACCTTATTTGCAATTGATTTTTACGGAAAGTCAGGTGTTTATTATAGTGCAGATGAAGGTCAAAATTGGAGTAAATGCTCAGGGCTTCCTGCAAAAAATGAAATCTTATTTGGGAATAGACCTTTTGGAAGTGAGGCATTTTATGTAGGGCTTGATAGTGCTGGTTTATATCGATTAAATGGAACTAGTTTTGTTTCAACAGGAGCAGGTATTCCATGGAATGCAAAAATTAATTATGTAGAAGGGAAACGAGTGGTTTATCGAACTGATGTTATGAAATATTATTTATTTTGCAGCACTGATAAAGGATTATATATTAGTGAATCTTCTGACGGACAAGATTGGAAGATATTAAAAAATGGTATGTTTAGCACATTAAATTAATTATTATCTTCGTTTATCTTATTAAATGAAGTACATTCTTTTTTTATCGATTTTTTTTAATGCGACCATTGCTTTTTCAGGAGATACATTAAAATTAAGGAAATCAATTCCGATAAAATCCAACTATTTCACAACCGATCCAATCGGCAATATTTATGTGGTAAAGCTAAATAATATGCTCATCAAATATAATTATTTAGGCGATAGTTTAAATCAATTTAATGAAAGAAGAAATGGGAAAATGACTCAGATTGATGCGACAAATCCTCTACGAATTTTAGTTTACTATTCTGATTATTCTCAAATTATTTTACTAGATAATATGCTGAGTTTAAAAGCATCTTTCAAATTAAACAACTCTAATTTGTTAAATGCCCTTTGTGTGTCAAATTCATCAGATGGTGGTATTTGGGTATATGGACAAAATGCAAATCTGGAAAAAATAAATGAAAAACTTGAAAGTAAGTTCTCATTATCTATGATGAATATGCTTGACCCAATTCCATCTCCTAATTCAATCACAGAGCAAGACAGAAACCTATTTGTGGTGGATAGTATTCATGGGATTTATCGGTTTGATCAACTTGGACTTTTGAAAAATTCATATCCATTTCAAACAAAAGAAATTCAATTCTTTTCACCATACTTAGTCTATTATAAAAAACCTTATCTCATTTCATATAACACTGAAAGTTTTATTGAAAAGAAAATATTATTACCCCAACCTGAAGATATTATCAAAGTGAGAATGGAAAAAAATTATATTTATATATTAAGGTCACAGCAACTGGACATTTATTATTTTGAGTAAATCTAACATTCAAATGCGTATTTTGTTTAACTTTCAAATGAAAAATTGTAGTGTAAAATACTTATATTTACAAATTAGCATAAAAGCGTATTTATGATTATAGCCGTTTACAATAGAACGTTTAAAGAAGCAGACTTGCCCGTTTTCTCTCATCTAATTTCATCATTGATTAGTCATTCAATTATTCCAGTATTATACAAACCATTATATAAACACTTAAAAGAAAGACTCCACTTGCCGGAGCAGATTGGCGTGTTCTCTGAAAATATTCAATTGCCACCTAAAACAAAATATGTAATTAGCATGGGAGGAGATGGTACCATGCTTGATGTTGTAACTTTTGTAGCTAATAAGAATATACCGATTTTAGGGATTAATATTGGGCGACTTGGATTTCTATCTTCTACTCAGCCAAGTGAAATAGACATGGCAATTAGCTCAATTATCAAAGAAACTTATCAATTAGATGCTAGGTCTCTAGTGCATTTGGATTCAAATATCGATTTGTTTGGGAATGCTCCTTTTGCACTTAATGAATTTACATTACAACGAAAAGACAGCTCTTCGCTGGTCAAAATAAAAACTTATTTGAATGGAGAATTTTTATGCACTTACTGGGCTGATGGTTTAATTGTGTCAACACCAACTGGATCCACTGGCTATTCGTTAAGTTGTGGAGGTCCCATTATTTTTCCGCAGGCAAGTAGTTTTGTGATAACCCCCGTAGCTCCTCATAATTTAAATATGCGTCCGATTATTGTTGCTGATAATAGCATTATTTCTTTTGAAATAGAAGGTCGTGCAGAACAATTCTTATGCACTTTAGACTCTCGTTCGGTTGCTATTAGTAGTGAAGTTTCAATTGCTGTCAGAAAAGAAAGTTTTGAAATCTTCTTAGTGAAGTTTGAAGGCCAACAATTCCTCAGTACATTACAATCAAAATTATTGTGGGGAGTTGATCAACGTAATTAACTATAATAGCTTTTTGATTAAATCTTCAATTTTCATCCCTTCGGCTTCTGCTTTATAATTTCGCACCACACGATGTCGCAAAATTGGGATTGAAATGGCTTTTACATCTTCTATGTCGGGACTAAATTTCCCATGAAGGAGTGCATAGCATTTTGCTCCGAGTATTAAGTATTGTGAGGCTCTTGGTCCGGCGCCCCATGAGATATAATTTCGAGCAATTTCAGATCCGTGTTCATTGGGACGAGTTTTATGAACAAGTTGAACCGCATATTCCATGACATTATCAGGGACTGGCACTTTTCGAACCAGTTGTTGATAATATAAAATTTCTTCAGCACTAATCACAGGGTCTAAGCTGATTTGTTGGTTTGAAGTCGTACTTTTTACAATTTCAAGTTCTTCTTGTAATGTTGGATAATCGAGCCAGATATTAAACATGAAACGATCTAGTTGAGCCTCAGGAAGAGGGTAGGTGCCTTCTTGCTCTATTGGGTTTTGAGTAGCCAAAACAAAGAATGGTGAAGGAAGTTGATGTACTTGACCTCCGATAGTGACATGCCTTTCTTGCATGGCTTCCAAAAGAGCGGATTGCGTTTTCGGGGGAGTTCTATTGATTTCATCAGCAAGAATGATGTTTGAAAATAAGGGGCCTTTGATAAATTTAAAATTTCGATTTTCATCTAAAATTTCAGCACCTGTAATGTCGCTTGGCATTAAGTCTGGCGTGAATTGTATTCTCTTGAAATCTAAATCTAAAACTTTTGAAATCGTATTAACCAATAATGTTTTAGCTAATCCTGGAACTCCTACCAACAAACTGTGTCCATTGCATAAAATCGCAATTAACGAGCCTTCTATCACCTCATGTTGTCCGACAATAACTTTCCCGATTTTTTCTTTTAATTCTTTATATTTTTTTTGTAATGATTCTGCAGCTTCTACGTCTGATGTAAACATATTCTTGAAAGTTTAGTATTTTAATAAATGAATTAATTGTTTTTTTTAGAAATTTTATTATTCCATTTTGATACATTAGGGCATTGACCATATTCTTCATCAATTTTTATATAAAAAACGGGAATTTTAGTTTCCAGCCAATTCATTAAATAATCTGTTTGCTTTTCAGCAAATGCTGCTTGTTGAATTTTATTATAATCTTCTTGTAAATTTGCTTTATGGGGCTCGGTTCTTTTTCTTTAAATAGATGAGGCGTACAAGTTTGTCTCCACTTCGTTCGTCAATATATTCGATAGGTTGAGAATATTCTCCTACTTTCATATCATTCACTGCAAGTGCAACGGGTGCGTCCAATTCATCAGGAATGAGCATTGTGCTTCCCGATTGTGGATCTGAAAACATACCTCCTGTATATTTAGTGTTTTCGTCATCGCTGTATTTATTAACGGCTTCCGAAAAAACAATTTTACCACTGATAAGATTTGCTCGAATGCTATCTGCCCTTACCATTGTTTTTTTTATCATATCGTTAGTGACTAAAGGTTTTTTTAGGATATGTCTCAGCTTTGCTTTTTCTCCTTGTCTGTTTATCATTTGAATGATATGAAATCCAAAACTTGATTTTACAACATCTGACATTTCTCCATTTTGAAGTCTAAAAGCAGCAGCTGCAAATTCAGGATCCAATTCATCTCTGCTCATTATGCCTAAATCACCACCATTATCTTTTGACCCCGGATCTTCACTATACATTCCAGCAGCCGATTCAAAAGAAAGACTTCCGTTGGCAATTTCTTTTCTGATTTTTTGAATTTGTTCAAGTGCATAATCTTCAACTTCTTTGTTGGCTTTGGGTTTAAATACAATTTCACCCACTTCAACCATTGATGGATAGTAAGGAAGACTGTCTTTTGGCACTTTATCATAAAATGCTTTCACTTCTTGTGGAGTTATTTTAACGACAGACATCACTTGATTTTGCATTTTATCAGCTAACATTTTATCTTTAAACATGGGACGATATTCATCTTTAATTTGATAAATTGTTTTGCCTGCCATTTCTTCCATTTTTTCTTCACTCCCATACATGCTCACAAAATATCTGATACGATTATTTAAGGCTCCTTCTATTTCATCATCACTGACAGAAACACTATCTAATGCGGCTTGTTCCAATAATACCTTTTGGAGTAAAGTTTGTTCAAGAATATGGCATTTGAAAGTATCGTTTATCAATGGGTTTTCACGTTGATATTCTTCAAATGATGTTTCTATTTCAGATTTAAGAATAATGTTATCTCCGACGATTGCGACTATTTTGTCTAAGGTGTTTTCTTGTGCTTGCCCTTTTTGAGAATATAGTGTAGCAACACTTAGTAATACAAATAAGATGATCTTTTTCATAAAGTGTGCAAGTTACATATTTTTAGCTTAGTAGAGTGGTAGTCTTGAAATCATTTAACAAAGATTTTCATAGATTTTTTGAATCAGATTATACTATTGATTCTTTATTATTCAAAAATTAGATATCAAATTGATAGCAATAACTCAAAATAGGTGCTACTCTTTTTTTCTCAATAGGATTAATTTCTTTTAACCATTCTCCTTCCCGCAATTACGATAAATTAGAATCATCTCTTTAAATTTATATTGATTAGAGCTGGAACAGTCTTGATTAAAGTGGGCGAGTAGCTTGGAGTGTATTTATGAATTTGTTAAAAAAATAGGTAAGACATTCGCTGGTAACCTATACTATCTCATTATTCAAAAGCATTTAAAAAATCGGTGGGAATATTGATTATAAAAAATAAAATTTGAATATCTTGAATGAGATAGCAGAGATAAAATGATGAATGTCCGTAAAGTAATTAGTGATATTTTAAGCAAGGTTTGATACAATGTTTTGAATTTAGCCACGAGCTGGTTTAGAAAGTGATGAAAGATTTAGCAGAAGAGCAGGGATTTGTCGATATTAGAGAATGTAAAGATGTGGAACGCTATTCGACTAAAGTGAATCTGATAAATATTGCCCATTTCGGAGATTAAAAGAGGATGCTTTAAGGCTCAAGAGCCATTGGGACAGCTAAGCTTTATGCAAATATTGGCAAAGCTTTGGAGGAATTAGGTTTGACATTATAAATATTAAACAATATAAAAAGTACCTTAGATGATTTGTTGCCTCCTTACGAATATGATATTTGTATTTTATACCCAATAAAACCTCAAGATTAATTGGATCGAACAGAGATGGGGAAAAATGGAGTATCAACGTGGTTATATTAGGTAAGATATGGAAGATGGCAACTAAAACATTGTTTGCATTAGAAGAGACAATTGAAATAAGGGAAAAAGCTATTTATTATACACTTTAACTACGCAAATAAAAGGTTCAATCTTTTGAATTTGTTGACTTCGAGTAGAGTTTTTCAAATAGTTGCTTGCAAATTCATTTTTTGAAAAATCATTGGGAAGTTCATTTATTAAATTTAAAAGTGGTTTAGATTTGACTGCATAAGTGATGCCTTCGGATTCGGATTGTTTTCCGGAAATAATTCCGATAATATTACCCGATTCATCAATGATGGGGGCTCCGCTGACACCTGGAAATGATGGAAGCTCTAATTGGAATTTGCCACTATCTCCTTCAAAGCCGGTTGTGGAGCTTACATAGCCTTCGTTATAAACAATATCCGTTTTGGGAAATCCTAATGAATAAATTCGTTGGGTGATTGATGGGGTGTATTTTTTTACAGAATAAGGCACTTTGTCACTAAAATAAAAATCATTTTCATTAATTTTTAAAATTGCAAGGTCGTTGGTTTTATCTACTGCCACTATACTACATTCATGAGGAGTGTTGCTATCTGTAAAAATGAAAATTTTATTAGCATCGTTTACTACATGATGATTGGTGACGAAATATCCATTTTGACTAATCGCAAAGCAAGTGCCGGTATATTTTGCATTGCCTTGTGGTTGAATAGATTTTGATTTTTTTACATCATCAACTTCACTTTTTAATATCAGATTGATTTTTTTTCAATGAATTGATTTCGTTACGTAAAGTTTGATACTGAATACGATTATCTTTTTTATAAATAGAACGGGCAACTGAAAATGTAATAATAGAAGCTATAAATGCTACAGAAGCAGCAACAGATGCCGTTCTCCAATATTTATTGATATTTAATTTTAAATAATTAATAATGAGACCTGTGTGACTTCTTGACTTTTGATGAATCTCATTCAATTCATTATGTACAAAATCTGAGTGTTTTTTATGGTCAAAAGTGGCTAATAGAATTTGATATTCTTCAACCGCTTTTTTTAATGCAGGATTATTTGTCATATCGATTTCAAAATAATTCCTTTCATTCTTATCCATAAGGTCAAGGCAATACTTTTCAATCTGTTCGTAAAAGTTATTTGGTAATTCGTTCATTGCGTTCATTTTTTTTCTTTTTTCTGTGAAAAATAGACTACGAATACGGTTTAGACATTTATATTTTTGAGATTTGGCATTTTCGGCATTGGTATATCCTAATAAGTCTGCAATTTCATTCATATTTTTATTGTCAAAATAAAAAGCATTCAATAGGGTTTTACAAGGATCTCCTAATTGGTCTAAGCATGATTTTAGTCGATCCACTTTCGTTTCAAATTCAAGATGCAATTCAATGTCGTTCGTAAGATGTATAAAATCTATTCCATCATTTTCAACCAAAACTGACATTTTTATTTTTTGAGAAGATATCTTATTCAACCATAACCGCCTTGCAACAGCAATCAAAAAAGTAGAAAATTTACTACTTAATACCAAATCCCCCTTTTGAGCTTTTTGATATACAATTGTAACGGCATCTTGAAAAATATCAAATGCATCGTCTGTACTGCCTCGCATCTTAAAAACCATTTTTTCTACAGAAGGATAAATTGTTTTGTAGATAAAATGAAATGCTTTAGACTCTCCGTTTGCCAAAGATCTTAATAATATTTCATCATCATGTTCGTTTCGTAACTCTCTATCCATTAATGCTGCTTTCTTTGATAAGGTAACCCAAAAGTCTGTCTTTTTTTTTTGTTTTTTTAGGATTTTTTTTTAATTCTTTCAAATAAGGTCTAAAAATTTGAAAAAAGTTTGAAAAAAATAAATTGATAAACTGTTGATATTCAAGTAAAAATAAATAGTTTAAAAAAATATATAAAAAAAGTTTTTTAAAAAGAGGGTTACCTTTTTTAAAAATGACTATTAATAGGTAACAATTAAAAATTATAAACAAAATGAAAAATTTAGTAAAAATCTCAATTTTTGCACTTGCATTAGGTTTCTTTGCTTCATGTTCAGAAGAAACTAAAACAGAAGAACCAGCAGCAACTGAAACAGCAGCACCAGAAGCTACTCCAGCACCAGAAGCAGCACCAGCAGAAGCAGCACCAGCAGAAGCAGCACCAGCAGCAGCAGCACCAGATTCAAATGCTACTCAAGCAGCAGCACCAGCTGATGCAAACGCAACAACTACTGCTCAATAGTATTGAGTTTCTTAAATATATATAGTCTTATATTATATTTAATCAAATGAAAAATTTAAAAAACTGCCTTATTTAGGCAGTTTTTTAATTAAATCAGGTCTTCTTGTTTTTGTTCGTTCTAGGGATTGTTCAAAACGCCATTCTTCTATTTTGGCAAAATGCCCACTCAATAAAATTTCCGGCACTTTTAAATTTTTAAAACTAACCGGACGAGTATAAAGAGGAGGAGCCAATAAATGATCTTGAAAAGAATCAGTGAGAGCTGAAGTTTCATCATTTAATACACCTGGAATCAGACGACAGATACTGTCAACCATAATCGCAGCGGCTAATTCACCTCCGCTCAATACATAATCTCCAATTGAAATTTCCAAAGTGACATATAAATCTCTAATTCGTTGATCAATCCCTTTATAATGTCCACAGATTATCAAAAGATTATTTTTTAATGACAAATTATTAGCCATATCTTGTTTGTACTGCACACCATCTGGTGTCATATAAATCACCTCATCATATTCTCTTTGTGATTTTAACTCTTCAATGATTTTGCTTAGTGGTTCACACATCAACACCATTCCTGCACCGCCACCATATTGAGTGTCGTCAATTTGGCCATGCTTATTGATTGCATAATCTCTCAATGAATGGACTTGTATTTCTATTAATTTTTTCTCTTTTGCTCTTTTTAGGATTGAATGGTTTAAAGGACTTTCGAGCAATTCAGGAACGGCACTAATAATATCAATACGCATTAGGGAAGTAGTTGTAGTCGTTGATTAATGATAGATTCAATTTGAGATTCACTATACGTTTCTTTTTGAAATCGCATTCCAGTTATTTTTTCAAATAATTCAATATATCGTTCAGAAATTTGTTGGATAAAATCTTCATTCATCTCTGGAATTGTTTGCCCTTCTAATCCCATGAAATTATGGGCTATCAACCATTCCCTTACAAATTCTTTGGATAGTTGTTTTTGAGGAAGTCCTTTTGCTTGTTGTTCATTAAAGTTATCAGCATAAAAATATCGTGAGCTGTCGGGGGTGTGAATTTCGTCAATGAGATAGATTGTATTATCAGTTTTTCCAAATTCATATTTTGTATCAGCCAAAATAAGCCCTTGTTTTTCTGCCATTTGTTTTCCTCTTTCAAACAAAGCGTAAGTGTAGGTTTCCAATTGTGCATAATCTTCTTCACTGACCAGTTTATTTTTTAAAATATCTTCTTTTGAAATATCCTCATCATGACCTACATGAGCCTTAGTGGTTGGAGTGATAATGGGCTTTGGAAAAAAATCATTTTCTTTTAATCCTTCTGGGAGTGGCTCGCCACAAAGTGTTCTTAAACCACTTTTATAAGTACGCCAAGCATGACCGGTTAGATTGCCTCTTATCACCATCTCAACTTGAAAGGGGGTACATTTTTTTCCTATAGAAACATGAGGAAGGGGCACATCTAAAATCCAATTAGGAACAATGTCTGAGGTTGCTTTCAAAAAGTAGTTAGCAATAAGATTCAATACTTGTCCTTTGTAAGGAATTGGGGGTGGGAGTATGACATCAAACGCCGATATCCTGTTGCTAGCCACCATGACAAGGTATTGGTTTTTGATTGTGTAAACATCTCTTACTTTTCCTTTGTAGAAGTGGGTTTGATTTTGGAGTTGCATGGAGAATATTTTTTAGGATGATTTAGATAGAAATTTTCATAAATGCAGTGATGCTTTCCATGATATGCTCGATTTGGATATTAGTAAGCCCATGATGACAAGCTATTAGCATACCGCCTTTCATTACTTTGTCTGCTTCTTTATATCCATCTTTTGAAGTTTTACTTTGAATATTTTTAAATCCCGGTTGTCTTAAAATATTTCCGGTGAAAATGGTTCGAGTTTGGATATTTCTTTTTTCTAAAAATATTTGCAAATCTCTTCTATTGAATGGTGCATTTTCACGAAGGGTGACAGCAAATGCAAGCCAACCGGTGCGTGAGTTTGGTAATTGTTTTGGTAAAATAAAGTACTCTTCATATTGTTCAAAAAATCTTCGCAATTGATGATAATGTTGTGTACGGAGGTCTATATTTTTAAGGAGTTTGCTAAGTTGTACTAATCCAAATGCGGCACCCATTTCAGATGGTTCAATATTGTATCCTGGCTCTTCAAAAACGAATTTTGCATCATAAGGAATGCCGTCCACTTTTACATTAAAGCGATTTTCAATAGCTTCACTTTCTATAAAAAAGCGAAGATGAACGCCCCCCAACTTCTGAGTAGTTTTCCACGATTTAAATGCTCTTCTGAATTGACACATAACATGCCACCATTGCCGGCACAATTCATAATATGAGAGCCATAAAAAACTAGTAGTGCTCATGTCGGTAAATCGTCCGCTACTCTCTCCATCAATTTCGGCACCGATAGTGTCTGCACTATCTTCTAGTAAAAATAGATGATGTCGATCTGCGATCGACTTTATTTTTTCCCATTGCGGCAAATTCCCAATAAGGTTAGGAATCATCATGGCTTTTGTTTTGGGAGTAATCATTTCTTCTATTTTGTTATGGTCGATATTATATGTGCCTTCTTCTACATCGACAAAAGCGGGTATCCATTTCTTTTTGATGATAGGGGCTACAGTTGTGGAGAATGTAAGTGCTGGTGTGATGATTTCAGATCCTTCTTCAAAGTTCATTAAGTCAGTTGCGAGATACAAGGCACTGGAGCCAGAGTTGACACCAATCCCATATTTTTTTATGATAAAGATTTGCTACTTTTTGTTCAAGCTCTCTAACGTGTTTGCCCATTTGGGTTGTGGTTCTCAATACATGCACAACGGCTTCGATTTCTTCTTCTCCATGAACTGTTGCACCGTAAGGGACATAAGGGTATTGACTCATTTTTATTTTATTTTAAATTTAAAAAATATTGATTTGAACACAAATGTAAAGATTGTTTTTAATTAGGAATCATAAAGTTTTTAAAGATTAACTTAATTCTTATTGGTGTGCAATCTATCTTACTTATCATTCATTTTTATTGATGAAATGTTTCCTAAAATGCTTTTAAAATTCTAATAATATTGAATTTTAAAAGAAAAGATAAGTCTATAATAAATTTCTAAAACCATCCTTTTTTCTTGCGAGTGCTACTGCCTCCAAAGCCAAGCACTCCAAGTAAAGTGCGTGTGACAATTGAGGCGGCTGTGCGTCCTACTTGCTTTGTGATTGAGCTGCTGAGTATCGAATCTAATGTGCTTTTTTCTGTCTTTTGTTTGCTTCTTTCAGCTGTTGGAGTGGTTTTAGGTTCTTGCTCTTCTTTAATGTTTTGAATTTTTTGATTTAATAATTCATAAGCACTAATTTCATCAATTACTTGATTGTATTTATTGATAATTTTTGATTGATTAATGATTGATTGAATTTCATCATTGTTAAGCACATCCATACGTCCACATGGTGGACAAATCATGGTGTGTACGAGTTCTGTAGGAATTCCTTTTTCGTTGAGGAGTGTAATGAGTGCTTCGCCGATACCCATTTTTGTTATCAAGTCATCTGTTTTATAAAAGGCGGTGTCCGGAAAATTTTTAGAAACTTTTACTATGTCTTCTCTGTCTTTTGCGGTGAAGGCTCTCAGTGCATGTTGTACTTTCAAGCCAAGCTGCCCTAAAATAGATTGAGGAATATCATTTGGGTTTTGAGTGATAAAGAAAATGCCAACCCCTTTGGAGCGTATCAGTTTGATGATTGTTTCTAACTGTTGAAGTAGGGCACTTCCTGCATCTTGAAATATCAAATGGGCTTCATCTAAAAACAAAACTAATTTAGGTTTGTCTAAATCGCCGGCTTCAGGGAGTATGGCATATAGTTCTGCAAGCATTTGAAGCATGAAGGTTGAAAATAGTTTTGGCCTATCCTGCAAATCGGTCACTCTTACGATAGAAACCATTCCTTTTCCCTCGTCATTATATCGCATGAGATCATCTACCTCAAAGGATTTTTCACCAAAAAACATTTCAGCTTTTTGTTGTTGTAGTTCAACTATTTTTCTTAGGATGGTTCCGGTAGATTGTGTTGATATATTTCCGTATTCGGCTTTTATTTCATCTTTGCCTTCATTGGTCAAATATTGCAATACGCGAATAATATCTTTTAGGTCAAGGAGGGGAAGATGGTGGTCGTCACAGTATTTAAAAATCATTGAAACGATGCTGGATTGAGTGTCATTGAGTCCGAGTATTTTTGAAAATAATACAGGTCCAAATTCGAGGACGGTAGCTCTTAGTTTTGTACCGGGCTCATTGCTGAGCGTTAAAAATTCAATAGGAGTAGCTTCGGGTGTATAGTTGATTTTTAGTAAATCACAACGTTCTTTTATTTTATCATTCAGTGTGCCACTGGCTCCAATTCCACTTAAGTCGCCTTTGATGTCCATCATCAACACAGGGATGGAAGCCTTGCTAAGTCCTTCTGCGATGAGTTGTAGTGTTTTTGTTTTTCCTGTTCCGGTAGCTCCTGCTATAAGTCCATGGCGGTTCATCGTTTTTAAAGGAAGATATACTTTGCTGTCTCCATAAACTTTTCCTTCGTTTATAGCGGCTCCGAGGCAAATCGTTTCGCCTTTAAAAGTATAGGATTGAATTATCTTTTCTTCGAAAGTCATTTTTTTATTTTTGTGAAATTAAATATTAATTTGATTCTAGAAATAGAATTATTATTTTTACTTGATAAAAAATATTAAAAAGCATTATTGTCTATGCAAGAAGTGGAAAGTTTACTTTTTGATATTGAAAAAAAGGTAAAAAAAATATTACAACACAATGAGCGTCTTATTGCTGAAAACAATGAGATGCGTGAGCGTATTTTTAGCTATATTGAACAATTAGATGAAAGCAAAAAGAAGATGGATAAAATGAAATTAGAAATTGACACTTCAAAGATTGTACAAAATTCTTCTATAGATATTTCTAAATTGAGAAAAGAGATTGATAACTATATTTGCTTGATAGATAAGTGCATTGCCGGAATACAAACAAAATAAATAGAAATATGAATTATTGGCTTGTCAAATCAGAACCTTTTAAATACAGTTGGAATCAATTAAGACAAGATAAAAGAACGATGTGGGACGGTGTAAGAAATTATACTGCTCGGAATAATTTGAGAGCGATGAAAAATGGGGATTTGGTCTTTTTTTATCATAGTAATGATGGTTTAGAAATTGTTGGAATTGCAAGGGTTATAAAAGAATATTATCCTGATCCAACAGTTGATGGGGATACGTGGTCGGTTGTTGATTTAGAACCATTGAAAGAATTAAAAAAATCGGTGACATTATCGACCATTAAGCAAAATGAGAAGTTAAGTCAAATGCAGTTAGTAAAGCAATCTAGATTGTCGGTTTCATCAGTGACTAAAAAAGAGTTTGATGAAATTTTAAGATTGTCAGGTACGGTTATTTGATGACGCTTTATCTTCTTCATCGTTGGTATTAAAAGGGAGGTCTATATAAAAAGTAGTTCCTTTGTGAATTTCAGATTCAAAATGAATTTTGCCTCCAAATTGTTCAATGATATCTTTGCACATAGCAAGACCAATGCCAGAGCCTGAACTTTTTGTAGTGAAGTATGGAGTAAATAAAAATGCTTTTTTATCTTCTGCTATTCCAACGCCATTATCGCTGATTGCAATTCGAATATAGCTGTTATTTAATTTTGTTAATTCGAGTGTAATATATCCTTTTTGATTGCTGGGGATTGACTGAATTGCATTTTGAATAATGTTAGTGATTACTCTAAATAATTGATTTTTATCGACATATAATTGAATTTTGAAATTGGGTATGTAGAATAAATATTCAATATTGTTGTTGTCGTTATACAAACCGGTCGATGTAAGTAGTAATTCATAAATATCAACGTTTTCTCTTTTTACTTCTGGCAGTTTGGCATACATTGAGAAGTCGGTGGCAATAATGGTTAGCACTTCAATTTGCTCAATTATTGTGTTTGAAACTTTTTGGGTTAGTTCTGTAATGTTTGGAGATTTATTGTTGATTGCTCTTTCCAGAATTTGTATTGAAAGTTTCATGGAGGTTAAAGGATTTTTTTATTTCATGTGCTACTTGCTTTGCCATTTCTCTCCATGCTAATTCTCTTTGATTTTTTGCAAGAAGTTTTGTACTATTTTCCAATTTTTTCAACATTCGATTGTATTGTTTAACAAGCAATCCAATTTCATCACTACTCTCCCAAACCAATGGCTCGTTCGTTTCTTCTAAGTTGATTTTTGTAAATTTATTAACGATGATTCTGAAAGGGTTTGAAACGGATTTGCTAAGAAAATGAGAGAGAATATATACGATAAAAAATACAAAAAACTGATATGTTGATAATACGAACAAGTAGGTCATTGGATTGTTTGGTAATTTCGTAGCTGTAAAGAATATTTGGTATTTGTACAATTGCAACTCGATTGTCAGCTTTGTCGTTTAACAGAAAATAGCCTGCTAAATAGTTTAGTTGATTATCTGATTCATAATTGATTTCATGCTCAGAGTGATATCGAATAAGATTGTAAAAAACATTTTGAGGAATGAGATTGCAAAAGAATCCTTTTTGGAGTAAATTGTTTTGAGTACTGTATTGTAATACGCCATCTTGAGCATTAAATAATGAAATGGAAATATTATATTTTTCGGAAAGTTGATTGGCAATATTTATTAAATTTTGAGTTTTGATAAATTGATTTTCAAATTTGGTGTTTTCGTGTAATCGACTACAATAATATAAGAATTGATTTTTTAGCATTGTTGTTTTTTGAACAAGTTTTACCTTGATTTCTTTTTCAATTTCGTTATTTGAATTTTTAATGAAAATATATCCAATAGAAAAGAAAGATAGTAATACAATAAAGATAATCGAAATTTGAATTTTAAACCTAAGATTCAAGCTCAGTAAGTTTTTTAGCCTTTTTAAATTGAGATTTGAACGAGCGAGAATATTACCTATAATATATAAATAAATTGTAGTAAGATAAATGAAGAAACTATATGAAAGTAAGAAAATGAATATATTGAAATAGTTATTTTTCTTAGCGATTAAGATGCTTTTTTTAAGATTTGGAAATGCTTTATAAGTCATATTATATCCGTTGTCATAATAATGTATTGTATTATTTTTGTCTGGAAGGAAATTTCTGTTGATATCTACTCCCGAATAAAAGACGCCGTAGTCGTCACTTTGAAATACCAGTTTTTCGTTGTCATAGATTGCATAGGAATAGTTGAGAATATTAGTGTTCAGTTGATTCGTTATCGGGTTGTATAAAGTGTTTGTATTTTGAATTTGTTGATATTTTTGACTATATATTCCGATGACGATATTGCCATAATATTTTACTGAGTCGTTGAGTTTAATGTCTAAGAGGTAAATTTGATTGTTTGTTTTATTCGTTAGAATGTTGATGCTTTTATTAAATTCAGAATTGATTTTGTTTTTGTTTCTATAAATTTCTTGAAGATTATTATTGGATAAGGTATCAAATCCATTGATATTTTTATTGTGTTTGTCAAAAATAAAAATTGCAGTTTTGGGGCTTTCTTCTATCAATGAAATATATTTAGAAAATAGATAAGAACTAATTTTTTGATAGCTTTCGCCAGCATTCATTTTTGATATAAGCGTTTTGTCTTCTTGAATTTGATTGTATATTTTATCTAACTTAAATTCAAATTGAATATTTTTTTCTTCAATTAATTTGTCAGCAGTAAAATCAATAAATTCTCTATCTTTTTTAATAATTAATGTTATTAAAAATAAAAGCAGAAAGAGTAGAAATAGTAATAAACCACAGGTTGAGATAATTGGAATTTAGTTCAAATTTTATTTTAGAATAGGTAAAGTCAGTGAGTAGATATATCAGTAAAATAATAGGTATATATAAAATGAGATTGACATCGTATTTGTTTGGAACAAACAAAAAGGTAATGACAAAAGTTAAAAAGATAATGAGATATTTTTGATATATATTTTTGAATATTTCTTTTAAATAAGAATTGGTAATCCAACAAACAACAAAAATATTTGCCGATATAATCAACACGATAATATGCCCAATCAATGATAAAATGTCAATTTTAGAAATAAAAGTGATATCAAAGTTGATGACTGAATCAAAAACAAGTGCATAAATAATATTAATTAATCTCCTAATTAAGAAACTGCCAAAAATGCTAATTATAACTGCAAATAGATAGCTGTATTTTGAATTGCTGATTTTAAATATTTTCCCTTGTATATTAATTGCGTAAAATATGAGTGCCCAAAATGCTAAGCACATATTGATCAATAAATCTCCTATCGATTTATTGATTACATCATTGGCAAAGGTCTCTGGGTAAAATAAACTATATTCAGAAAAGTCAACTAAAAAATTAAATTTATAAGTCAGAAGCCTTGTGATAAGTATAGTTAATATTAAGATTGAAAATATGTAAATTGGTTTTTGAGTTTTTACTTTTATTTTAAAATAGGTATGGATTGAAATTCCAAAAAAGATAAAAAAAATAGCTTTGATCCAGAGATTGGAGAAATCATTATTGTCTTTTTTTAAAATATCTTTTTCAATTTCAATTTGAAAAATTGTTTGATTTTTGTAACGAACCGGATTGAAATTTTTGTCTGCATTCGGATTGTCAATTGCAATATTGGCTACAATGTTTTGCTTATGTGGTAGTGCATAAATCAAGTCGGGGTATTCAATGTTATTAATCGAAAAATCTTTTTTTATTGGAATGACTAGTATGGCTTTTGTGTTGTGAGTTGTATCTATTGAATGGCAGTAAAGAACCAAATGTTTTGTCTTGTCATTGAGATAATAGCAAACATTTTCTTTTAAAGTGTCGGCATCAATTGCGTCAGTATTTTGGGTGTTCCAATATTTAATTTGATTGTCGGAAAAAAGTTGAAATTCGATTGGTAAGCCTAAAAGATATTTTTGCTCTTCTTTGTTTAAATTTTGATTGAGTGCTTTGTTAATTAATTCGGTATCTTTCATTTCAGCATTGAAACGAGTAATTTTTTTGTCAATATCTTTTTCAATTTCCTTTACAATTTGATTGATTGTCGTTTCTGGAAATATAATTTTTGAAACATATTTAGTCGATATCAAAAAGAAAAATGCGGCAAATGCTAAAAAGACCTTTGGATTTATATCAAAGGGAAATCTAAATATTTTTTTTGGCTTATCAGATTTCATGTTTTTTTATTTCATTCCAAATTTTATCCATTTCTTCGAGAGAGCTATTTTGAATTTTTTTTCCTTGTTCTTGAAGTGTTTGCTCTATCTTTTGAAATCGAGTGATAAATTTTTTTATTAGTTCTTTCCAAAGCATTTTCTGCGTCAATATTTAGAAAGCGAGCGTAGTTGATCATTGAAAAAAACACATCTCCAAATTCTTCTTCAATATGATTCATTTGCTGCATTTGGATGGCTTCTTCCAACTCATTTATTTCTTCTTCTAATTTCGCTTTTACTTGATTGATGTTTTCCCATTCAAACCCCACTTGCTTTGCTTTTTCTTGCACTCTTAATGCTTTCACCATTGCTGGTAATCCTTTAGGAACGCCACTTAGGATTGATTTTTTTCCTTCATTTAATTTTAATTTTTCCCAATTTTTTTTCACATCATTTTCGTTTTCAACTTGCACATTTGAGTAAATATGTGGATGTCGATAAACTAATTTATTACATATATTTTCAATCACAGATTCGATATTAAATTGATTTTGTTCTTCTGCTATTTTTGCATAAAAAAGAATATGCAACAATAAATCACCTAATTCTTCTTTGATGCCTTCCCAATTTGTATCTGTTATGGAATCGGTTAATTCATACAATTCTTCAATCGTCAATTGTCTGAGTGAGTGTATTGTTTGTTTTTGGTCCCATGGACACTTTTCCCTTAGCTCATTTAAAATAACTATTAACCGCTCAAATGAACGTGCATATTCAGTCATGGTTTTTTAAATCACAATTTACAATTATATTTTATTTCTCAAACTAAATTATTTGCATTTATTTTTGTGTTGTGCATCAAGAAGAACCCTTATATAATCGTTTAAAAAAAAAATCGACAAAAATTAAAAATCATTTTTAATTCAACATCAGATTACTTGTTATCGACTTTTTTGATTGGGATATGCCAGAGTATCCTTTGTGTATTGATGTGTATGAAGATAAGATTCATGTAGCCGTTTATAAAAACAAAATTCAGCAATGATTTTCATCAATTTTCATTCATGGTTAGATGCTTGCAAACTTGTATTGCAACGCTTTTTCAATGTTGAAGAAGATGCGATTTTTATAAAAGAAAGAAAGAGAATGGGACAGCATGTTCAATATGAAAAGTTAAATAAGCAATCTCAATTTTTTGAAGTAAAAGAAAATGGAATTAAATTTTTAATCAACTTGCAAGATTATTTAGATACCGGATTGTTTTTAGACCATCGTAATACCCGAAATTTAGTGAAGAGTCAATCAAAAGGCAAACAGGTTTTAAATCTGTTTGCATATACCGGCTCTTTTTCTGTGTATGCTGCTATGGGTGGGGCTTTTTCTACTACAACTGTTGACTTGTCTAATACCTATCTAAACTGGGCTAAAGAAAATTTTAAGTTGAATCAACTTTCAATCAGCAAACATCAATTTATCAAAGCAGATGTCAAAGAATGGATTGCACAGCAGCCAACGAAATTATATGATTTGATTGTGTTAGATCCTCCAACTATTTCAAAAAGTAAAATGACAAAATCAGACTTTGATGTCCAACTTGATCATGTAGAGCTCATCAATAATACATTGAATCATTTAAAAGAGGGAGGCCTTCTTTATTTTTCAAATAATTATAGAAGCTTTCAATTGGATGCAGATAAAATAAAAGCGAGTACGATTGATGATATTTCACAAGCTAGTGTCCCTTTTGATTTTAGAAATAAAAAAATTCATACTTGTTGGAAATTGATAAAATAATTTTCAACTAAAATGAAAATTGAGCTCCCAACATCCAACGGATACCTGATTGAGGAAAATAATAATTTTGGGTTGTCAATTGTGAATTACTGATGTAGCTATAGGTGTAGCCATTAGAGCTATACAAGTTGTTGAAAATATTATATACTCCCAATCTTATATTGAACAAAGATTTGTTCTCTAATTGAAATGGAATTTGCAGTAAAACATCACTGATAAAATATGGATTTAGCTTACGATTTTCATTTGAAGTATTATCTAAATATTGTTTCCCGACATACTTTGGCAGGATATCCAGTGAAAGGTTATTAAATGAAGCCACACCTGATTTTCGTAATGGAAAAATCGACAAACGCCCACCTACGATTACGTTTGGTGAAAATGAAATGTCGCTCAAATGGTAAGTATTTTTTATTTGAATGTCTTGATCATAATCATCAATATATTCTGTAAATGCTTTCATTTTGTTTTGTGAAAGTGCAATATTTCCATTTGCTTCAAGTAGTCCATTTTGAGATTTATAACGCAGTTCTAGCTCAATTCCATAACGATAACTTTCATCAATATTACTTCGTGTGTATGCACCTACATCATTGATTTGGCCGGTCAATGCTAATTGGTCTTTATAATACATTCCAAAAAGATTTGCTTGAATAACAAATTGACTTTTTATTTTTTGCATCAACGATAACTCAATATCATAAAGTGTTTCATGCTTAGGTAATTCTTTTTCACTTGCTTCAATATCATCTCGATTAGGCTCTTTTTGTGTCATACCAACCAATAGAGAAACGAAGGTTTGGTGTTGCTTATAAGTTGCTTTTATTTTTGGATTGAAAAAATGATAAACAAGATTATGCTGAATTGTCGGATTATCTCTAAAACCATTGATTAAATAATTGACATTTCGATATTGTAAATCTCCAAAAAGGGTAATTGTTTGAGTGGGTTTGTATTCCAACATAGAATAAATATTTGCATCAGTTTTAGATGCCCATAAATCATACCAACGATAATGATTGTTTACGCCTTGCTGAGCCCAAATAATTTCGCCAAAGTGTTTTCCATCATATTGATTTAGATTTAAATAAATTCCTGCATTTAATTTTTCTTTTAAATACAAGGCATAAAATCGGGCTCCATAAAAGTTATTTTTCAACCAAAGTTGCCTAATCATATCCGTCTTGGTGATAATGGTGTCGGGGCTTGGCTGATAATTGCTTAATCCATAGTTTTTATATTTTTGTCCGATTTTATATTGCTCATAATATCCTTGTCCTTTCGTCAAAAATAAGGTGCTCCCAATAGACCAAAATGAATTTACTTTTTTGTCAAAGAAAAGTTGATAATAATCTTGAGCATAATTATCGGTTTGATTTTGATAATAATTTCCGTTGCTCATTATGCCAAGTTCATTAAAAGTGCGATGTGTTGCTAAACTATCGTGTGGCACTCCATTCCATGCTTGACCTGTTCTTTCACTACCTTTCATCATATTAAAAATGAGCTGACTGCTTGGCGAAATAAGATATTTAATGGTTGTTTGCAATGCTTTTAAATCGGAAGATGAACGCTCGATATATCCATCACTCGATATTTTAGAAAGTCGAATGGTGGCTACTAGTTTATTATCAATCAATCCGGTGCTGACTTTTAAAGTATTTTTAAAAGTATGAAAAGAACCCATATCAAAAGAGTAGGAAACACTTGGGTTTTGATAGTCAACATCTAAATTATTAATCCCAATCCCAGCTCCAAAATTACCCACTCCATTTTTTGAATTTCCTATTCCTTTGCTCACTTCTATTTGTTGTGATGATGAAAGTAAATCGGGTGTATTGACAAAAAATGTGGCTTGGCTTTCAGCATCATTTACGGGTACTCCATTTAGTGTCACATTAATCCGTGTAATGTCAGCACCACGTATTCTGATTCCAGTGTAACCGACTCCAGCACCAGCATCAGAGCAAGAAACGACTGATGAAATGGAATTTAATAAATAAGGAATATCTTGACCTTGATTAAATTTTTGAATTGTTTTTTTGTCAAAATATCCACCAGCTTGCTCTTTAAACATTTTACTCGTGATACTTTTTTGAGCAATGATATAGCTAGCGGGCAATTCAATATTTCGAATCGTGTCTTGAATTGAATTGTCCTTAGTTTGAGAAAGCGCAAATAAATTACTTGCTAAGATGGAAAATGCAAAACATATTATTTTTTTCATATACTTACTTTTTTACGTTTCAATTCAAAAAAACACTTGATATGCTTTTTTGATTTTTATTAATAAATGGTAAGTGAAATATTATTTTTGTTTCGCTTACCTTTCCTAAACAGCATTATCTGTTCAAGGTTTAACGGGTATTTTCTCAGACCATTTTTTAAGATGGACACCCCGAGGTAATTCAATTCTAAAATGAACTAAAATTGTTTGTCGGCAAATTTAATATGAAAATTTATATTTTATTGAGTAATTTTTAATTTTAAAATATTAATCATTTTTAAGACTATGAAAAAAGCAAATCTCATTTTGATATTTTTTCTCTCCTTTTATTCTATTCCGCTTTTTGCAAACCCTTCGCATATCCAAGTTCTGAAAGATACACCTGAGTTCACTCTCATCGAAGTTCAAATGGGGGCATGGACAGAAAATGAAGTGCAAACTCCACTCGGAATCTATTCTTCAATCAGCATGCAAAACACAACACCTTATTTGATGAAAGGAGCACCAGAGCTTCCCAAATTAAGTTTTTCACTTGCATTGCCTGGAGCTGTAGATGTCCAATATGAAATCATAGAAAGTCATTATACAGATTATGAAAATAAATTCATCGCTCCATCAAAAGGTAGTGTATCTAGAACAATGAAAAAGTCTGAAATCCCTTTTCTATTTGGAGATATTTACAACAAAAATGAATTTTTTCCCAATACCAATGTGCAACTTTCGACTCCTTATATTTTAAGAGATATCAATGGGCAAACCGTACATGTTTTTCCTTTTCAATACAATCCTATTTCAAAAGTATTAAGAGTATATCATGATATTAAAATTAAAATAAATTATACCAATTCCCAAACTAAACAAGTCAATACCATTGATGCAAATCCAGCTACTGTGGATGAAACTTTTTTCGGAATTTATGAGAATCATTTTTTAAATTTTACAAAATTTAAAAAGACAAGATACACGCCCATCACTGAAAATGGAAGCTTGCTGATACTTAGTCCCAACCAATATCTCAATGATATAATGCCTCTCGTGAAATGGAAACAAATGAAAGGATTTCGTACTATTTTAGTCAATGCGGATACGATGTCAGGAGGGGTAACTGAAGCCTCTGTCAGAGCTTTAGCAAAACATTATTATACACAAAATCAAATCGCATATATGTTGATTATTGGTGATCATAATGATATCCCTACTGCAAATGCCAATTTCAATAATCCCGATTTGGCAGGGCCTTCTGATATTTCTTATGCGTACATTTCAGGGAATGACCATTATCCTGAATTTGTTGTTGGACGACTTTCAGGTGAAAGCTCAATGGATATTCAAAGTATGGTGAATCGAACAATTGAATATGAAAAAACACCAAATACATTAAGCAGTTGGATGACTCAACAAATTGGCATTGCAAGTGAAGAGGGGACAGGTGATGATAATCAATATGACTTTGAGCATATCCATGAAATTGTGGACAGTAATGTTAATTTAGGCAACTATACCTACTATTATGAATTGTATGATGGAGTGCAATCAAAAGGATGGAATGATGCACCGGGTTTCCCAACAGCAAACGACTTAAAAAACCTAATCAATAGTGGTGCAAGCCTCATTAATTATACAGGCCATGGTGGTGCTTTGGGACTTGTGACTACCTCATTTGATATTTCAAATGTTCCAACATTATCAAATTTAAACAAACTCCCATTCCTATATGTAGTAGGTTGCAGCCCCGGTCGATTTTATAATCAAACTTGCTTTGCCGAATCCCTCATGCGTGCTGGAAGTGCAGCCAATCCTTACGGAACCATATCAAATTATATGTCCACCATTGATCAATATTGGGATGAGCCCATGGAAGCACAAGACGAATTTAATGGCATTATGAGAGGTGGAAGACCTAATAATTTACAATCCAGATTGGGGGCAATGTGTGTCAATTCTTGCTGTGCGATGAATGATAAATACAACACATGGGCTGATCCAACCGGTGGAAGTGATATGACTGATACATGGGTGTTTTTTGGGGATCCAACAGTTTCACTTTATAATAAAAATGAGGGTACAATCAATTGCACACACACTGCTGAAATTGGTGTAAACTCTACATGGTACTCTGTTAGCTGTCCTGTGGAAGGGGCTACTATTGGGCTTTATTATTTAGGAACTTATCTGGCATCTTCAAAGGTTGCAGGAGGTGTAGCCACTTTTACTTTCCCTTCAATCGGCAATTTAGATACGGTATTTATTACAGCCACCAAACAAAATTATACTCCTTATTTTGGCTATGCTCAAGTTGTCAATTTTCCTAATAATTATAATCAATATGAAAAGGACGATGCTCTCTTGTTGTATCCAAATCCTAGCATTGACTTTGCAATTTTACAAACAAAACCAGATGAGCCAATCAAAAAAATACAATTGTTTGATATAAAAGGAGTATTGATTTTTGAAGAAAAGATTAATCATTCATTTTATAAATTAAACACTAAAATATATCCAAAAGGAAACTACCTTTTAAAAATTTCAACAACTGATAATTCCCTTTTTAGAAAATTAAGAATAGAGTAATTTTGCAACAATTTGAAAACACCTTGAACCAAGATTTTATTAGAAATAGTGCATTAGAAACGATTAAAATTGAAAGTGAAACAATCAATGCATTGGTTGATTCTATCGATGAACAATTTGTAGCTAGTGTCAAACAAATTTATGAATGTAAAGGGCGGCTAATTATTAGTGGTATTGGAAAAAGTGCCATTATCGCACAAAAAATAGTAGCAACACTCAATAGCACCGGTACCGCTTCTATGTATATGCACGCCGCAGAAGGCATTCATGGGGATTTAGGAATGATACAAAAAGAAGATATAGTAATGTTGATTTCCAAAAGTGGAGAAAGCCCAGAAATTAAAGTTTTGATACCATTAATAAAAAACTTTGGAAATAAAATAATTGCTCTTTGTGGTAACAAACATTCCTTATTAGCAAAACAAGCTGACTATTTTATCAATTCAACCGTAAAACAAGAGGCCTGCCCAAACAATTTAGCACCAACTAGCAGCACGACAGCCCAACTCGTTTTAGGGGATGCCATAGCCGTTGCTCTCCTTCATTTGAAAGGGTTTACAGCAAAGGATTTTGCGAAGTTTCATCCAGGAGGTGCATTGGGTAAGCAATTATATTTAATTGTTCAAACGATCGCTGAAACAAATGAGAAGCCAATGGTTTTTGAAAATGATTCAATCAAAAATGTCATTATGGAAATTACAGGAAAGCGACTAGGGATAACCGTTGTATTGAATGAAAATAAACAAATTGTAGGAGCTATCACAGATGGTGATATCCGAAGAATGTTAGAGAAATATAATAATTTGGCAGACATACAAGCGAAAAATATAATGACAACGCAGCCTAAAACAATAGAAGAAAACACATTGGCAGTTTATGCTCTTGAGATGATGAGAAAACACAATATATCGCAGTTAATAGTAGTGAAAAGCCGTGAATACAAAGGGATAGTGCATATTCATGATTTGATAAAGGAAGGGATTATATAATCGGTATAAATATTTTTTTAGAAACAAAATAAAACTTAATTTTGCACACTTTTTAAAACAAAACTAAAGACTTTCAATGTCTATAACTTGATTTTTTATTTATGAAACAAATTACAATTTCAGGACAACTCAGAAGCGAATTTGGTAAAAAAGCATCCCGTCAAATCCGTTCTGAGGGAAAAGTGCCTTGTGTAATTTATGGTGGGTCAAAAAATATACATTTCACTGCAACTCATAAAGAGCTTAAAGGAATCGTATATACACCTGAATTTAAAATGGCATTAATTCAAATTGATGGAAATGATTACAACTGTATTTTAAAAGATTTACAGTTTGATAAAATCACAGATGAAGTGATTCATTTGGATTTTCTTGAATTGGTTCCGAACAAAAAGATAAATGCCACTGTTCCTTTAAGCTTTACAGGTCAATCCGTTGGAGTGAAAGCAGGTGGTCGTTTTGAAATCAAAATGAGTGCAATTAAAGTGAGAACAACACCTGAAAATCTGAAAGCTCAAATTGATGTAGATATTACCAACTTAGAAATTGGAAAAAATCTTCGTATTGAAGATATTCAACTTGATAATATTGAAATTATGCATAACAAGAGAATTCCGATAGCATCTGTGGTAACAACTCGTGCTCTTAAACAACAAGAAAACGAAGCTGCAAAAGCGGATAAAAAATAATAGGAAGTTTTACTTTATATCAAAAGGGCTACATTTTTCAATGTAGCCCTTTTTGATTGCGTCGAATGAAATGAAGGTTGAGAATTGATTAAAATAAAAAAAGGTTCTGAATTATTCAGAACCTTTTTTTATGTTGAAAAGAATTTAAAATGTAGTTGATTTTTTTAATTAAAATTCAACAATCATTTTATTTTTTTGATGATTTCTTAGCTGTTTTAACAGGTTCTTCATCAATTTCTAACATTGATTGTAACTGGCGAACTTGTTTTTTTAAATCATAAATAGTTTGATAAAGTTCATCCATTTCGCTTCTTGTAGCAACTGGCACATCTTTGAACAATTTTTCTATTTGTTTTTCTGTTGCTTTTTTGATGCGTAATTGAAGAGAATGAACTTCAGCCATTAACTTACTGTAAGCATCGCTTTCAAAAAGAGCTACAAAGTTTTTGTCAGAAGTATTTAGCCATTCTTGATACAATTTAATCAAGCTGTCAATGCTTTCGCCATTTTCAATTTTGTTAGCTACTTTTTCAGCGATATTTTCCATTACTTTCACACCATTTGTATAAATCATGTGTTGAAGTTCTGCATTTTTAATATTATAAATATTAAGTTCATGCATGATTTCAGCCCATTCATTCAATGTTTTAGTATCATTGTTTGGAGTTATTAATTTTGCATAAGGAGCAAAAGTGGTATTGAGCTGATTATGGAAAGCATTATATTGATTCAACATGTGAGTGAAAGGATTTCCAAACATTGTTGGCATCAAGGTTTCCATGCTATTTTTCATAGTAGAAAAATATTCTTTCGCTTGTCCCGCTTGAGTTTTGAATGAATCTTGGAAGAAATTTTTCATTTGATTTGAATAATCTTGAGTTGACTGCGGCATGAAAGAAAATAGGTTATCCATAAATTCTTTATACTTGCTCATATCAAAAATTTTTTGTTGAAGGTATCCATGTTGAATGTTTTATCTTGAATCGATTTAAACATAGGCATCCACATTTCATAAAATTTAGAAAAACCATCAGTCATATTAAACATTCCTTTGAATGAGTCTTGTAAAGTACCGTTTTGAAAACCTTTTGTAAACTCAAGGTAGTTATTGTTTAAAATTGATTGAAATTGATTATAAAACGATTTGAATTGTTCTGTTGCTTTTTCAAATTGTTCTTGATAATTGTTTGTATTCATAAATTGTTGCATTGGATTTTGAGACCACATATTTGTAAAATATTGCATTGGATTTTGAGCAGATGCAGCATTCATCATATTTTGAAAAGGATTTTCTCCTTTTGAAATGTTTTGCATGAATTGCGAATTCATTTCTGTCATTTGTTTTGCCCAAGCGAGTTGTTGATTATACCAATTAGTGAAATACTCGTTTGATTTTTCAAAATTTTGAGTGGTTTCTTCTTTTACAGTATTTGTTTTTGAAGAGATTTGGTCAATTGAATTTTTTGTTGATTCAACTGTTTTTTTATAAAGTTCATTTCCTTTATCAATTGCATCATTGATGATTTGGTTTCCGTTTGACATTTTTTTGGTATTTTCTACCATTGTGTCAACTACTTTTTGTTGTGTTTCTAAAATATTTTCAAAAAAATTTTTAGAAGAGTTTGTTTTGTTTGCCATTTTATTATTTATTTGCAGTGATTTGAAATTTTTTAGAAGTTAATACGAATCTTGATAATTCAGGTATTAATTTCGGATGCAAAATTACTACAAATGATTTAAAATTAATTTTTAGTAATTGTTATTAAAATGTAATAATACCTTATATATATGTTGAAAATAGGAGATAAATTTGAACATGAGTATAGCTACACTCAAGAACAAGTAAATTTGTATGCTGAAGTAAGTGGTGACACAAATCCGCTACACACAAATCAAGAAGCTGGAAAAAATAGCATTTTTGGAAGATGTATCATTCATGGTTTTTTAGGAGCCAGCGTATTCACTAAAATTTTTTGGGGCTTTATGGTATGCTGATGGTCATATTTATATGAAACAAAGCATGACTTGGTTGAAACCAATGTTTGTTGATACGAAATACAAAGCAATTATCACAATTAAAGAAATTTTTCCTGAAAAAAATAGAGTGCTTTATGATTGTGCTGTTTTTGACGCAAACACAGGCGAGCAAACGATTGCAGGTGAAGCTTTGTTGATGAATAAAAAACAATATATTTGGTAGTTTTTTAAACCTCTACATACAATTGATTTAAATTTTCTTTAGAAAATTCAATATCTGATTTTTGTTTAGTAATTAAGCAAAATAGAATATCGGTTTTTTCTTCACACACATCTATAAATCCACACAAAGCTTGTTTGGCTTTTCTTTCTAGGAATAGTTGTTCCGTTTGATTGTAAATCAAATTTGGGTTAAATTTGTTCTGAATGAAAAATGAATTTTCCCCTTTCATCTCATATCGAATGGCTATTTCACCTGCTATAATATTTGGCAAGGTATAAACAAAAATAGATGGGCTTGGTAATTCATTATGAATCGTGTGCTGAAATTGAATATCGGTATGGAGTGAAGATTGAGTATTGCTCAAAATAATCACTTTTTGGTAAGGAGAAATCGCTTGTGGTGTAAAGGGTTTCAATAATAGCTCAGATGCAATTATGCCCCATTTGCACATTAAATCCATTTTATAAAATTTTGGATAATTCATATCTATTGATTTATAAAATTGTGTACATCTTTCAAGTGATGAATGAGCAGTAGGGTGAGATTCTTGATTCGGATTTTGAGTTGAGAATTTCTCTAAAATCCTCACATGGTGTTGGATATACAAATGATTTTCCACGAAAGATTATGCTTGTGTGTCTCTGATATATTTAGCAAGTGATTTGACCTGCTTTTCATGATTATTCACAAAAGGATTACTTTTGTCCCAAACATAACCTGCAAGCACCGAACTAATTTGTCTTCTAATTTCTTCATTCTGATTTTTTGAAAAGAAAATAGTATGCAAATCGCCGCTGTACCACTCATTCACAAAAGTTCTAAATACGTTCACTCCTTGCATGCAAGGTTCCATATAATCTTTTTCCCAATCAACCGGTTTGTTATTTAATTTATCAATCACTAAATGAGCTGCTTTTTGAGCTGAAACACTTGCCAGCGTTACACCGCTAGAAAACATGGGGTCTAAAAATTCGGTAACATTTCCTGTCAATACAAAACCTTTTCCGTAAAATTTATCTGTTGTGGCACTCCAACTTTTTAATTCTCTAGGTTCAAAAATCATTTCACAATCTCCAAATTGTTCATTGAGTTCCTCATGTGAAGCGATCATTGCTTTCAAATTTTCAGTTGGTGTAGAATTGAATTTTTCAAAAAAATCAGGGAATCCTACAAAGCCAACGGATGTGTTTCCATTGCTAAAAGGAATACACCAAACCCAAGTTGTGGTGTCATACACATAGATAGTGATTCTGTCGGGTTCTTCGGCTTTTATTTTATTTCTATTTTTGTCGATATAGTGAGTGAATAATGCTCTGCGAGGAGCTAAATTACTTTCTTTTTCAAGCCCAAACATACGAGGAATTACACGACCATAACCACTACCATCAATAATGAATTTGGCAGAAATTTTATGGATAGTCCCATCTTTTAATTTAATGTCAATATCAGAAGATTCATCATCGTGAAATTGAATATGGACAACTTCCGATTCATAATAAATTGGGATATTCATTTTTCCACATTCATCAGCTAATATTTTGTCAAAGTCTGCACGTGGCACCTGCCATGTCCATTCATAGCCACTACTGTGTTTTTCGTTAAAGTTAAAATCACAAATCGTTTTATCACTCATTACAAATTTGGCTCCTGACTTTTCTTGAAATTTAGCATCTTTCAATGCGTTCAAAAATCCAGCTTCCTCTAGAGCTTCCATACAACGAGGTAGCAAGCTTTCGCCAATCACAAACCGAGGAAATGTTGTTTTTTCAACAATAACCACATCTAATCCTGCTTTTTTTTAAAATGGAGGCTGCAATGGTACCAGATGGTCCTGCTCCTATTACTAATACATCTACTTTTGTTTTCATTAGGTTTTAATAATTAATGCGACAAATGTATAAAAAAATAATTGATGTTATTAATTTCCTTTTTGTAATTGTTTTTTTTAAGATGATAAAGTTTGACAAGTTTAATTACTTACTATATTTGAAGTTTAATATTTAAATCAATTGTTCCATTTTAGTAAAGAAAAATTAGTTCCAGAGTCTGGTTGGAGAGAGAAAGTTTATCGAATTATTTATTTCTCTGACTCATCTGTAGGTAAGCTGTTTGACACGATTTTGTTATTGGCAATCTTGATTAGTACGGGTATGGTAATGCTTGAGTCGGTACCAAGTGTGCAACGGGAATATGGTCGATTTTTTCTTTATTTTGAGTGGACTCTTGGATTGTTTTTTATTGCGGAATATTATTTGAGAATCGCCTCAATTAAAAACTATAAATCCTTTATGTTTAGTGCTTTTGGGGTGATTGATTTGCTGACAATTATTTCTTTTTTTATCAGTCTTGTGTTTCCACAAATGCACTTTTTAGTAGCAATACGAATGCTTAGATTATTGAGAATTTTTAGGATATTTCGTTTGATACCTTATCTGAAAGAAGCGTCATATATCTTGAAAGCCTTGCAAGATAGCTATCGTAAAATTATTATTTTTTTGTTGTTTATAACCATTGTTTCTATCATCGTAGGTTCGGCAATGTATGTTTTGGAGAATAAACATAATGAAGGATTTAAAAGCATTCCTCAAAGTATTTATTGGGCAATTGTTACGATTACGACAGTCGGGTATGGTGATGTTGCTCCCAGTACGGCTTTTGGAAAATTTATTTCGGTTATTTTAATGCTTTGTGGATATGGTATCATTGCAGTCCCAACAGGTATTGTGGTGAAAAATTTAGAACTCCTTAAAAAAGCAAAATCGCTCTGTAAAAATTGTGGAAACCCCGATAATGATATAGATGCAAAATTTTGCAAAAGATGTGGTGAACTTGTTACTAAAAAATGAATGAAGAGGAATTTTATTTTTGAATAAATAAAATAAATCGCTTGTTAAACTAGTTGTATTTATATTTAGCTATATGGATTCTACAGATATAAATATTGAAAGATGAAAATTGTTTGTTAGTTTTGCATACTTGAATTTTAGGAATATCAGATGAAAAAAATTAATATAATTGCTTTGCTTATTATTGCCGTTGTGATAGCTGGCATTTTAAGCATGGTGGGCGATTTTAGCTCATATCAAACCTTTGCAAGTGCAGAAGATAAGCCGGGTAAAGAATTTCAAATTATAGGAACTTTAGATACATCAGAACATGCAATGCACTATGACCCAATTCAAGATCCTAATCGGTTTACTTTTTATGCAAAAGACGAATCTGGAGTTACAAAAAAAGTTGTTTTTTCTGGTACGAAGCCACAAGATTTTGAGCGAAGCGAACGACTGACTATGACCGGTCGTATGGAAAATGGTGAATTTAAATGCAGTAAAATATTGATGAAATGCCCTTCTAAGTATAATAACGATCAAATAGTCGTGGGAAAACCGAGTTAAACAATATAACCTTCATTAAATTCATTTTACTTGGAAATTCAATATTTAAACGAACATTTATTACCCGGTCAATTAGGGCAATTTTTTATCATCCTTTCGTTTGTGATGGCATTCACAGCTTCTATTTCATTTGCATTATCAGCTCAAAGCAAAAATGTACCAGAGCAGAATGCATGGCGAAAATTTGGGGTTACGGCTTTCTATATTCATTTGATTAGTATTGTCAGTATTTTTTCAGTTCTTTTTTACATAATATTTAATCATTATTTTGAATATCATTATGCCTATTCTCATTCGAGCAAAGCACTTCCGTTCAAATATTTATTATCCTGTTTTTGGGAAGGGCAGGAGGGGAGCTTTATGTTGTGGGCTTTTTGGCATGCATTGTTATCGTTATCTATTTTACATCAAAAGCATAAATGGGTAGCACCTGTGATGGCGGTAGTGTCGCTAGTGCAAGTGATTTTAGTCAGTACAATACTAGGTATTCATATAGGCGATTTTAAAATTGGAAGCACGCCTTTTATATTATTAAGAGATCAAATGTCCGATGCTCCTATTTTTGCTCAAGCTAATTATCTAAAAATGATTGAAGATGGGAATGGCTTAAATCCATTATTGCAAAATTATTGGATGGTCATTCATCCACCGATTTTGTTTTTAGGGTTTGCATCCACCTTATTTCCATTTGCTTATACTGTGGCTGTTTTATGGAAAAATGATTATAAGGATTTTATCAGTCCTCTTTTGAAATGGTCTGTGTTTACAGGACTAACATTGGGTGCTGGTATAATGCTAGGTGCAGCATGGGCTTATGAAAGTTTAAACTTTGGTGGATATTGGGCTTGGGACCCTGTCGAAAATTCATCATTAGTCCCTTGGATTGTGATGATAGCAGGTTTGCATACCTTGATGATTTTTAAATCAAGTGCCTACTCTTTAAAATCAACTTTTGTATTTTTCTTACTCTCTTTTTTACTTGTATTATATTCTACTTTTTTAACCCGTACAGGTGTTTTAGGAGATACATCAGTGCATGCATTTACCGGTGATGGAGATTCGCTGTTTTATCACTTGATCTTTTTTATGTTTTTGTTTTTAGGAATTGGATTTTTCCTATTCTTTAAAAATTATAAATCAATTCCCGATACCAAAAAAGAAGAGGAGGACATTCGTTCACGCGAGTTTTGGATGTTCATTGGATCGTTAGTTCTCATTATTTCAGCAATTCAAATCACATACACAACCTCAATGCCAGTATGGAATCAAATGTTTGGCACCAAACTCACCATTGCAAATCCGGTAGAGCATTACAATAAAATTCAATTATGGATAACATTCCTCATCTTAGTAGGAAGTGGATTTGTTTATTATTTGAAATTTAAAACATCGAATATTAAAGAGGCATTCAAAAAAATATTAACTCCTTTATTGATTAGTATTTTACTTACTGCTTTATTTTGTTATGGTCAGGACATTAAATCGATACCGATTATAATATTAATGTTTGCTGGTCTTTTTAGTGTTTGTGCAAACCTATTTTACATCATAAAGGTGATTAAAGGAAAAGCAATTAAATGGGGTGGAACTATCACTCATATTGGTTTTGGATTAATGTTAGTTGGAATAATTTTTTCGGCATATAACAAACATGTGATTTCAGTCAATAGGTTAGGTGTAGCGTTGCCTATGGGGAAAGAAACTGATGCTGAAAATATCAAAGAAAGTGCAGAAAATGTAATGCTATTCAGAGGGATTTCGGTAAAAATGGATAAATATGATATTACCTATATTGGCGATACAGTCATAGGTCCTAATCACTATTATCGTGTAAAATATCAAGTAAGAAAAGACGATACCGGTCATGTGACAGAAGAGTTTGTATTAAGCCCGAATGCACAAATCAATCCAAAAATGGGACTGATAGCTAGCCCTGATACAAAACATTATTTAACCCATGACATCTTTACTTATGTCACTTCTACAATTGATAAATCAAAAATTAGCGATACTTCAAAATATGAAAGTCAAGAAGTGGTGAAAGGAGATTCTCTCTTCTTCTCTAATGGATTTATGGTATTTAATGGGTTTGATCCTAAGCCACATAATGCCAATTATAACCCGGAGAGTGGTGATATAGCTATTAGTGCAAACCTGAAAATTTATTCATTTAATAAAGACCTATACGAAGCCAACCCGGTTTATGTTATACGAAATAATCAAGAGCATTTTATTCAAGATACGGTGTCAGATTTAAGCCTGTATATCCGGCTTTCAAAAATAATTCCTAGCGAAGAAAAAGCATTGATAGAATATAAGCAACCCGATGCAATGAATGACTATATCATCATGAAAGCAATCCTTTTCCCATATATCAACGTCTTATGGATTGGAACGATTATCATGCTTGTCGGTTTTAGTTTGAGCTTTTATAAAAGAATCAATCAAAAATGATTTTTAAAAATAAAAAATTAAATTATATTTACCCTTTGAAAATGAAAAAATAGAACTTCGATTCTGATTTATGATAAAAAAAAAACAAAATAATAATATCCAATATGAGAAATTTTAAACTATCAGCTACACTTATAACAATGATGCTTTTATTTTCTGTTTCATTTTTTTCTTGTAAAACAGATAAATGTAAACAGGTTACTTGTGCATATTCAGGTGTTTGCAAAGAAGGTGTTTGTTTGTGTCAAATAGGATATGAAGGAGAGCATTGCGAAACGGTTACACGCGATAAATTTAAAGGAATTTTTAATGTCAATGAAGATGGCACAATTAGTGGAGTCGCTCAATATTCTCTTAGTATTGAAAATGGAGAAAAAATTAATGAAGTGACAATTAAAAATCTTCAAAATGTTTATAAAGATTTTAAAGTGAGAGGTGTTACTTATCTTGATACTTTAACAATACCCAATCAAATGCTCCCTGATAGTTCTGTTGTAGAAGGGTGGGGCTATATCGTTGATACAAATCCTTTAAATCAACACTATTACCAACACGCAATTCTTACAGTTTATTATACCGTGACTGACAAACTAGGTGTTGCCAATGAATACGGAAGCAATGGTTCTCAGCCTTCTGTTTGGAGCAAAGGGCTCTAAAATAAATCTTCGTATTTTAAAACACGAAGCTATGAGGAAAATGATGAACTTTTTCTAATAAGCTCCTCCATCCTATAATTTATGAGAGTTATACTCAAATAGAACAGATTTTCGATTTTCTAAGGATTTTTGGTTTTATAAACCGTTTATTGTTTACGTATTTTAATTATTGGAATAGTTATTATGCAATTCAATAATTCATATTCCTATTCATGAAATCACAATCAATGGTTTTGAAAATTTAAATGTGAAATTTTATTAAAAAATAAAATATTAGCCTATTCATTCACTAATTAGTTCATTAAAGATGTCTTAAAATCAAAGTACATTTTTAGTAAAAAAATGAAAGGTGAATGATAAAGAAAAACGCCCTATTCATGGGCGTTTTAGATTTTGGTGGAGAATACCGGGCTCGAACCGGTGACCTCTACGCTGCCAGCGTAGCGCTCTAGCCAACTGAGCTAATTCCCCTTTTTTCTTACGAAAGGTTGCAAATATAATATTGTTTATTTAATAAAAATATTGAAATTTGATTTGATGTTAATTTTAGCATTAAATTCGTACTATGGAACAGCCTTCAATTATTCAGCAAATTTTACAATATTTATACATAAAAAAGAAAAATTCAAATGCTCCTCACAACATGAATATTAAGTTTATGCACGGGATGAATCGAATATCCATTTTTATGTTTTTAATCGGATTAATATTGATTATTTTTAAGCTCCTTTTCAAGCACTGATTGATACACAATTTCAGCGGCTCGTTCATTGGCATCTCCCTCTGATAACATATTTGACAAGGTTTCATAATCTTTTTTGATTTCACTAATTCGTGTTTTATCCTCAAGTAATTTTCTCAATTCAATTTGAATATTTTTGATATTCATATCCTTTTGAATAAGCTCTACAATTGACATTTTATCCAAAATTAAATTAACTAATGAAATGTATTTTACTTTAATTAATCGTTTGGCAATATGATATGAAGCAGTGTTTGCTTTGTAGCATACAAGTTGTGGCACTCCAAACAGTGCGGTTTCTAGTGTGGCTGTGCCTGAGGTAACGATGGCTGCACTTGCTAATTTTAATATTTGATAGGTTTGATGTTGAATCAATTGAACTGATGGATATGAAGATAAAAATCGTTCATATAATGACTTGTCAAGATTTGGAGCTTGTGCGATGACGATATCATAGTCACTAAAATTTTCGATTGCTTTCAACATGGTTGGTAATATCATTTCAATTTCTTGCTTGCGACTACCAGGCAATAATGCGATTACTTTTTTTGTAAATGAAAGCGGATTTCTTTTGTCTATTTCTTTACGAATAACCTCTACACTTGGATTTCCTACATAGTCAGCTGCATAATCCCATTTTGCATAATATGCCTTTTCAAATGGAAGAATACAAATCATTCTATCGACATATCTTTTTATTGTAAAAACTCGACTTTCATTCCAAGCCCAAATTGTAGGAGAGATATAATAGACGACTAGATATTTGTTTTGCTTTGCCCATTTTGCCATTCGTAGATTAAAGCCGGGATAATCGACTAAAACCACCACATCTGGATTAAATGATTTAATTTGTTCTTTGCATATTATAAAATTTTTTAATATCGTTCTTAAGTTTTTTAAAACCTCTACAAATCCCATGAATGCTAATTCTCTAATATGTTTATGGATATACACTTCCTCTTTGAGTAGGTTATCTCCTCCCCAACCTTCGATGTGTGCAAAGGAATCTTTTTTTTTCAAATGGGCTACCAAATTGGCTGCATGCAAATCTCCACTTGCCTCTCCAGCTATAATAAAATATTTCACTTTTATTCGATTTAAAAAATATGAAATTTAAAACCCACTGCAATTATTGAGTATATCATAATGGATACAAAAATTCCGTAGAGTGTTTTGGTGCGTTTTCGTTTGTTATAATAAGCTATCAAAGGAATGAGTGTGATGCACCCCAATGAAACAAAGCGTGTGATATTACTTTGATTAGATGAAAGGAGGTAAGAAAACTCATTGAGTGATACGTTTTGAGGGAGATACTTCAAGACATAAATAAATAAAATTCCTATTATGGGAAGTATCAGAGATAAAATGAACCCTAGAAAAAAATGATCTTTATTCATTATATATTTTAATAGCTAAGTCCTAA
This sequence comes from Bacteroidetes bacterium OLB11, assembly GCA_001567165.1. Lineage (GTDB taxonomy): Bacteria > Bacteroidota > Bacteroidia > Chitinophagales > Chitinophagaceae > OLB11. Next base: position 62,278 of record LNFQ01000009.1, read on the forward strand.
ATGTAGTTGTATGCGTTGATTTCTCCAAACATCATTCGTTTGAAAAGAGCTAAGATTATTCAAAGAAGTGATATACCTTGCCCCAAAATTGACACGAATGAGCGGTGCTTTTCCACCCATTTGAATCCATATACCAGCTACTCCACTATAATTTTGTTGTTGTAAAATTTGACTTCCTGACTTTAAAATTTCTTTTTTGTCAATAACATCTAATGTTGCATCAAACTGAGGACCTAGCTGAACCCAAAACCATTGTGCTAATTTGATATTTAATAATATAGGAACTGAAATTGAATTGAATTGAAAACTCCCTTTTGTCAAACTGTCAAAAATATTGTTCGTATATTGATGATACAGACCGTAAAAATTAGAATCGGTAGTAATTGCATTCTGTACATATAAAGCTTCTAGTTGAATTCCTATATGTTTCTTATTGATATGAGCAAAAAAGCCACCTTGTAAATTTGTTGCAAACGTTTGTTCCCAACCTTGTCCATTTAATTTATTAAAATTTAACCCTCCTTTTAACCCAATACTAAAATCAGTTCCAAATGTATCTTTTGCTATCAGAGAACTATTGAAAAGCATAAAAACAAAGATGATGAAGAGATTTTTCATAAAGTAAAAGTAATTATTTATTTATAAATCTACCCTAAAATATTTTATCTCAAATAATTTATGTATTTTCTGATTCATCTTTTTACTGCCAAAATTCTTTTTGTATTATTTGGGTTGAATAATTGATTATATTTGTTTTGCAAATATGAAATTATTCAACGGCTTGAAATGTTTGTTTTTAGATAGGGACGGAGTTATCAATATTGAAAAGGAAAATGCTTATATTTTAAATAAACATGAATTTGTTCTTTATGAAAATACGATAGAAGCTTTTCAAATTTTCAAAACGCATTTTGACAAAATATTTGTAGTCACTAATCAAAGGGGAATTGGCAAAGGACTTATGTCACATGAAGATTTGCATGATATTCATCATCATCTTCAAGAACAATTGCAAAAAAAGAATTGCCAAATTGACCAATTTTATTATGCACCAGACCTTGATGACTATGCTGAATTGCGAAAACCCAATATTGGAATGGGATTAAAAGCCAAAGAAGATTTTCCACAAATCGAATTTCAAAAAAGTGTAATGGTAGGTAACAACCTTTCTGATATGCAGTTTGGAAAACAACTTGGAATGAAAACCATTTTTTTAACGACCACGCAAGCCCTCCCTTTACACACAGATTCTATCAATGAGCATTATCCCACTCTTTATGATTTTGCCAATAGTTTATAGCTTTTTTAACCTTTAGATTTTAATCTAATCATAAATATTAGAGTCCAATATGTAAATTTGAATAAAAAATATCTTATTATGAAAAAAATACTCATCGCAATCGGAATTCTTTTTTTTACACATCATTCAATCGCTCAAAATGCAAGCTATTATAGAAAAAGTCCAATCCAAACAAGAAAGAGCCATAATGCAAGCATATAAACGACATAAAATCTCTGATAATGAGTATCGAAAATTAATGAATGAACAAATCGCAATCAAAAGATATATCAATGCAGCAAACGCTGACCGATATTGGAGTCCCGCTGAAATAAACAGGGTTGAAGGCAAACTAGATAGAGCCTCTCAACGCATGAAACGATATAAAACTAACTGGGAATATTAACTTTTTTGAAGAACTTTCAAAATAATAAAAGAAATTCTTTTTTTTAATATAGCTTTGCTTAAAGATTTAAACAGACAAGATTAGTTACAATATGAACTCAAACGAATTTAATAAATTTGCAACCAAACACATCGGAATCAGTAGTGCTACTTTGCACAATTATACTTCACATTTAAATAAAAAATTACCATCCAATCTCACCCCTTACATCATTGAGGAACGTCCTATGAATGTAGCATCTATGGATGTTTTTTCGAGATTAATGATGGATCGAATTATTTTTTTAGGCGAAGGAATCAATGATTATGTAGCCAATATTGTTACGGCTCAACTTTTATTTTTAGAAAGCGTGGATAGAACTCGAGATATTCAAATGTATTTAAATAGTCCTGGAGGCGGCGTGTATGCAGGCTTAGGCATTTATGATACCATGCAAATTATCCAACCAGATGTGGCAACCATTTGTACCGGCATTGCAGCTAGTATGGCCGCTGTATTAATGTGTGCAGGTGTCAAAGGTAAAAGAACAGCCCTCAAACATTCTCGCATTATGATTCACCAACCTCTAAGCGGTGCCGAAGGACAAGCTAGTGATATGGAAATCACAGTGAGAGAAGTTTTGAAACTCAAAAAAGAATTATATGAAATTATTGCTCTTCATAGTGGACAAAAATTTGCTAAAGTAGAAAAAGATTCAGATAGAGATTACTGGATGACTGCCGATGAAGCAAAAGCCTATGGAATGATTGATGAAGTGCTTGAAAGAAATTCACAAAAAAGTATTTAAGCTAATCAAAAAAAAATACGATTTCCCTAGATACAATTGAAAATATCGTTTCATCTTTATCAATCGTTTGTCTCCAAAACCTTTGATCCCGTTTTTATTATAAACATTCTAAAATCATCCTTATAAAAAGATTAATAACAGGCCAATGCTGTTGCTATTTGCATTGCTATTTATTAAGATTGAAACAAATCCTAATCCCCATCCAACAAGGAATTGACCGTAATCAAATTTCCTTATTTTCACTCGAAGATGCTTCGACAGGCTCAGCACAGGTACCATTTCGGCAGATAATGAAGTATGATTTATTGATGCTTTTGTGGACAAATTTGATTTAGAAAGATGGGAGATAAAATTCTTCGGTTAAACAAACTGTTTGCAACAAGCTCCTAAAACAGGTATTTGGTTGTGTAAAAAACTAACCACTTTACCAAGATAATTATTTAAAAAATATTGCCTAATTTGTTTGGTTTTTTGCACAGTTCATGTTAGCGGTTCGGGCTTCTTTTGTCAGTTTTGTTTTCAGTGTCGTTTATATTTCATATTGTACATATCAAATCCATCTGCCCAAAAATCTTTTTTAATTTCAAATAGTTCAAAACCTTGCTTTTCATAAAATTTGTAAGCAACTTGTGAAGTCCTAACAGTAATTTTTTGAACACTGTCAATTGAGTTCAGTTTGTCAATTCTGTGCTTCAATAGTTTTGTCCCCAAAGATTTTCCTTGATAGTCAGGATGAAATATGTCCCAACTAATTTTGCCTATTGTTTTATCGTCAGAAAAGTTAATTCCACCACAACCAACGATTTTTTCGTTATACAGTAATAGATAATAGAGCTCTCTTTTGGTCTCCAAATATTTTTTTAAGTCTTCCTCCTCGTCAGTTGCAAAAAATTAGGTGTATTCAACCGAATCAAATTGATTACATCATTTTTGTCGCTGGGTTCATATTCCCTTATCTTAATTAAACTTGTCATCTTTCAATACTCAATTGTTGAATGTTTATCTTTTGTGTTGTGTCTTTTTAGCCTGACCGCTAACGGTTGCGCTTGACGAAGTTTGACTCGTCCTAAAAAAAGTTTACAGGTTAATAGATAAATCCTGCTATTAGTTTACAGTTATTTTTTAGTCCTGACATTGGGTTACAAATGTAGTTTTTTTCTGATAATAATTCTTCCATAATTTTTCTGTTTTTAGTGGGTTT
>LNFQ01000010.1 GCA_001567165.1 Bacteroidetes bacterium OLB11
AATACGCTTTTGAAATTAGAAAATTTTATCATGTTCTATCAATTTGTTAAATCAAGAGTTAAATATATAACTTTTAATTTATAATTAACGAATATTTTTTAAAAAAAGTTGGCATTTTATAAAAATTATTTTCAACAAAAAAAAGAATACACATCATGTGGGTAAGTTTTGGTTTTTAATTAATATTAACAATCACTTTTATTTCAATAAATTATGATTAATGATTTTTTCAAATTTATAAAAGTGAAAAAAATAGAGGGATAATTAAAAAAAAGTGATTTATTCAATTTTTTTTAATTATATCAAATTTATGATTTTTCATATCGAAACATTATAGAATATTGGGGAAACATTGTTGTATTGAATTGTAATTTACTCTGAATTGTTGGTAAAAATGAAAGGAATGGCAAGGAGCAATCCTAATCAACAAAACCTTTTTTTTAAATACCAAATTATCATTCAAAATAGTTCAAATTTTTATCAAAAAAAATTTGATTTCTTTTTGTGAAAAATTCGCCATAGCAAAGGCTATGCTGGTGTTATCTACCATAAATTCATCCATTTTTAATTCAGTGATTTTCTACTAAATCAAAAATCACTTTAGAATTGAAGAAACAAGAGAATGATTTGTACAAAAACAATTAAAAAAAGAAGCTATTCAAAAAGAATATTGTTAAAGTTTAAATTCGTTCTAAATAAACCGATCAATAATAAAAAATAGGAAAGCCACAGGCAAATACACAAAGGATGCATACATGACTTTTTTGGCATTTTGGTCTGAGTTATCTTTTAGAAACAAAGAGGAATTGTAAAAGAGCCAAATAGCAGAGAGTAGTAATCCGATTAGAGAAATATAAGAACCCAGTCCAACAAACATAGGCAAAGCACTTAAAGGGATTAAAACACTACTGTAAAGAACACATTGAAATGCAGTGAAATGGCCTACTTTTCCTGTACGTGGGAGCATCTTCATACCAGCCTTAGTATAGTCTTCATTTCCGACCCATGCGATAGCCCAAAAATGGGGGAATTGCCAGAAGAATTGGATAATAAAAAGCGTCCAAGCAGAGATGGTTGAGATATCGTTAGTGGCAGCAGCCCATCCAATGGTGCAAGGGAGCGATCCGGGTATAGCTCCTACGAAGACAGAAATTGGGGAAATGCGTTTTAATGGGGTATATACAAAAGCATATAAAATATAGCTAATTAGTGCTATGGTAGCACTCAGGGTATTAAAAAAATATTGCAGAATAAATAAACCAAGCAGAAGAGAAATGACAATAAAAATGAATGCTTCGAATGGCCTCATTCTTAGGTCAGGCAAGGGTCTTTTCATGGTTCGCTTCATCAATTTATCCGTATGAATTTCGTATAATTCATTGGAAGCATTTGCAGCAGCGGTAACAAGAAATCCTCCGAGAGCTAATAAAAAAAGATTTAAGAAGTTGATATTTAAATCAGGAACTATAATATATCCGGTGACACTAGAAAAAACGACTAGTGAGCTTAGATTAAATTTTATCAACTGTTGATAGTCAACAAGTTTTTTTATTATCAACATGTGATACCTGTTTAGATTGAAATAGCTATAATTGAATCTAAATCGGGTTTAGTGTCCTGAATCTTTTTCGCTCTCTTTTAAAGGTACAGTTTGAGGAATAAAGTCGCCGCCTTCACCATTATCTTTGTAATCGTAAGCCCATCTATGAACTTCAGGAATATCACCTTCCCAGTTTCCGTGTTCGGGTTTGATAGGTGTAGTCCATTCAAGAGTAGTAGCTTGCCAAGGATTAAGCGTAGTGACTTTTTTGCCTTTCCAAATACTTACGAAGAAATTAAGTAAGAACACTAATTGAGCAAAAAAGACAATAATTGCAGCTATTGAAATAACTTGATTAATTTCACCAAACTGTTTAAACGATTCCCAGTTAGTATATTCATAATATCTCCTTGGCATACCAGCCATTCCTTCGTAGTGCATAGGCCAGAAAATAACGTAAGCACCAATAAAAGAAACAAAGAAGTGAATATAAGCTAAAGTATTATTCATTTGACGACCATACATTTTAGGGAACCAATGATAAACGCCTGCAAACATTCCGAAGAATGCTGCAACACCCATTACTAAGTGGAAATGGGCAATCACGAAATATGTATCGTGTAAATGCACGTCTAAAGAAGAGTTACCAACATGTAGGCCGGTTAATCCACCAGAGATAAAAACAGAAACAAATCCGATAGCAAACATCATAGCAGGAGTGAATTTAATATTCCCTCTCCATATAGTCGTGAGCCAGTTAAACACCTTAACCGAGGACGGTATGGCAATTAAAAGGGTGAGTAGCGTGAAAACACTTCCTACAAACGGACTCATCCCCGACACGAACATGTGGTGAGCCCAAACCAAGAATGAAAGGAAAGTAATGCCAATCATAGAAATAATCATTGCAACATATCCAAAGATGGGTTTTCTTGAGTGAACAGAAAGGATTTCAGATACAATACCCATTGTAGGTAAGATAATAATATAAACTTCGGGGTGTCCTAAGAACCAAAATAAGTGTTGGTATAAGATAGCAGAACCTCCTACATTAGGGAGAGCTTTACCTGCAATAAAGATTTCAGACAAGAAAAAGCTAGTTCCTGCATGTCGATCAAAAATGAGTAAAACCACCGCAGAAACCAAAACAGGGAAAGATAGTACGCCAACAATAGCCGTAAATAAGAAAGACCAAACAGTCAAAGGCATTCTATTCATGCTCATCCCTTTCGTTCTCATGTTGAGGATAGTCACGATATAGTTTAAGCTACCTAACAAAGAAGAAACAATAAAAAGAGCCATACTGACAAGCCATAAATCGACACCAAGCCCAGACCCCATAGAAGCTTCTTTTAACGCACTTAAAGGGGGGTAGGTAGTCCAACCTCCAGATGCTGGTCCAGTAGCGATAAAAAGCGAAGCAAACATGATTACGCTTGAAATAGCAAAAATCCAATATGAGAGCATATTAAGGAAAGGAGATGCCATATCCCTTGCCCCTATTTGTAAAGGGATGAGCATATTACTGAATGTTCCACTTAGTCCACCCGTCAATACAAAAAACACTAAAACAGTCCCATGTATTGTTACTAACCCATAATAAATTTCAGGGTCCATCTTACCTCCATGAGCCCAATCCCCTAAGAATTTCTGTAATATAACGAAAGTATCTTCAGGAAATCCTAGTTGAATTCTAAAGAAAACAGACATAAGTCCCCCTACAACTGCCCAAAACATAGCTGTAATGAGAAATTGCTTTGAGATGATCTTATGATCCATGCTAAAGATATACTTATTAATAAAGTGTTGTTTGTGCTCTGTATGACCTGAATGGTCAGCATGAGCATCATGAAGGTGTTCTTGTTGGTTGTGTATGTCTAATATAGCTTCGTTACTCATTTGATAGATTTATTTTTTTAAATTCATTGATAATTTACTACTTGAAGGATTTTCATTGGTAGATTGATTTTCGATATTTGTAGCAACACTTCTTTGAGAATAATATGATTTTTGTTTTCTTAACCAAGCATCATATTCTTTTTGAGTTTCAACAATAACGACCCCTCTCATTGAATAGTGTCCTTTACCACACATTTGGTCACATGCTATTTCATAAACGAAATCGGGGTTTCCAGTAATTGCTTTCATTTCCTCTGTGGTGATTGTTGGGGTGAACCACATTCTACTAGTGATACCCGGGACAGCATCCATTTTCATTCTAAAATGAGGAAGCCCTACATCATGGACTACATCTCTTGAGCCAATGATGAGTTCGACAGGTTTATCTTTCACAAGATGCAGCTCCCCATTAGGGATTACGATATCATCATGGGTTTTTGAATCTTCCCAGTCAAGCCCAAGGATATTATCTTTTTCGTTGATGTTGGTGTAGTATCTCTTTCCTAAAACGCCATCACCTCCGGGGTATCTAGTAATCCAGTTGAATTGTTTACCCACAATTTCGATTCTCATTGCCCCTTTAGGAGCGTCAGAAGTCATCGTGAACCAAGTTTTTAGCCCTAAAGCAATTAAAATTGCTAACGTTAAAGCTGGAACAGTAGTCCAAATAATTTCGAGTTTATTATTATGAGCAAAGTGAAAAGGGATTTTATTTTCTTTTCTTCTGTAAATGTATGCAAATACAAAAAGCATGACATGGGTTATAAAGAAAACGATTAAAGTTAAAATGGTCGTAACATTAAAAAGCCAGTCATACTCTACTCCATGATTTGATGCAGCAACAGGGAGCATCAACGGCATTAAATATTTATGACAATAGTATGCCCCTACAAAAAGGACAACCATTAAGGCTATCATAGAATAAGATAAATATTTATTTCTTTTTTTATCGTATGCTTCTTCGCCTTGAATCTGTGCAATTATCTCACTTGATCGGGCTATTTGGAATAAAATTATATAAGTTAATACAACTAATACAACTAATAATAATCCTGACATGTTCTTTTTTTAAATGTTTTATAAATTAACTAATATGAATAATAGATTCTTTCATCATTGGGTTGTTTTGCGGCACCAAAGGTGCTTTCGTTAGTTTATTACTTACTAAATAAATGACTAACCCTATAAATCCACAAACTATTCCAATTTCGTACCAACCTAGATGCCAATTTTCTTTTACTGTTGAAGGCATTACCATTTGATAAAAATCGATCCAATGACCTAAAAGAATAATCACTGCAACCAAAGTTACAACAAAATAATTTCTTTTTGTTGGTCTTGGCATTAAAATTAGGATGGGAGCAACAAAGTTTAATACAATATTTACCCAGAAAAATATTTTGTAAGGTCCGTTCATTCTAATTTGGAAATAAACAGTCTCTTCAGGAATATTGGCATACCAAATCAACATAAATTGTGAGAACCACAAATAGGTCCAAAAGATAGAGAACGCAAACATAAATTTACCCACGTCATGAATATGTTCATCGTTTACGATATCTAAATATTGATTATCTTTTTTAAGATAAACCATCCAAATTAAAATCAAACTCATTCCACTTACGAAAGAGCTCGCAAAGGTGTACCAGCTAAACATTGTAGAGAACCAATGCGAATCAAGGCTCATTATCCATAGCCAAGGAATTGTGGAGGCTAATGTCAATGCGAATACGAAAATAAATCCAGCAGAAACATTGAAGTTTTTCCAGTAAATTTTAGTGTCTCCTTTTTTTTCTTTATCTTGCTGAATGGAGAGTTGATAAATTTTTGTTCCAAACCAGCTCCATAAAACTAGTACCAAAATAGTCCAAATGGTGAAGAAAGGTTTTGAAAGGAAAATATTTTTGAGAGCATTGAGTGAATTTTTAGGGTTGTATCCATCTTGTAGCCAAGCATAAATGTTTGTATTGTCAGTCCAAACTAGAGTAAGGAGTATGATGCCGGCAATTAATGCAAATACCCAAACGACAGATCCTATTGATTCTGGTATTCGTCTAAAAGTAACAATCCAAGCTGCTTGAGCAAGAGAAGTTGCACTTAAAATGAAAACACTTGCCAAGCAAAGAAGAAGAAAAAATATACTGTTTGTCAGTAAAGATGCCCAAAATCTGGTTTGATCCATTTGATCTTTACTCATCAGTAATAGGAATATACCTGCTAACAAAGTGATGACACCGATTGCAAGAAGAGCTAAGCTTGTCGTTTTTAGTTTTGCAGGAATTTTAAACTCTTGATTTAACATCTTTAGAAATATTTAATGTTTTTTAATTATGATTAAAATTATTTTGGTTCTGATTTTGTTGAGTCATTTGCAACTTGAATAGCTGCTGTTTCAGTGGTTTCAGGTTTGCTTATCATGGTAAAGGGGCTACCTCCGTTTTCACTTTGTATTTGTTTAATATAAGCAATTACTTGCCATCTTTCTTTTGTATCGAGCTGACTTGCATAAGACCCCATTGCATTCTTGCCAAATTTTATTGCATGGTAGATAGTGCCTTCTGTCATAGCTAAATATTTTTCGCCTTTAAGATTTGCCGGCATAGCAGCAAATTTTCCGCTAGCATATAAGGGACCGTTTCCATCTAGGTTTGTACCGTGGCATATACCGCATTGGATGTTGTATAATCTTTTTCCATTATCAACATCAGCCTCAGTGAAGACAAATGGATTTTTGTATGCTTTTGCATAGGTTGTATCCTCTTCAGTCATGTTGTCAGGAAGAAATTGATTTTGAGCAACAGTTCCTGGAACGGGCATTTTATTGTAAAACCCTTTTTCTTTTTCAATTTTTTGGGTGCCGTTATAATAATCGACAGCTCTAGAGTAGAACATATCGGGAGCATAAACTCGCCCCGGTCTTCTGTTATATTCATTGCAGGATAACATCAACGTGGTTAATCCGGCAAATAAGATATATGTTAAACTATTTTTCATCATTTTTTATACTAATTGTTGTTGAATTTCGTATTCTTCTTTTTTATCAAATCGACCATACCACCATTCTGATTCAGCGATTTGAATATTGGTTTCTTCAGCTCCGGTTGACTTCAAAAAAGCTTCTGTTTCGGCTGCGTTTTCTTCATTGACTTCGATAGCCATGACAAATTTATCATCGGTTTGTCTTTTATCGAAAATATGTTTTTTCACGCCAGGCATGATTTGATTAAGGTAGCAAAAAGTTAAAACCATACCAACTGCGGCAAACAATACAGTAAGCTCAAAAGTAATTGGAATAAAAGCCGGTAGAGGGAAGAAAGGTTTACCTCCAAAGTTTTGAGGCCAATCGGTGGTATAAATCCATCCCATAAAGCCTAAAGCGGTGCTTGTACCTGTAATTCCATAAATAAATCCGGCAACGTGTAAATCACTTTCTTTTTCACCGAGGGCTACATCCAGTCCATGTACGGCAAATGGAGTATATACATCGTGTATTTTATAACCGGCTTTTCTAACTTTTTTGACTGCAGGAAATAAAACTGCTTCGTCGTCATAGACTGCCACTGCAAATTTTTTAATACTCATTTTATTTTAATTAAAAGTGTTTTAGTGATGGTGTGATTGTTCTTCGTAAAAATGTTCGTCTGATTGTTCTTCGTATTTCGTCATTTTCTTTTTAAAGTTTTCTCCACTTGTTTTCAATACAAATTTAATTTCGGCTATTGCAATTACCGGGAAGTATTTTACAAATAAGAAAAAGCAAGTAAAGAATAATCCAAATGATCCTAAATAGAATCCTACTTCAGGCCAACTTGGAGTGTAGTAACTCCAGCTTGATGGTAGATAATCTCTATGAAGTGACATGATGATTACAAAGCGTTCAAACCACATTCCTATATTAACAATAATGCTCATAAAGAATGTAAACCAAACATTTCGGCGTAATTTTTTGAACCAGAACAATTGCGGTGAAACCACATTGCAAGTCATCATAGCCCAATAAGCCCACCAATAAGGCCCTAATACTCTCAAGCGGAATGCTTCTTGTTCCCATAGTACCCCAGAGTAGAAAGCGATGAACAATTCGGTTAAGTATGCCACGCCTACAATAGATCCGGTGAGAACGATTACCTTATTCATGGCCTCGAGATGCCCAATAGTGATATAGTCTTCTAATTTTAGAACTTTACGAGTGATGATTAAAAGAGTTTGTACCATTGCGAATCCTGAGAATACGGCACCTGCGACAAAGTAAGGTGGGAAGATGGTTGTATGCCAACCTGGAATCACAGAGGTAGCAAAGTCAAAAGATACGATTGTATGAACAGAGAGTACAAGAGGAGTACTTAATCCTGCTAAAACTAGAGATAGCATTTCATGTCGTTGCCAGTGTTTTGCACTACCAGTCCATCCAAATGATGCGAAACCATAGGCCATTTTTCTGAATTTTGTTTTTGCACGATCTCTGATAGTAGCAAAGTCGGGGATTAAGCCTGAATACCAGAATAAAAGAGATACGGTAAAGTATGTAGAGATTGCAAACACGTCCCAAAGTAGAGGGGAAACGAAATTAGTCCAAATAGGACCTCTAGTGTTTCCATATGGTAAAACGAAGAATGCATCCCAAACACGTCCCATGTGCCAGATAGGGAATTGCCCTGCACACATTACGGCAAAAATCGTCATGGCTTCAGCTGCACGGTTTACCCCTGTTCTCCAGCCTTGTCTGAAGAGGAGTAAGATTGCCGAAATAAGGGTTCCTGCATGCCCAATACCTACCCACCATACAAAGTTGGTAATATCCCAACCCCATCCAATGGTTCGGTTTAGGTTCCAGACACCTGTTCCCCAATATACTTCCCATGCTACACTAAAAACACCAAACATTAGCAAAGAAAATGAAAGCCAAAACCCGATATACCATTGTTTTGTTGGCTTATTTTCAATAGGAGCACAAATATCTTGTGTTACTTGATGGTAATCTTTGTTTCCATCAACTAGTGCTTCTCTTATTATCGATTCGTACTTTAAATGCATATTTTCTTTTAATTTATTTTCTCCAAAAGTTGTTTTAAACTGTTGTTAGATATTATTTTAAGCGTGTTCATTTGTTGCTTTCTGATTTGGGTCTGTACCATTGGCACTTTGCAAAACGTCAGCGTTTCTAATTTTAGATAAGTAATTGATATTAGGGAGTGTGTGAATTTCTTCTAATACATGATATACTCTTTCTTTTTGTTCGATATTTCTATATTTATAAATTTCACTTTCTTTATCATTTACGTTACCAAAAACAATTGCATTTGTTGGGCAAGCTGTTTGGCATGCAACTTTAGCATCACCATCTTTTAGTGTTCTTCCTTCTTTTTTGGCAGTATCTTTTGCATATTGCAATCTTTGAACACAGAAGCTACATTTTTCCATGACACCTCTACTTCTAACGGTTACGTCTGGGTTGAGTACCATGCGGGTAATATCGTTATTGATGTCATCTCTACGCCCGTCCTGATACACATTATCTTGGAAGGAGTCGGCTTCATTCCAGTCTTTCCAGTTGAATCGTCTTACTTTGTATGGACAGTTGTTTGCACAGTATCTTGTACCAATACAGCGGTTGTAAGCCATTTGGTTTAATCCTTCAGTGCTATGATTTGTTGCATTTACAGGGCATACATTTTCGCAAGGTGCATTGTCGCAATGTTGACAAAGCATGGGTTGGAAAAGGGTTTGGATAGAGTTAGAGTTGTAAGGGTCACCTGAAAAGTATCGGTCGATACGAATCCAGTGCATATCATGAACAGATAGTACTTCTTTTTTGCCGACAACTGATACGTTGTTTTCTGCTTGACAGGCTATAGTGCAAGAACCACAACCAATACAGGCTGACAAATCAATACTCATACCCCATTTTAATCCTAATGAAGGATGTACCGGGTATAAAGTTCCGTTTTTTCTGTACGCTTCTTCCCAATTGTCGTCATTTTCATGTCCTTTATCAGCTGCTCCATGTTCTCCATGACCGCCATGCTCTCCATGTGAATCATCATATCCGTGAGTGAAATGACCTAATATGTGTTTTCTTTCTTCGTAGAGTTCTTTTGGGTTTTTCTTAAATTCTTCTAATGTAAATTCATGAATAATGGGTCTTTCACTTTCATATACGAAGTGTGTTTGTGTAATAGCTAATTCGTATCTTTCATTTGTTGGAGTGAGTTCGACATTTGCAATATCATAAATGGGTGTATTGCTTGCGCTTTTTCCCACAAGTGGATACACATTGGCTCCTAAGTCAGCTGCCGCTTTTCCTACATTTTTATCACGACCATAACCTACAGCCACAGCTACAACATTATCGTGCATTCCGGGCAAAACAAGTACTGGTAATTTTATTTCGACATTGTTTACTTTTAATGCAAAAACTTTTTTATCACGCTGAACTTCGTTTAAGTCTGTCCAACCGGCTCCCATTTGTTTTGCTCTTGTAGGGGACATGATAATGTAGTTATCCCAAGTGCATTTTGTGATAGGGTCAGGCATTTCTTGTAACCAAGGGTTATTGCTCCATGGACCTCCTCTTCCAATGCCTATTTTTTCATAGATAACGAGTTCAATATTTTCAGTATTGGTTTTATTTGCGGTTGCAGCTGCTATAGCTTCTGAAATATTTCCATTGAAACTAGCTGTTGACATTGGAAATGTTTCGGGTTCGATAAGGCCATTTTGAAGAGCTTGGTCGTAAGCGGTTTGGGAGTTTCCTAATTTACTGAGCCAATATTGTTTTACAAAATCATAATGGTTTATATTTTCACCTGTCCATTTGAGAAGAGATTCTTCCCAAGGTCTTGTTTTAAAGAGTGGGTTAATTGTGGGTTGAATGAGGGAAGTAAATCCACTGAATGGAGATGCATCGCCCCAGCTTTCTAACCAATGATTAGAAGGAGCTGCGATTACGCATTTTTGAGTCGTTTCGTCCATTCTTTCGTTGAAAGAAACCGTTAATTTTACTTTTGAAAGATTATCTGCAATGGTTTTTCCATGAATATTATCATATACAGGATTGCAATCATAGAAGAAAACGCCACCTACTTGACCTGCTTTTAGGGCTTCGGCAAAAGCGTTCATTTCAGCGTCATTTCCTTTTTTAGCATTGTTTATTGAGGCAAATGATATGGTGTTTCCGTAAGCGTTAATTGAATGGTTAATTGCATTAATGATTGTTTGTACGTTGGCATCATTACTTCCTGACACAACGAGTGCATTTCCTTTGTTTGCTTCTAAATCTCTAACTATTTTTTTAATCATTGCATCGATAGCAGGTGAAATACTTGCTACTGAGCCTCCGTTGAGTGCATTATAAATTGCAGTTGCAATAGCTGCAAATTGAGAAGGCATGCAAGTCACTCTTTCATCGGCATTACTACCAGTCAAGCTCATCATTCCTTCAATTTGGTAGTGCTTGCTCATAGAAGGATTAGCCGCACTTATTTTTCTTCCAAGGCTGTATTGTACTGCATTGATTTCAGAGCTTAGCCAAGTGCCTAAAAAGTCTGCTCCTAAGCTTACGATTACTTTTGCGTTATCAAAGCGGTATGAAGGGATGGCTCTTTGTCCAAATGAAGATAAATTAGCGTCTAACATTCCACTGTATGAGATTGCATCATACATAACGTGTTTCGTGTTAGGATATTTTGCAATAAATTTGTCGATTGCGTTTTTAGTCGTTTCGCTATTGATTGTCGAAGTGATGATGTAAATTGAGTTTGTCCCTATTGAGCTTAAAAGATTATTTACTTTTGAATCTAAAGATTCCCAGGTGGTTTCTTTTCCATCTACATGTGGAAATTTTAGTCTGGCAGCATCGTATAAATTTAACACAGAACCTTGCACTCGAGCCGATGTAAATCCATTAGGTGTAGCTGTACCCGTAGCTACTTTTGATTCTTTATTTCCTTCAATTTTGATTGGGCGTCCTTCTCTTGTTTTAACGATGACGGGGACAACTTCTCCTGCATCGACAAAAGTAGAGGCAAAATAAAGAGGAACGCCTGGTATTACGTTTTCCGGCTTGATTGCATAAGGGATTGCTTTGCGGACAGGCATTTCACAGCTAGCTGCCACAGTAGCTGCTGCGGTAGTAAATCCTAAATATTTTAAAAAATCTCTTCTAGAAGTAGGTGCTTGTGCTATTTCTTGAATATCACCAAAAGGCAAATCTTCTTGGAATTCATTTTTTGTTCCTTTTTTGAATTCGTCTGTTGGATTTAGTTCCTCAAGACCTCTCCATATTTTTTTACTCATTTTATATTATTAAAAATTAAAGTATTAATAATTATTTTTTTCTATTTTTTAGTAGTGACATTTTTGGCATTCTAGCCCTCCGATATCGCTCACTTTCACATCTGTTCTCGTTCCTGCTTTTATTTCATCATGATATTTTTGGAAAATAGAAT
Organism: Bacteroidetes bacterium OLB11; assembly: GCA_001567165.1. Lineage (GTDB taxonomy): Bacteria > Bacteroidota > Bacteroidia > Chitinophagales > Chitinophagaceae > OLB11. The sequence continues at coordinate 11,887 of LNFQ01000010.1, forward strand.
AGTAGTCATTATTTGCAAACTGTACATTGGTATTTCGGTGGCAGTTTACGCACCAACCCATGCTCAAGTCTGCTGACTGAAACACTTCATCCATTTCTTCAACATTTCCGTGGCATCGTTGGCAAGCAATTTTACCGGATACAACGTGTAATGAGTGATTGAAGTAAACATGGTCTGGTAAGTTGTGGATTTTTACCCATGGAATTGGAGTTGCTAAAATATTTCCATTGGCATCGGTTTTATAAGCTTTTTTGTCTTTATCCCAACCTGCATATTTGTAAAGTTCTTGTATTTGGGCTGTTCCATCAATTTTATCCCCTTCAAGAGAAATTAATGGATGTTCGTCAGCTCCGGTGTATTCATCAATTTGCTTGTGGCAATTCATACATACATTTGTTGACGGCACAGATGCAAAACGTCCTTTTTCGGCACCTGTGTGGCAATACAAGCAATTAATTTGATTGATACCAGCATGCACTTTGTGAGAGTAAAATATGGGTTGCTTAGGCATATAATTCTTTTGACGACCAAACTCAGATGCGTTTGTAAGCCATGCTCCAAATGCTAATATCATGACAATCGCCACTACAGATATGATAACTTTGTTTCTATAAAAAGGGATATCTTTAGGTGACGGGATATCTGATTTTTGATTTGCTGCTTTTGCTAGTGTTTTATTTATTGAAGCAAATACAGCTACTATAATCAAAAGGATAACCGTCAAAATTGCGTATAATAGTGTATTGTCTGTATCTGCCGGTTGAGCTGAGGTGGCACCACCCGGTTGTTTTGGTTCAGGTTTTGGAATATTTACAAATGCAATGATAGCATCAATTTCTTCTTCTGTAAGGGTAGGAAATGGAGGCATTGGAATTTTATTCCATTTATTAAAAACTTCATTAGCGTGTTTATCTCCACTTGATACCAATTCCATTGAGTTTTTCACCCATTTATGTAACCATTCTTTAGATGGCACTCTTGTATCAACTCCAAACAATGCAGGGCCTGTCGCGTCTTTATACGGATTATGACAAGCTGCACAATTCGCTTGGAAAAGGGCTTTCCCATCTGGAGCTGCGTATAATTTTGAAGTTGAAAATAATAGGAATGCTATAAATACTATAAATCCTGATCCTTTTTTTGTTTTACGATTAAAATAACCCAACATCCTTTAATATAATTTTGTGTTAAAGTTGAATGAGGGCAAATATAATAACGTGAAGGGAATAATTGATAACGTTTTCAAAAAAAATTTATATCTATTTAAAATACAAATAATTATAAAGCAATTTTTTTTTGACTTTTTTCAAATTGTCATAATTCTGTCACTTTTTCATCTGATATAACAATAATATTTCCTTTTAAAAGTTAAT
>LNFQ01000011.1 GCA_001567165.1 Bacteroidetes bacterium OLB11
AAGCCTTTTAATCCTTTGTAGGTTTGAGCTGGGTCATCAGTGATATTTTGTTCTATTTTTTGGCATCGGCATTGGGTATTACCTCCCCTACTTTTCCTTGATTATTTTTCAGTGCTTCGTAAGTATATTGTTGTAGATTAAATTTTTCGATCAGTTCAATCAGTTTTTTAGAATAAAGAGGGTTTGTGGCGTATCCTGCTTTTTTCAAGCCTTGTGCCCAACCTACATAATCTGTAATTTCTAAAGAGAAAAGAGAAGCATAACGACTGCTTTGTTTTAAGAAATCAGAATGGTCAATATAAGATTGCAAAGCGTTATTGTATTTTCTAAAACATTCTTGTTTTTTATCATCATCATAAAAATAAGTTTCGCCATCCCAATTGGATTTACATTTGATTCCAAAATGATTATTGGCATTAGTTGCTAACTCACTTTTTCCCGATGCTGTTTCATGAACCCCCTGTGCTAGTGTGATTGCAGCTGGCACACCAGTTCTCACTTGTTCTTCAATGGCATATTGTTTAAACTGCGACACATATTGTTCCACATCATTATCATTTTGACTTTTTGAAAGTAGTGAATACAATAAAAGACAAAAGGTCATTAATAAAAACTTGTTTCTTATCATGCTATAATTATTTTTTTTCGTGAAATTAAAATCCCATCACGAATAGGCAAAAGTACATTTTCTATACGATTATCCTTGCTCAATTTCTCATTAAATTGCTGAATAGCTCTTGTATTTTTGTTAATATTTTCTTCTAAAATGACAGTTCCATGAAATAGGACATTGTCGGTAATAATATATCCCCCACTCCTTACTTTATCAAATACCAAATCATAATAATTAGAATAATTCATCTTATCAGCATCAATAAACACGATATCAAAATCGGTGTTAAGTGTTGAGATTATTTCCATTGCATTACCAATGATTAATTGTATTTTGTTTTTATAAGCTGACCTGTCAAAATAGGCTTGTGCTATAGCTGCTTGTTCTTGATGATTATCAATCGTGATTAATCGTCCATCCTCTTTTAATCCTTCGGCCAAACACAAAGCAGAATATCCAGTGAAAGTTCCTATTTCTAAAATAGAAGTAGGTTGAATCATCTTACTAATCATACTCAAAAACCGTCCTTGCAAATGCCCAGAAATCATAAAAGGCAGTTGTGTTTTCAAATGCGTTTGTCTATTTAATTCATATAAAAGCTCACTCTCTTTGTCAGTATGCTGCTCTGCATATTGATTAATTTTTTCTGAAACAATATGATTACTCATGTGCATGTTGGCTTTTTGAAAATCCAAATAATAAAATAAAGGTAATCAATCCATTGAGAACGATTAGTTCGGTCCCTATTTGATATTGTCCAAAAATCAATTCCTGATTTATATCAATTAAATAGCTGGCTATGGGTGCGAAAATACATATAAACGGCACTGCATAATCAATCACTTTTCGTTTTGTCAATATTCCAAATGCAAACAACCCAAGCAATGGGCCATAGGTATAGGTTGCAATTTTTAAAATCATATCAATCATACTTGCTTCATTTATCCATTTAAAAACTAAAACGGCTATCAAAAAAACCAATGAAAAGCTCAAGTGTACAATTTGACGAATTTTCTTTTTTTCTGCTTCAGATTTTTCAGAACGTTGAATCCCTAAAATATCAATACAAAAGCTGGAAGTTAAAGCCGTAATTGCACCATCGGCACTCGGAAACAAAGCACTAATCAATGCAATCACAAACACCACCGTAAATGCAGGTGGCATATAATCTAATGCCATCGCAGGAAACAAATTATCTTTTCCAACATTTTTATCGCCTATCGCAAACGCAGAAATTGTTTTCCCATTTTCAACAATATCATGCACACTAGCACCATGGCTTTCGGCAAATAAATATAATAATCCTCCTAAAATGAGAAATAATAAAATCACTCCTAGCATAACAATTGCCAATGAGATCATATTTTTTTGACTTCCTTTTAATGTTTTCACACTAATGTTTTTCTGCATCATTTCTTGATCCATACCAGTCATGGTAATGGTAATAAATGCTCCAGCCAATATTTGTTTCAAAAAATAGAATCGACTATTAGGCTCGGTGTACCAGGTTTTGCTATATCCCTTTTCACTCATCATTTTCATGGCTGAAGAAAAATCTAAGTTTAAATAATTCAATATAAAAACGACACAAACGATTAAGCCTAAAAGCATACACAGTGTTTGAAGAGTATCCGTCCACACAATCGTTTTAACACCACCTTTAAAAGTATAAAGCAATATCATTAATAGAATAATCAAAGTTGTTACCCAAAATGGAACACCCATTGAAGATAAGATAACAGTTTGTAAAATATTGACCACCAAATACAGTCTGGCTGTGGCTCCTAAAGTTCTACTCAGGATAAAAAAACTAGCTCCTGTTTTATAACTTTTAAAACCCATTCTCGTACTAAAATAATTATAAATACTAGTCAAATTTAACCTATAATATAAAGGCAGCAAAACAAAAGCAATAACAATATAACCGATTAAATAACCAACGGCCAATTGAAAATAAGCAAACCCATTTCCCAAAACACCACCCGGCACACTCACAAAAGTAACACCGCTCAATGAAGTGCCAATCATTCCAAAAGCAACCAACATCCAATTGGAATTTCTATTCCCGATAAAAAAAGATTCATTATTACTTTTTCTAGATGTAAAATATGCTACAATTAATAAAATAAGAAAATAGCCTAAAACAAAAGACAATAGCACTGTCGATGACATAAAAAATTTGATTTAAAATTTAAGTAGATAAAAGTAAGATAAGATGAATATAAAAAAGAAATATTTTTTAATTATCCTTTTGACTTTTCCACCAACGATACCCAATAACGCCTATAAATATAAAAGGCATAGCCGCCAAATAGACAATCCCATTATTTAATCCTTTGCTTGGCTTATCATGATTACTTTCTACTGTGGCTTTACACACTGCACATTGGCTATACACACTCATTTGAAATGCAAAAAATAAGAAAATGACAATTAAAAACTTTTTCATGAGAATAATGTTTCACAAAGATAAATCAATCGTAAGTAAAAATGAAAATATTTTGCAAAATCCATCAACTGAATATTATTGATATTTCTTTTTTTAATTTTAAAAAAAAGTAAAATCAATAAGTAGAGCAGACTATTTAGAAGTATTGCTTAATCAAAGAGATGCCCTAGATGCTAAAATGGATTTAATTGAAGCTAAGGAAAATCAAATGATTAATGTAGTTGACCTATACAAAAGTTTAGGAGGAGGATATCAATAATTTAAATACAATTAATACTTTATTATAAATTTTATTTATAATAAAAAAATTGACAAAAAGATAGTTACGTTAAAAAAATCTATATAGATTTTTCAAATATTCCATACACAAATATCCATTAAAGTTATACATTAATGCGTTAACTTTGGCACAATAAATTTTAAATATGGAAAACGTATCAAAAGGAAAATGTCCAGTATTTCATGGAGCAAACACACAAAGCAGTCAAAATCACAAACATTGGTGGCCCGATTCTTTAAACCTTGATATATTAGCTCAAAACGATATCAAGAGAAACCCTATGGATAAAGATTTTAATTACCGTCGTGAGTTTAACAAATTGAACTTTGAACAATTAAAAGAAGACCTCAAACAACTCATGACGCAAGAGCAAAGCTGGATACCAGCAGACTATGGTCATTATGGTCCGTTCTTTATCCGAATGGCTTGGCACAGTGCAGGTACTTATCGTAAAAGCGATGGACGTGGTGGTGCTAATACAGGCAATCAAAGATTTGCCCCGATTGGAAGTTGGCCTGATAACGTTGGGCTAGACAGAGCTAGAAGACTATTGTGGCCTATTAAGAAAAAATATGGTAACAAAATCTCATGGGCAGATTTATTTATTTTAGCAGGCAATATGGCTTACGAATCAATGGGCCTAAAAACGTTTGGATTTGGTGGTGGCCGTGAAGATATTTGGCAACCTGAAATCGATGCATACTGGGGACCAGAAAAAGAATGGTTGGCCGCTACTAAAAATCGATATAAAGATGATAGAGATCGTTCCTCGTTAGACAATCCACTAGCCGCGGTACAAATGGGTTTAATCTATGTAAATCCAGAAGGAGTTGATGGAAAACCAAATCCACAAAGAACTGCGTTAGACGTGCGAAAAACATTTTTAGAAATGTCAATGAATGATGAAGAAACTGTTGCACTTATTGCAGGTGGTCACACCATTGGAAAGATGCATGGAAATGGAGACCCAAGACTTGTAGGTCCTGCACCAGAAGGAGCTGACGTGACCGAACAAGGTTTGGGATGGAAAAATTTAAATGGGAAAGGACAAGCAGAAGATACCGTCTATAGTGGATTAGAAGGACCTTGGACTACAACCCCCAACAAGTGGAATCATGAATATTTTTATCTTTTATTAAACTATGAATGGAGATTGACTATGAGCCCTGCCGGTGCTAACCAATGGGAACCCGTGAATATCAAAGAGGAAGATAAAGCAATGGATGCACATATTCCAGGAAAAAAAGTGAACCCTATCATGAACGATGCCGATATGTCATTAAAAGATGATCCTATCTATCGAAAAATTTCAGAACGCTTTTACAAAGACCCCGAGTATTTCAATGAAACATTTGCAAGAGCATGGTTCAAATTAACACATCGTGATTTAGGTCCTAGAAGCCGATATTTAGGCCCAGATGTTCCTAACGAAAACCTACTATGGCAAGACCCTATTCCTACTGTTGATTACACACTATCTGAAAATGAAATAGCCGAATTAAAACAACTTTTATTAAATTCAGGTTTAAGTCGAACAGAACTAATCACAACAGCATGGGATAGTGCAAGAACCTTTAGAGCTTCAGATTATAGAGGTGGTGCAAACGGGGCTAGAATAAGACATTCCATTCAAAGAAATTGGGTAGGAAATGAACCACAACGTTTAAATAAAGTTTTAAATAAATTAGAAGAAATTCAAAAATCATATTCTAAAAAAGTAAGCATTGCCGACTTGATTGTGTTAGGTGGCAGTGCAGCTATCGAACAAGCAGCAAAAGAGGCAGGCGTGGAAGTGAAAGTTCCTTTTTATGCAGGTAGAGGTGATGCCGAGGAAAGCATGACAGACTCAGCATCTTTTGATGTGCTTGAACCAATACATGACGGATACAGAAATTGGTTGAAATCTGATTTTGAAAATTCACCTGAAGAACTCATGCTTGCAAGAACTTCCCTCATGGGATTGACTGCCCCAGAAATGATTGTATTAGTCGGTGGAATGAGAGTATTAAACACCAACTATGGCGGCTCTTCACATGGTGTGTTCACAGAAAAACCCGGTGTACTTTCAAATGATTTTTTTATAAATCTAACCGACATGAACTATTCATGGGAACGTGTCGAAAATAATATGTTCCATATCGTTGACAGAGTGACCAAACAAGTTAAATGGACTGCAACTCGATTGGATTTAATTTTTGGCTCAAACTCAATCTTGAGAGCATACGCAGAGGTTTACGCTCAAGATGACAATAAAGAAAAAATTTGTTCATGACTTTGTCAATGCTTGGACTAAAGTAATGAATGCTGACCGCTTTGATTTAGCATAATCACAATAAAAATTCATCATTTAAAAAACAACATAGAAATAATTTCTATGTTGTTTTTTTTTATAGAAAATGCAATTAGTCTAATTTTGAAAACTATGAAATTATACCATCACTTTATTGATATTGAAAATAAAAACATTTTCCCAGCTTGTGTTGAAATTAAAAATGGAAAAATCAATAACATAACCAAAACCGATTTGCCTTGCGAAGGATATATTCTACCTGGATTTATTGACGCACACATTCACATCGAAAGCTCAATGCTACTGCCGAGTGAATTTGCAAGAATTGCTGTAAAGCATGGCACTATTGGCACCGTGAGCGATCCGCATGAAATTGCAAATGTGTTAGGAATAAAAGGGGTAGAATTTATGCTGGATAATGCAGCTAAAGTTCCTTTTAAATTTCATTTTGGAGCCCCTTCATGTGTTCCGGCTACTTCATTTGAAACAGCAGGTGCAAACATCGATGCCAATGATATTGAAACATTACTCCAGAGAAATGATATTTATTATTTATCAGAAATGATGAACTATCCAGGTGTACTTTCAAATGACAAAGAAGTGATGCAGAAAATTGCTATTTCAAAAAAACTAAAGAAGCCGATAGATGGACACGCACCGGGTTTGCGAGGTTTAGATGCTCAAAAATATATAGATGCCGGAATCAGTACAGACCATGAATGTTTTACTAAAGAAGAAGCCGAAGAGAAACTAAAAATGGGAATGAAAATTTTAATTAGAGAAGGTAGTGCTGCCAAAAATTTTGAAGCACTCTACCCATTGATAGAAGAGCACTATATGAATATGATGTTTTGTTGTGATGATAAGCATCCCGATGAATTGGAATTTCATCATATCAATCATCATGTAAAAAGAAGTTTGGACTTAGGAATCGACTTGTTTAAAGTGCTACAAATGGCTTGTATCAACCCAATCAAGCATTATCAATTAAATATTGGACAAATGAAAATTGGTGATGATGCTGATTTTATCATCATTGATAACATCAACAACTTTAATATTTTAAAAACCGCAATCAATGGAAATTTTGTTTTTGAAAATGGACTCACAACCATTGAATCCATCGAAGAAACAGCCTTAAATCATTTTAACTGTGAAAAGAAAAAAGTAAGTGATTTTAAAATTGAAGTCAATCAACAAATCGAAAAAATAAAAGTTATTGAAGCAATTGAAGGGCAACTCATCACGCAAACTATTTACGCAGAGCCTCTCATTCAAGATGGTAATATTATTAGCAATATTGAAAATGATATTTTAAAAATCGCAGTAGTCAATCGCTATTCAAATCAAAAAAGTGGCGACCGCATTTATAAAAAAATTTTAACTTAAAAAGAAGGAGCAATTGCCAGCACTGTTGCCCATGATAGCCATAATATCATTTGTGTCGGATGTAGTGATGAAGAAATTTGTGAAGCCGTAAATGAGCTTATCCAAACCAAAGGCGGCATTGCAGTCGTTTCAAAATATAAAAAAGAAATATTACCATTGGATATCGCCGGACTAATGAGTACTCAAAAAGTAGAATATGTATCAAATCAATATACACAAATCAACACCGCTGCTCAATCAATAGGATGCACACTCCACGCACCATTCATGACATTATCTTTTATGGCATTATTAGTAATTCCTCAACTAAAACTCAGTGATAAAGGTTTGTTTGATGGAAACTCTTTTTCTTTTACTGAATTATATTAATTTTATAAAATGAAAAAAAATTTTTTTCTACTCTTCACTCTTGTTGCATTAAAAAGTAATTCTCAATTACCTTCTACTCGCATTTATTTCTTTGATATAAAGAAAAGCAATAAAGGAATGACTATTTCAAATCCTCAATTAATTACAAAAAGCAAAGGATATAATAACCAACCTTACTTTACCCCAGACGGAGATTTTTTCTACTTTGTAAAAGCATTGGACACAAACAATATTGAAATTTATTCAATCAATCTAAATAAGAAAAATTACAAAATCAAACAAGTGACCCACACCAAAGGCATTTCAGAATATTCTCCAAAATACACACCAGATATGAGCCGCATATCATGTGTGCGTGTTGAAAAGGATAAAAAGACACAACATTTCTTTTCCTACTCTAAAAAAGGGAAAAATCCAATTCACATTTTACCATCTCTCAAAACTATCGGATATTATGATTGGCTAAATCAAAATGAGTTTTTATCGTTTGAGCTACCAGAACCATTCTATCTTGTCAAACATAATCTTTCAGCTAATAAAGCAGACACCATTGCACAGAATATTGGAAGGACTTTTTATAATTTACGCTCAAAAGGGAAGGTCGTATTTTTAGATAAAAGTGACAGTAATCAATGGGTTTTAAGGACAGTTGCTTCTGAAAATTTAAAAACATACAATAAGAAAAACAATGTTGAAAACCCCATTCTAGCAAGGGTTTTACCAAATGAAGAAGATTATTGCTTCACACAAGAAGGACATATTTTAATGGGACATGAAGGCAAATTATATACCCTAAAAAATCCATTTAAAACCACACATTTGCAGTGGGAAGAAATTGCTGATTTGAGAAATTTTGGAATTGAAAAATTTTATCGATTAGCAATTTCAATCGATAATACAAAATTAGCCGTTGTCGCTTACGAAGGAGAAAAACCATAATAAAAAACGCTAAGCATATTCAAAATATCATTTTATGAAAAAAAACAGACCTACAAAAAAATATTTCTTAAAGCATCCATTTTTTTAAAATAATTATAGAATAAGTTGTTATTTTGACATTATGAAATATCGTTTTTTTACGCTACTGATTATATTATTTGTTTCAGCAAAAGGCTTTGCACAAAGCGATGCGAATAAAAAATTTGCCATTGCATTTTATAATCTCGAAAATTTTTATGACACCATTAATGACCCCAACACAGACGATGATGAGTTTACGCCAAATGGTGCCAATGCCTACACCCCCGCGGTTTTCAAAAAAAAGTAGAAAATTTGGCAACTGTTATTTCTACAAATAGGAATCAGACCAAAGTGTCGGATCG
>LNFQ01000012.1 GCA_001567165.1 Bacteroidetes bacterium OLB11
TCTGGTTCTACTTGGGAAAATAGAAAAACGATCAATTCAAGATTAAAAACATTGTTTGATGGTAATTATGAATCAGATGCAGAAACTTATGCAAGTAAAAAAGCTGGAGCGAATACCCTTAGAGCAAGTGCTACAGCAGGTGTAGGTATTCAATTCCGCCTTAGTAAATTAATTACTCTTCAAATTGAAGATAGAATTATCTATACTGGAGATGATTTGTTAGATGGTGTTAGATGGCAAGAAAATACTCCAGGTACTGCTTCATTAACTCCAAGTCCTGACCAAATTAATTACGCATCAATTGGTCTTAACTTCAACCTTGGTGGAAAAGCAATCGCTCCATTATGGTGGGTAAATCCTCTTGATTATCCTTATCATGAATTAAAAGCTAAATCGGCTCCAAAATCAAGCAAATGTGACTTAGATTCTGATGGTGACGGTATCTCTGATTGTTTCGACCGTTGTCCTAACACTCCAGCTAACGTAACTGTTGATTCTCACGGTTGTCCATTCGATACAGATGGTGATGGAGTACCTGATTACAAAGATAAACAATTAATCACTCCAACAGAATGTCAACCAGTTGATGCTGATGGTGTTGGGAAATGCCCAGAACCAGAATGTTGCAAAAATGCACCAGCTCCGGTAGGTTGTGGAAGTGTACCATCAGGTTCTTTAAATTTCGGTGCAGGATCATCTAAATTATCTTCAGGAGCAACTTCTTCTTTGAACAGTTTAGCTAACGCTTTAAGATCAAACCCTAATTGTAAAGCAGTAATTATCGGAAACGGTAATGGTTCTAAAGTTGAACAACAACGTTCTTGGGATAGAGTAAATTCTGTAATCAATTATATGGTTGACAAACAAGGAATTGATAGAGATAGATTTATCTTCCAATACGGTCAAGGTGGTAACGATGCTAACTCAGTTAACTATCGTGCAGCTGGAACTGGTGAAGAAGGTCCTTCTAACACTCCTCCTCCTTTCCCTAATCTTAGAAAATAATACTTTTTTGCTTAATAAAAGAGGCAGTAATTAATATTACTGCCTCTTTTATTTTATGTATAATATTCAGCTTTGATTCATTCTATTACTATTTTTTTAATCGAAATCATTATAATTTCATTGAAAGAATTTAAACAAGAGAATGATAATAATTTAATATTTTAGTTTGGTAATTAATTACATAGGGGCATTTCTTAAATTGAACAGACCTAAAGTACTTTAGTATTGATATTTCTTATATCTAAAACTTTAAAATAGCGAACTAATATATTCCTCTACTATTGTCATGAATGCTAATATTAGATATGAAAAGAATTTAATTTTTATTCTCTTAATTTTGATTTAATTTTGCAAAAAAAATATAAGATGGAAACAATTGGAATTTTTGAAGAGATGACAAATACACTCGCTAAACTTCAAAAGGGCTATGAGACCCTATCTCAAATTGATGAAATTAAAGTTGCCACTACTCCCAAGACATTAGTGTGGCAAATGGATAAAGTAAAAGTATATCACTATGACAGAGAAACTCCTGCAAAATGTAAAATACCTGTTTTGGTTTCTTTTGCAATGATGAATAGACATGATGTACTCGACTTACAACCTGACCGCTCTTTAATGAAAAAATTGTTAGATGAAGGGCTAGATATTTACATTATCGATTGGGGTTATCCAACTAAATCTGATAAATATCTTACAATGGAAGATTACATTGATGGATATTTAAAAGGGGCTGTTGACTATGTTAGAAAAGCAAATAATATTCCAACTATTAATTTAATGGGGATATGTCAAGGTGGAACTTTCTCTACAATTTTTGCAGCTCTTTATCCTGAAAAACTAAATACCCTAACAGTTTATGTTGCTCCTTTTGACTTTAGTACCGATAAATGTATGTTATACAAATGGACAAAATATCTTGATGTAGATGCAATGGTTGACACAATGGGCGTTATTCCTGCTGATGTGCTAAATGCTGGTTTTGGAATGTTAAAACCAAGTGCTGATATTACTAAATATTTCAGTGTTTTAGATAATTTAGACGATAAAGAAAAAACTTTAAACTTTTTAAGAATGGAATCTTGGAAAAACGATTGTCCTGATATTTCTGGTGAATTGTATCGAAAATATATTAAAGATTTATTTAGAGATAATAAATTAATTAAAGGCGAATTTGAATTGGGTGGTCGAATCGTGAATTTGAAAAATGTAACTATGCCTTTTTTAAATATATATGCTACAGATGATAATATTATACCAAATGAATCAACAATTGCAGTAAATGCAAAAATTGGTTCTAAAGATAAAGAACTTTATGCGTTCCCGGGTGGACATATTGGAGTGTTTGTAGGAGGACGTTCTCAAAAAGAACTCGGACCAAAAGTCGCTAAATGGGTGACAGAAAGAAGTAAAACTTTAGTTAGAAAATAATATAAAGTCAGCTAAAAAAAGAGAGGCAATCATTTTGATTGCCTCTCTTTTTTTAACCAATATTTGTGTGAACTATTGCCCTCAAAAATGAATCGAATTACATGTTGATAATCATAGGTAGATTTTTTCCAATTTTATAAAATTAATTTATTTATATCTATATTTATATTGTGCAACTTGGCTTGATTTTAGACTTTCATAAATTCATTGTTGCTTCCACAGAATCAAAACCGTTTTGATTCATTATATCGGTTATACAGGCATTAATTTTTAACTCAATTTTTCAAAGCCTTCTTTTAATCGTCTGACTGCTTCTTGTAGCTTTTCTAAAGATGTTGCGTAAGATAAACGAACGCAGTTTGGATTGCCAAATGAATCTCCCGAAACACAACTGACATGCACTTCATTTAAAAGATAAAAACATAATGCGTCTGAATTTTCAATTCCTTTTTTACCATAATAAAATGAAACATCAGGGAAAAGATAAAATGCTCCTGATGGATTATTGACTTGAAATCCTTTTATTTCTTTCAATGCTTCTACTAAATAATCTCTCCGTTCTTTAAATTTTTCAACCATTAATCTTGTTGAACTCAAATCGCCTTGTAATGCAGTGATAGCTGCCCTTTGCGTGATTGAGTTTGCTCCAGATGTAACTTGACTTTGTATTTTTTCTGAGGCTGAAATAATATCTTGGTGTGCTGCCATATAGCCTAATCTCCAACCCGTCATTGCAAATGATTTTGAAAATCCGTTTATGATAATCACTCGATCTTTTATTTCTCCAAATTGTGCAATCGATTCATGGGATCCTTCAAAATTAATATGCTCATATATTTCATCAGAGATGATAAAAATATTTGGATATTTTGCAAATACTGCTGCTAATGCACTCAACTCTTCTTTTGAATAAATGGTCCCTGTTGGGTTGCACGGTGAAGAAAACATGAAGAGCTTTGTTTGAGGAGTTATCGCTTCTTCAAGCTGTGATGGTGTAATTTTAAATTGATTTTCATACAAGGCTGCAATTGATTTAACAACGCCACCCGCTAGCTTCACAATATCGACATAAGTTACCCAATAAGGCGAAGGAATAATCACTTCATCGCCTTCATTTATGACACTCATCACGGCATTGTATAAGCATTGCTTTGCTCCGGTGCCTACTAAAATTTGATTAGTAGCAAATTGTAATTGATTTTCTTTTTGAAATTTTTGAACAATAGCTTCTCTCAATTCAGGATATCCTGCTACCGGAGGGTATTTTGTATATCCATCATCCATTGCTTTTTTAGCTGATTCAATAATAAAATCAGGCGTCTGAAAGTCAGGTTCTCCAAGGCTTAAATCAATCACATCCACTCCTTTTGAACGCAATTCTCGACTGAGTTTTGCCATGAGTATAGTTTTGGGCTCTTCGATTTGGCTTAATCTGTTTGCTAATTTCATAATATAATTTTGGGTATAAAATTGAAAAATATATTTGTCAAAGGTAAGTAATTAAAATCTGTATGATACCAATAATAAAGCCAAGAACAGCCCCAATCACTTCAATAAACATAAATTCTTTTTTCATAATTGAATAAAGAATTTCTTCTAATTTATCTGAACTAAACTTTTTTACTTTTTCAAATACAATTTGCTCCACATTCACTTGTGATTGAATACGCTCCGTCACTTTCGACATGACTTCTGGTAGCATATTCTCAACCTCTCTTATCATTCCTGATTTGATGCCTTCAATTGTTGAATCTTTTATAAACATAGAAAGTAGAGGAATTTCTTCTTTTAATTTCACCTGAATAAATTGATCAATTCGCTTTTCTATCAAGGGGAGTACGTCATTTGACAAATTCCCTTGATTCATATTTGACACTAATTCATCTATTGATATTAATTCTTTAGAGACTAAAACACCTAGTTTTTGAGCAAATAATTCTTGTCTTTTTGGAAATATACCCTGAATGGTCATTCCTAAAAATCGTATTGGCTTTCTTGGATGAAAAAGCATTTTCACTGCAAGATAATTTGTAAACCAGCCAATAAAAGCAGCTATAAACGGAAGGGTGTAAATCATTTGTAATGTTCAATTTTATTCTACATTCGTTTTTTCGTAAGAATCTTCATTGATAGGAACATATTTTCTTTCTTTTAAAAAATATTTATTTCCATTTGCTAAAAAATGAACAATCATATTTTCTACTGAAATAGGCTTATTATCAGCAATATCAGCAATATTTGATGTCTTGATATTGTGCCCATCAATAATCAAAATCATTCCTGAACCAATTGCTTCCATATAATTGCCTTTTGTAATGATTAGCCCTGTATCTTCCCCAAGTCCTATGCCAATGCAAGAGGGATTAGCAGCCACAGCTTGTGCTAAACGCCCAAAACGACCACGTTTGTCAAAATGAGAATCAAAAATTACATCACGCATAAATGCCAGCCCAGTCGTCACTTTCACAGCTCCTTTCAAATGGGCATTGGCAGCATTTCCTTCATAAATCATGGTATTGCTCATCGCCATTGCTCCTGCACTCGTCCCTGCAATCACAAATCCTTCTTCATGTATATATCGTTCTCTTAATATGGAGTAAAACTCAGTGCCACCAAAAGTCGCAGTGAGCCTCATTTGATTACCACCACTAAACATTATTGCATCTGCATTTTTAAGCCTTTCGATATTTTCGGCTTGTATTGCATCTTCGCGATTTCTAATATCCATTGTTGAAACATTCATGCAATTTAATTTTGCAAACGCATCAAGATAATTTTGACCTACCTCAGTCGGAATCGTGGACGCAGTCGTGATTACTTCAATGCGACTTAATTTTTTATGTTTTGTTTCATCAACAATACGCGAAAGAATACCTTGCTCAAAAAAGTTTAGATTATTCCTTTTAATTAACCCTTGTTCCAAGTCTGTCCCCTTGTCCTCAGCACCTCCAACAGGAATTAATTTTCCATTTGGTGAATTCATATTTTAAAAAAATAAGTTGCAAATATACACGCTTTGTTTATATGATACTACCTAATTCATCAGAGAATCAAAATTGAGGAGTTCTTCTTTCTACTTTTTAAAGACCCTAATACAATATTTTTATCAAAATGAAAAGATGAAGTGAGGAATGTCATAATTTAGGTTTATTTTTTTTTCAGAGTTTTCTCTTTCTCTTATCTTCGCATTATGTTGGATATTATACAACTCTTGCCTGATAATATAGCCAATCAAATTGCCGCCGGAGAAGTGATTCAAAGACCGGCAAGTGCGGTCAAAGAGTTACTAGAAAATGCGATTGATGCAGGAGCTACACAAATGCACTTAATTATTAAAGATGCTGGAAAAGAGTTAATTCAGCTCTCCGATAACGGAAAAGGGATGAGTGCAACCGATGCCAGGCTTTGTTTTGAAAGACATGCAACTTCTAAAATTAAGTCTATTGAAGATTTATTTTCTATCCGAACAATGGGATTTCGAGGGGAAGCATTAGCATCCATTGCAGCCGTGGCACAAGTTGAGTTGAAAACAAAAAGAGCTGAAGACGAAGTAGGCACTAGAGTGCTTATTGAAAATAGCATAGTGAAATTGCAAGAACCTTGTCAGTGTAATGTCGGTACCACAATTATGGTGAAAAACTTGTTTTATAATGTACCCGCACGACGAAATTTTTTGAAAAGCAATGCTACCGAAACTCGCCAAATTATTGACGAATTTACAAGAGTAGCAATGGCTTTCCCTTCGATTGCATTTAAGCTAAGCAATAATACTACGACCATTTTTCATTTAGAGGCAGGCAAACTCAAACAAAGAATTGTGGGCTTATTGGGAAATTCTTTTCAATCAAAATTAGTCCCTGTTGAAGAGCCTACCGAAGTCGTAAGCATTAAAGGATTTATTGCTACACCCGACACTGCTTCCAAAACGCGAGGTAATCAATATTTTTTTGTAAACAATCGTTTCATTAAAAGTGCTTACCTGAATCACGCTGTGAGTGCGGCTTACAAGGATTTGATAGACAAAGATGAGTTTCCCGCTTTTGTCCTTTTTATTGACATCGACTCGCATCGTGTCGATATTAATGTGCATCCGACTAAACAAGAAATTAAGTTTGAAGACGACCGTATTGTATATTCATTCGTGAGTGCTGCTGTTCGTCATTCTTTAAACAAATATAGCATTGCCCCTTCTATTGACTTTACGCTCAATCCGGAAATTCAATCTTTAGATGCCATCACAAAACCTTTTACCCCTTCACTTCAAGAGGCAACCAAAAAAGATTTTTTATTTCAATCATTTACAGAAAAAGGAAAAGCTCATTTTCTTGAAAAGAGAAATGATATTGCTAACTGGAAAGAATTATACAAAATTCAAAGTGAATTCAAATTGAATACAGATGTGGATGAGCAAAAAGGAATTCAATCTGAAAACAATGAAAATAAATTGCCGATTGAAAACGAACAACATATCCAAAAGTTTATTCAAATTGCCGGTGGATATATTTTAGCAACTACTTTAAACGGATTTTTATTGATAGATCAACACTTGGCTCACCAACGAATTTTGTATGAAAAAATGCAAAATACTAAAACCACTAAATGGCCAATTCAAAAATGCTTAATCCCCATCACTATTGAATTATCCCCTTCTGATGCAGTCTTGATAAATGCTATTAGAGAAGATTTGCTAGACTTGGGGTTTGAAGTAGAGCCATTCGGAAACCAAACTTTTATTATTCAAGGAGTCCCTTCTGATGTGAAAACAGGGCAAGAGAAAGAATCCATTGATGCCATTTTAGAATCACTCAAACATGAACAAAATGATTTGAAACTTGATAAACGTGAAAAACTGATTCGCACGCTAGTAACACAAAAAGCAATCCTTCAATCTAGAAAATTGAGTGAAATGGAAATGAAATCGCTCTATGATAAATTGTTTGCATGTGAAAATTTTAAATTATCTCCTTTTGGAAAAAAAATTTGGATAGAAATGAATGCCGTTCAAATAGCTCAACAAATACAATATGTATAGATTTAGCCTATTTTTATTTTTACCTTTTTTATTTTCAAGTTGCCAAAAAATAAAAGAAAAAAATTGATTATACAGATTACTCCATACAAACCCAATATGATTTTACGAAAGCGATTTTTGTTGGCGAAAATGCCATTCTAATTGGGGGTGAACATTTTAATGTTTCAATGATTTATCAGTTGGAAAAGAATGGACAAATCAATGAAATAAAAATTGAAAATGAAGATGCAAACAAACAATTGACATGTATTAGTCAATCGGGAAATGGAACTTTAATTGCAGGGGGCTACAATGGAAAAATACTCTATAGTTTAGATAGTGGTGTACATTGGAATTTTGTACAAAATGATACTTGGCTTGATATTTTAGGGATTGATTTTTATAAAAATGATTCAGCCTATTTTGTTGGAGGAACTCCTTTTCATAAAGGAGAAATTGCGAGTGTTGATTATTTAGGAAAGGGTGAAAGGACGGCCCAGCAAGACTTTGAATTTGTTGTGGAAGATATTCGATTTTTGTCTAATGGTATTGCTTATTTATGTGGATATGGAGCTGTAATGAAAAGCGAAAATCGAGGAAAAAATTGGGAGTTTTTAGATGTGAAAAATGATTATTTTAAAGCAATGGCTTGGGCAAACGAACAAGAAGGCGTGGTGGTTGGTTATGAAGGAAGTATCGTGCAAACGCAAGATGGGGGTAGGCATTGGCACACAATTCGAAATGGAAATAATCCTTTGCAAACCAAAATGAGATGGAAAGATGTGGCAAACAATGGCAATGCATTATATGTGGCTGTGGGAGAAAATGGAGCTGTGATGATGAGTACAAATCGTGGAAAAAATTGGAGTAGCATCCGACCTTTTACTAAAAAAGATTTGAATGGTGTTTGTTTTAAAAATGAAAATGAATGCCTGCTTGTAGGAGAATCAGGGAGTGTGTTTTTATTACACTTTTAATCCAAGTGATGCAATCATAATTTGAAGTAAATAAAGTATTCTCCTTCGCTAGTGATAAAAACGCAAAAAAAATATACATATTTTAGCAGAGAAAGTCAGCAATTACATAGACAAAGAAAAGAGTTCTAGAGTATTATGACTGTTGACTTCATTAGGATTTAAAAGCAAATGAAATTATTCTACAAAAATTGAAAAAAATGACAAATTAATATAAGTTTGTGCTACTCGTGAACTTTATTCAGCATATTGAACAACAGTTTATTCAAACAGATTTACTTGAATGGGTTGCCTTTGTATTTGCCGTGTTGCAGGTGTCCTTAGCTGCTAAAAATAATGTGATAAACTTTTATGCAGGAATCATTAGTACAGCTTTTTATACATTTCTATTCTTTCAAATAGGGCTTTTTGCTGAAAGCGTTTTAAACTTATACTACTTTATCGTGAGTGTGACCGGCGTATTGCTTTGGACTAAAAAGAATGATAAAGAACAATTGCCAATCTCAACTTTAAGAAAAAAAGAATGGCTTAAAATTCTATTATTTAATATCCTTGTATTCTTCTTTTTGTATTGGGTGCTATCAACATTTACCACCAGCACAGTTCCTTTTGCAGATGCATTTGTAAGCTCCATAGCATGGGCTGGCACGTTTTTGATGATATTTCGAAAAATTGAAAATTGGATTTTCTTGACAATATCTAATGTGTTTTCATTTCCACTTTTTTTATACAAAGGCGTAGAACTCACAGCACTACTGTATATCCTTTATATCATTATAGGAATTATTGGTTTTTTGAAATGGAAAAAAGCACTCACAACTTTCTCTGAAAATGACAAATGAGAATCGCCATAGAAATTCAATAAAAAAGGACTAATTTGAAATCTGAAATGAGAAAAAATAAATATTTACTACACAAATAACAAAAATAGAAATGTCTTATCCTAAAATAGGGTTACACAAAAGCGTTTAAAAATGGACAAGAAATGAAAAATCATTTCAGGACTTAAACTGAATAATTATCATTCAAAAAATCGAATAAGTATTTTACAGATTTCCAGAAACATAAACATCTTACAAGAGCTTCTGATTTTCGGACAATTTTAATTCATTGTGACGATAAAAAAATAGCTTTGTAATCGCTCCGCAGAAAGGTCTTGAACTGAAAAACCCTTAAGCAAATACAACAACTGAGCAAACTCAATAGAATAAGTGCGGATGGTGCTTTGTGAATAACTTTTGAGCGTAAGTATATTTTGACATTCCAATAATTCGGGCATATTTGTTTCCGAAATCTTGGATAAAACCTCTTTTCCTACAATATCTAATTCTATACCACAAAGATTGCGGTGATGGTAATTATCAATCAAATACCATGCATTTTGCGAAGCCGACC
>LNFQ01000013.1 GCA_001567165.1 Bacteroidetes bacterium OLB11
CATTGGGCTGGATAACTTTTTAAGGGACGACTAAATAGTATAAAGAAGGAATTACAAATTTATTAAAAATTTGAATGAGAATCTCTGAAATTTATCCTAAAATAAGTATTCAATTATTTTTTTTATATCAAAAAAATAAATGCAATTTTTTAGAATATTAGTTTTCTTTCAATGATTGATTAATTGAGCTCAGCACGTGATTCACATCAATATCTCCTTCTTCTTGGCTGTATAATTGTCCATTTGGTTTGAAAACACTAATGATATTGGAATGTGAAAAATCAATAGGAGAAATTTTTTTTATACTTCATAGAGAGTGCGTTGGCAAACTCATGCGTAGCATCTTCATCAGAGCGTAAAAAAATCCATTGAGGATCGCTCATTTTGTTTTTTATTGAAAACTCTTTTAAGTGTTCGGGTGTGTCAGTTTCAGGGTCAATAGAAACAAGCACGAGTGAGACTTTATCAATATTTTTTCGATCAATTTTTGATTCGATTGATTTCATTTTTGCTACTAAAATAGGACAAGCCGTTTTGCATGTTGTATAAATCATAACCACAACGAGTGTCTTTCCTTGAAGGTCTTTCAATTGAATGGTTTGCCCTTCTTGGTTTTGCCACTGAGAGGTTAAGTTGAAGATAGAACTAGATGGAAGTTCGTTTGATGCTACTTTGCTTGAGGACGATTTGTTTGCATCTTTACAAGAAGAAATAAGAAGAGTAAAGAGCAAAATATAATTTATGATTTTCATAAAAAAAAGTTTAAAAATATTAAGGTTTTGGAGAAGTAAAGGTTGTGTCTTTAGCACATCGAAACCCTAAATTGGCAATGGTATAATTTGCTTTTATAGAGCCGCGTAGTGCGAATCGCATGAAGGCAGCATAATTCAATACATCAGTAGCTGATGTGGCACTTGCAGCACAAAATAATCCTTTGTCGTCATATTGCCCACCGCGAGATTCGCCGGTTGTGAGAACGGAATTAAAATCGTCGGTCCATTCCCATATCAGATCAAACATATTATAGACTCCCCAATAGTTTGGCTTTGTATTTTTCACTGCTTGAAATTGTCTGTCTTTTTGTAAATATAAGTCAATGATTGCGTCAGAATATTGTGGTTTTTTTCTTGCATTGGGGCTCACTTCATCAGCCATTGCTACAAACTCCCATTCATCTAAAGTGGGCATTCGTTTATGAACACTTTTTGCAAATGCTTTGCAGGCAAACCATGACACTTCACATATTGGAGCATTTGCTAAAGCACTGTCTGAGAGTGTTGTATCGGAAGTCCATGATTTAAGATAGCTACTATCTGCAAAAATTCTTTTTATATTGGATTTTCTCCATTGAGGATTGGCAATCACAAACTCTAAATATTCTTGATTGGTAACGGGCCTTTCATCAATTAAAAAGGGTTCTACTTTTACTGATGCAGAGTCGGTACCATAAAATGTTTATATACCCCACCGGGTATATAAACCATTTTGGTATTGTTTTGTACAGAAATTAAACTATCAGAAACAGCATTTGTTTTTTCTTTATCAATAATTTCATTATGTTCAATATTGCATGAACTGGCAATGGAAATCGCAATAAGGAAAAAATATTTTAAGTGCTTCATGATAAACTGTTTGTCATTGAGTGTTTTCTATTCGGCTGTTATTGCTCCTCCTGCTTTGAATACTTTATGATTAGCATCGCCTGTTACTTTTAGCTTACCGATACAACCTTTGTTGAAAGCTCTGGATAAAGAGTGGTCAACTAAAACATACTCACCTGGAACATCACATTTAAATTCGACAATAGCAGAGCCACCGGCAGGAATCATTGTGGTTTGTATGTTGTGGGAAACTGTTGAGCCTCCTTCAAGATATACATTGTCGAATATTTCACCTATCACATGGAAAGATGAGGTTAAGTTAGGTCCCCCATTTCCTACAAATAATCTTACTGTTTCGCCCACTTTTGCTTCAATCATATTGGCACCCAAAAGAGAGCCTTTTTTCCCATTAAATAATACATAATCTGGATTTTCAGCAACCGCTTTATCGTTGTCAAATTCTAAAAGACCTTTTTTTATTGTAGATGCTTTTGTGTAGAAATCACCTTGCATAATATAGTATTCTTTGTCGACAGGTTTCAAGCCACCGGCTGGTTCTACAAGAATTAAACCATACATTCCATTTCCAATGTGCATAGGGACTGGAGGTGCAGCACAGTGATAAACATAAAGACCTGGATTGATGGCTTTAAAAGTAAACGAGGCTTCTTTACCAGGAGCAGCAGTTGTAGCTGCAGCACCACCACCAGGTCCTGTAACTGCGTGTAGGTCTATATTGTGAGGTAATACACTATTTGCTGAGTTTTTCAAATTTAAGGTTACTTCATCTCCTTCTCTGATACGGATAAAGCTACCGGGTACGGTGTTGTTGAAAGTCCAAAAAGTGTAAGGAATACTATCTGCAATGATTCCTTCTATTTCGGTAGTTTCAAGGTTTACAATCCATTTTTTAGGGCCTCTGTTTCCAACAGGAGCAGGAACATGTGGGGCGCCGGTTACTTCGGCAACTTGAGGTTCCCCCTCAGCCACCATGTTAATGGCATTGTTAGAATTGCCGGAGCTTTGTTCTGCGTTTTTAGTTAAGCAGCTCGAAAGTCCCAAAAGCATTGTTGCGGTTGCGCAAAGCGCGAGATTTTTGATTTTCATTGTTTATAAATTTAAAAGTTAAAATTTTGATTTAATAAAGGTTGGGTTTACATTTAAAGAAAGCCATGCCCATTGTTGGTATTCTTTTCCTAGTGGAACACTTTTCAAATAATTTAAAGTTGGTGTGTTTAAATAAAATGAATAGCCTCCCATTAAAGTTGCAAATTTATTTATTTTATATGAGAATGATAAGTCAAGTTCTTGACCTAAGTCTCCATTATATACTTTTTTAGAAGTATCGATGACTTGATTTGGGGTGTAAAATTGATGAAATGCGGCAGAAAAGCCATGCCCATCTTTAGACTTATAGTTGAGTTTTAAATAGGTATCAGAGAGCCCCGCATTTTTATGAGTATTTCCAGAATAGTAATAATCCATGTATCCATAAAATTTATGACCTGTATGAAAATAAGGGTTGAAAGAATTGTTTTCTGAGATAGAAGTGCCCACATCATTTCCGCTAACAAAGTCGGAGCCGATTCCTAAATCCCATTTTTTATCAAAATGATAAGCGGCATAAGCTGCAACTAGGTAAGCATTTGTTTGAAGCCCTTTAGGGTTGTTACTGTATTGATAATATAAAGAGGCATTTGCGGTCACTTTTTTACTATTATGAAAAAAATTAGCTCCTGCCGTTTGAGCGTAAATAGTTACAGTGTCTTTTGTGGTAGTTTGAGCTTGTTGAAAGCCTAAATTAGTTCCGAGAAATGTAAGTTTAGAATATTTTCCTAAAGGGATAGAGGCCCAAACGGTTTGCATCAATTTATAAGGAAATGCATCGGTGTTGCTGTATAAGTTGCCTGTTGGATTGCTTAAATTGTTTCCATATAATGTTTTGTAATTTTGGTTGTAAGAAACAAACCCTTTTACTTCATATTTATTCATATTGAAGTGAAGTGAAATCGCATCATGCACTCGCCCTCCTTGAGCCCAATCAAGTTCTCCGAAAATTCTTTCATCATCAAGAGAGATAACTTGTCTTCCTAATTTGATATTAAATTCTGGATTGACATTTAATTTGGTCCATGCCTCGTATAGTGCAAATCGATTGCCACTGTTTTCAGAACCTTGTACCATATTGGCTTGTCCCCAAATGCTGACTGTTTGAGGAGAAATGCGTACAGAGATAAGGTCGCTATAATTGTAGTCTAATTTGAGTCGAATGCGTTCACTAATGAGTGCAGCTGGCTTTTCGTTAGTGGCTAAAGGTCTGAACGCTCCATCTCTTAATTCAAAGCGAGTTCTTAATTGACCCGATATTTGAACTTCGTTTTCTTGGTCTTGTGCAGATGATTTTATTGAAAAAAATGAAATCAAAATGCAAAGGAAAGTGTATTGTTTTATTTTAGTATTGAAAAATGAGAATAGCATAAAAAATTGTTATAAATTTAATGCAAAGGAAACCACTATTTTTTCTTTGATTTATGATTAAAGTCATACAAAACCATTTACTAAAAAAATGGTTACTTTTTTGATTCTTTGTAACAAGAAAATACTGCTTCAAAATGATACGATTGCCTTTATGTTTTTTTTGTACAAAAACTTGTTTGTATGTGGTATTCAAAAGCAAGCAGTAAATATTGACCAGCAAGTGAATTTTCAATTGTTGTCAAATATTCGGAGGTATGCCTTCTACAAAAAGGCGTTTTTGGAAATATAATATTCTTTATAATCTTTGCGGAGTGGATGTTGTGGAGTTTATATTGTGTGATTGGAATAAATAGTATGTCAATTGCCGGTTGTTCAATTCCATATTGACATTCACATTTGTACCTAGTGTTCCAAACACTTTCATGATAGTCGTAAATCTTGGTCTGTTGTAATATCCTCAATTTTAGAAATAGATGCTTTTTTTTAACGGCTACTAGTTCTCCTAATTCTTTTTGTGTCAAGTTGAGTTCTTGTCTTGCCACAATAAGTCGATCTGAATTTCGTATTTAAACGTTTTTAAGTCATTCAGTTCCATGTTTGCTAATGTGTTTGCCATTCATAGTATAGTGTCATGCGGAACTGATTTAAATTTAATTGCTGTTATATTTATTTATTTTTTGTCTCCTAAATATTGTTTTCTTTTTCTACCTAAAATTATTACTGAAAAACTTGAATTGGAAATCAACCTAATTCATCAAATTGATTGATTTTATTAAATATTTCCCATTTTACAATAAGGTCTAATTTAGGAGTCAATAACTTATATCGAATTGGTTGATGTGGAATGAATAATTTTAACCATTTCATATTTATTATTTTTTTATGAACTTATCTGCACAAATTTCTTAATTTTGCATACATTTTAAAAATCGGACGAGATTAAATGAGTAAAAGAAAGGTGGCTATATATGGAAGTACTGGTTCTATCGGAACGCAAGCACTTGAGGTAATCGATACTCATAAAGAACTTTTTCAATTAGAAATTTTGAGTGCTCACTCTAATAGCCAATTGCTTATACAACAAGCGTTGAAATATAAGCCTAATATCGTGATTGTAAGTGATGAATCAAAATATAAAGAAGTCAATGAAATTTTGTCAAAGGAGCAAATAAAAGTATTTGCAGGAGAGAAGTCGCTGATTGAAATTGCAGCAAGTGATGTTTACGATATTTTGCTGGCATCCATAGTGGGATTTGCGGGCTTATCATCTACGATAGCGGCTTTGGAGCAAGGGAAAACGGTAGCTTTAGCTAATAAAGAAACTTTAGTAGTAGCTGGGGATATTGTGAACGAAACAATCAGGCTGACTCAAGGGAAAATTATTCCGGTTGATAGTGAACATTCTGCTATTTTTCAATGTCTATTAGGTGAAAAAATAGCGGATGTTGAAAAGATTATTTTGACCGCATCTGGGGGACCTTTTTTAGGTAAAAAAACGAATTTTTTAGTTAATGTTAAAAAAGACCATGCCTTGCAGCATCCTAACTGGGCTATGGGAGCTAAAATCACAATAGACTCTGCAACATTGATGAATAAAGGGCTTGAGATGATAGAAGCGAAATGGCTTTTTCAACTTGAAAACGAACAAATTGAAGTCGTGGTTCATCCACAATCAATCATTCATTCTTTAGTGCAATTCAAAGACAGTAGCATGAAAGCTCAGTTAGGCTTGCCCGACATGAAATTGCCTATTCAATATGCTTTATCTTATCCTCAGCGTGTAGCAAATTCATTTAAACGATTTAGTTTTAAAGATTTTTCATCACTCACATTTGAACAACCAGATTTGAAAACCTTTAGAAACTTAGCTCTTGCCATAGAAGCTATGGAAAAAGGCGGAAATATGCCCTGCGTATTAAATGCAGCAAATGAAACGGTTGTGGCCGCATTTCTTAAAAATAAGATTGGCTTTTTAGAAATGAGCGATATAATAGAAAAATGTATGCAACAAATCTCATTCATTTCAAAACCTTCATTGCACGATTACAATGAATGCAATTTTGAAACTCAAAAATTGGCATCATCTTTCATCAAATAATTTTATAAAAATAACATGTATTTACTAGCGATTGATTGGACAGAAGTTGGACTAAAAGCAGGGCAATTGATTTTGGCTCTTAGTATTTTAGTGATTCTGCATGAATTTGGACATTATATTACAGCTCGCATTTTTGGATGTCGTGTTGAAAAATTTTATTTATTTTTTGACCCTTGGTTTTCTTTGTTTAAAAAGAAAGTTGGTGACACCGAATATGGAGTGGGCTGGCTACCTCTTGGAGGATATGTGAAAATTGCCGGAATGATAGATGAAAGTATGGACAAAGAGGCTATGAAAAAAGAGCCTCAGCCTTGGGAATTTAGGACAAAACCAGCTTGGCAACGATTAATTATTATGCTGGGTGGTATTATTATGAATGTGATTGTAGCTATCGTTATTTATGCTTTTGTTCTTCAAATATGGGGCGATAAAAAAGTACCTACCGAATCAATCAAATATGGAATTGCCGTTACAGATAGCACTTTATATAAAATTGGGTTACGAAGTGGCGATCGCATTGTTTCGGTTGATGGAAAACCTGTAGAAGATTTTGAAAGAGCATTGAAAAGTATTTTGGTTGCTAATCAAGAAATAGTGGTTGACCGTAATGGGAAAGAGGAGAAGCTTAAGATACCTATTGACCTACTGGGGCAATTGATTGAGAATAAAAAACAAGGAAAAATTTCACTTATCGAACCTCGAAAACCTTCTATCGTTTTTTATGTAGAAGACTCTTCAGCAGCATACCTTTCAGGGTTAAGAAAGGGTGATCGAATTATTCAAATTGATAGCTCGCCGGTGACGTTTCATGATGAAATCGTTCATCTTTTAACATCTAAAAAAAATCAAAGAATCAATACCGTTGTTGTAAGAAATGGAGAAGATACTACACTCAGTTTGCCAGTAAACGCTGAAGGTAAAATTGGGTTTGTCCCTTATGGATACAATTTTATGCAATTGGACAGCCTCGGCTGGATAAAAATGGTTACAGAAAAATATAGTTTTGTAAGCTCCTTTCCTGCAGCAGTTAAATTGTGTGTACAAGATGTGGTCGATTATGCTGTTCAACTTAAAAAGATGGTTCAGCCCAAAACAGGGGCATATAAAGGTATGGGAGGGTTTAAAGGGATTGCAAATGGCTTTTCGGGAAGTGAATGGAATTGGGAGAATTTTTGGAACTTTACAGCATTTATATCGATCGTTTTAGCCTTTATGAATTTGCTGCCAATTCCGGCTTTGGATGGTGGACATGTGGTGTTTACACTTTATGAAATGATTACAAGACGCAAGCCCAATGAAAAAGTATTGGAGTATGCTCAGTTAGTTGGAATGATTTTGTTGTTGCTTTTGATGGTTTATGCAAATGGAAATGATT
The DNA here is from genome assembly GCA_001567165.1 of Bacteroidetes bacterium OLB11. Classification (GTDB taxonomy): domain Bacteria; phylum Bacteroidota; class Bacteroidia; order Chitinophagales; family Chitinophagaceae; genus OLB11. The sequence goes on from LNFQ01000013.1 coordinate 7,553, forward strand.
GGTTTGGTTGGGGGAAATAATGAAATGAATTAATTGGGTACATAGTACACTTTTATTTTTCCAACAATAATAGGAGTTTCAATATAGATAGGAATTTTTCGTTTATCATTACTCACATAAACAGTCATTTCTTCGCCACCCCTAAAAATAGTACCTTCAATTAGTTTTGGTTTTATTTTAAAGCAGTCAAAAGAGCCGTATTTTGTTTTAATCACTTGTTTTCCCATATATTTCAAATACAGCGAATACATTTTATTATCGAGATATAAATCATAAGGAATAAAATCTCCCGTTTTGAATTGGTTATAATCAATATTGCGAGCGTAATAAATCATGGATAGCACATCTTGTACGCAGTCTGAAATTATTGTTTTGATATTGTTTGAAGTGGCAACATTTTTTTTCTCTATTAAAAAATTGCTTTATGATACATTTTATGACTGCCCTCTGAAACGTTTCGTGTAAATTGAATAGGGAGTAGGGTTGTCGTGTCCACAATGCTTTCATAAATATCTCGCACTTTGAAAAACCAATCATAAGAAGGATAAGTATTTCCAACTCCTGAAAGTAAAAATACTGGTTTGCCATCGTGTTTGCTAAGTGTGGTAGAAAAGGCGGCTTCTCCCGCTGGAACATAAACGCCAGCTAATGTGTAGAATACATTGTATTTAATGAGTTCTCCATGAAAGATAGTGGTATTTTTTAGCTCACATTTTTGGAGACTTTGAGCACCTAAATTATTTATGGAAAAACTATAAAGAGTAGAGCATATTACAATTATTTTTAAAGAACAATAGCGTTGCATTTTTTAGTAATCATCTTGAGAAGTTCCTTTTTTAGAATTAGATTCATCCCATCCTTTTTCAGAAGGCTCATCATCAGACTCTAATCCTCTTGAGACATTTAATTGGGCATTGGCTCTTTGTAAGCTAATTTCATCCACGGCATCACATTCGTCCATCCCTTCCATAATAGCTGGTTTTTCGAAAACAGTTTTTTTATTGTAAGGAGATTTATTGTCAGCTTGTAGTCGTTTGAAAAATTCTCCCCAAATTGGCATAGCCGCTCTGGAGCCTTCTCCCAATCCGACACCAATAAATTTATCATCACAACCTACCCATACTCCCGCTAATAGCTGAGGGGTGTATCCAATAAACCATGCGTCTGATTCACTATTGGTTGTTCCTGTTTTTCCTGCACATTCGCCTTTGATATTCCATGTAGGTTTTAATCTTTTTCCTGTACCAATGAGGACGGTTCCCATCATCATTCTTATCATTTTAAAAGCGGTAATTTCATTAATAACTTCTTTACGCTCGGGTATAAAATTTTCTAATAAGTTGCCATTTCTGTCCTCAATTCGAGTGATATAAATAGGTTGTGTGTTGATACCCAAATTAGGGAACATCGTATAAGCTCTTAGCATTTCATAGATTGAAATATCATCTGCTCCTAAGCAAATGGAAGGGAAGGCATTTAAGTTACTTGTGATACCTAATTTTTTTAAGAAATCGACAAAAGAATTAATACCTACTAGTTTTAAGATATTAACAGTGGCATTGTTGATTGAAAAAGCTAAAGCTCTTTTCATTTCTATTGCTCCTCTTGCTTTGTCGGGACCGTAGTAGCCATGTCCTGGAAAGAAAGCGGGGTTTCGTGATATGGATTGGCATGGAGAATATCCATTGTCAACTGCTAAGCAATAGAGAAGCGGCTTGATAGTGGAACCTACTTGTCGTTTGGTATTTTGATTGATATGGTCAAATTGAAAGTACTTGTGATTAATACCTCCAACCCATGCTTTTACTTCACCTGTTGCAGGATCCATCACCATAAAACCTGTTTGCACAAATCCCTTCATATATTTAATGCTATCAATAGGAGTCATGGTGGTGTCTTTTTCACGAGTTGCATTCCATGCAAATACTTTCATTTTTGTAGGAATTTCGAAAGTTTTTAAGATTTCATCTTCTCCTATTTCTGCCATTTTCATACTTTTATATCGATCCGATTCTTTGATTGCTCGATTGAGAGTTTTGGGATGAACTTTCCACTTAGCTTGAGTTGCAAATCGTGTTTTGCCATACATCTGTTTAGCAACAGCTTCTTCGGCATATTGCTGCATGGTAGTATCAAGACTGGTATATATTTTAAGTCCGTCTTTGTATAAATTATAACCATTTTTTTTGCACCAAACCTTCATGTCTTGTTCTACCACTTGTCTAAAATAAGGAGCAACTCCTGAATGATGAGAGTCACTCATAGGCGAGAAGTCGAGTACGATAGGATTTTGTTTTAATTGTTGTCCTTCGGATGCAGAAAGTTTAAAGTTTTTTACCATTTGGTCTATCACCGTATTTCGTCTGTCTTTGGCTCTATCAGGGTATTTTACAGGGTTGTAAAGTGATGAGCCTTTTAACATTCCGATTAATAAAGCCGATTCTTCTACGCTGAGGTTGGCTGGCTTTTTATTAAAATAGGTTTTGGAAGCACTTTTTACCCCAAAAGAATTATACCCCCAAGCAACAGTATTTAAGTAAAGAGTAATGATTTCTTGTTTGGTAAGGTTCTTTTCGAGTTTAACGGCAACAATTTGTTCTTTGAGTTTTTGTAGAATAATGGCAAAGGTGTTTTTGGCTCTTTTTTCTTGTTCTAATAAATGTTTGGCAAGTTGTTGTGTGATTGTGCTTGCTCCACCTTTTCGATTGAAAGTTGCAACCCCATATAAAGCTCTTCCGATGGCTTCGGCATCAATACCACTATGTTTATAAAATCGTTCATCTTCAGTGGCAACAAGAGCATCTATAATATTTTTTGAAATTTCACTATACTTAACTGGGTCTCTATTTTCCAAAAAATAGGTTCCAATTTTGGTTCCATTTTCTGCATATAAAATAGAGGCAGTGGCCGATTGCGGGTTTTCTAAATCGGCCATTTTGGGCATATAGCCAAGCCATCCTGCATTGATACTCCAAATAAGGACATTAAAGCCAAGTATGGAAAGGAATAATAAAACCCATAAGATTTTTATGCTTTTTTTCATGTAACTTATCTAATAATACTTAGCAAATCTATAAAAAACTAAGTTAGAAAAATCAAAAAATATTCAATTGCTGATTGGAGTATAATTAGGAGAGGAATTGAATGGATGCTTATTCCTTTTTAAGTTAAAAGTGAAATACTTTAGTTGCTTATTATTAAGAGTATTAACTAAAATTGGAATAGGTTAAAATATTTCAAATAAAATTAACTTTAAGCAAATAAGTAAACTATCATTCAATTTTTTATATTTGCTCTCTCATTATTTATAAATTTGAAACATGAATTATAACAAAATAAACAACATCGTTGGGTGGGTAATCTGTGTGATTGCCTCTGCTGTGTATCTTATGACAAAAGAAGCAACTGCCAGTTTTTGGGATTGTGGAGAGTTTATTGCAGGTGCTGCAAAATTGGAAGTTGTTCATTCTCCGGGAGCACCGTTATTCTTGATGATTGGTCGTTTTTTTGTAATTTTATTAGGAGGAATTAAAAATGCAGCTTTTGCTATTAATTCTATGTCAGCATTGGCAAGTGGATTCACAATTTTGTTTCTCTTTTGGACGATTACCCATTTTGCAAAACGTATTATTTTAAAACAAAATAAAGAAATTGATTTAAACAGTACACTGCTAATCATGGGAACCGGTGTTGTAGGAGCTTTGGCTTATACTTTTTCTGATACATTTTGGTTTTCGGCTGTAGAGGGAGAGGTGTATGCAATGTCTTCGCTTTTGACCGCGGTTGTTTTTTGGGCAATTTTAAAATGGGAAGATCGCCTTGAATTAGAAGGTGGAAATGCAGATCGATGGATTCTTCTTATTGCCTTTATCATAGGTTTGTCAATTGGTGTGCATTTGTTAAACTTACTTACCATTCCTGCGATTGTGATGGTTTATTATTTCAAAAAATCCAACGTAACCAAATTGGGAACGTTTTGGGCATTCATCATAGGATGTGTGATTACAGGAGTTGTACAAGTCGGCGTGATTCAATATGTACCTATGTTAGCTTCTAAAATGGATATTCTATTTGTCAATTCTTTTGGATTGCCATTTAACAGTGGTGTATTCTTTACGTTGATTGTAATTGGAGTGTCTTGTTTTTTTGTATTAAAATGGGCTAAAGCAAATGGGAAATACTTCTTACATCTCGGCACTTTAAGCTTCGCATTTATATTGATAGGCTATTCCGCATTTTTTCAAACAATCATTCGTTCCAATGCAGACGTTCCTATTGATATGACCAATCCTGATAATGCAATTTCACTTATCAAATATTTGCAACGTGAGCAATATGGTAGCCAACCTTTATTATACGGCCCTGATTTTAATTCAAAACCAATTGGGATGGAAGAAGGCTCTATGCAATACAGGAAAGGACCCAAAAAATATGAAGAACTTGGACTAAAAGTAGATGCATATAAATATGAACCTAGTGAAGAACGAATTTTCCCAAGAATTTGGGATGGAAATGGTGGTGGCCGCCCTGAATATTATCAGAGTTACCTTGGATTGCAAGATGGAGAAAAGGCAAGTGGATTAGATAATCTTCGTTTCTTCTTTAGCTACCAAGTCAATCAAATGTGGTGGAGATATTTCTGTTGGAATTATATCGGACGACAAAATGATATTCAAAATATTCAAGGCGAACCTCAAAATAGCAATTGGATTTCAGGGATTAAATTTCTTGATAAACCGAGAGTAGGGGATATTGATAAAATGCCAATATCTATGAGAGAAAGTAAAGCAAGAAATGAACTTTATTTTTTACCATTTTTGCTTGGAATCTTAGGTCTGATTTATCATTATAAAAATGACATCAACAACACGTTTATCGTCACGCTTCTATTTTTCTTTACAGGTTTGGCAATTGTCATTTATTTAAATAATACCCCTCTGCAACCTCGTGAAAGGGATTATGCATATGCCGGTGCTACCTATGCCTTTGCCATTTGGATAGGAATAGGCGTGATGATGGTTTCTGAACTATTGCAAAAATTGAAACTCGGAAAATCTTCTCCGATAGCAGCCACTCTCTTATGTTTGTTGGCTGTCCCAATGCTAATGGCTTCTAAAGAATGGGACGACCACGACCGTTCACAAAAAACACTTGCAAGAGCTACTGCTATCAATTTCTTAGAATCTTGTGAACCCAATGCCATCTTATTTACAGAAGGTGACAATGATACCTACCCACTTTGGTATGCACAAGAAGTAGAAGGAATAAGAACGGATGTGCGTTTAATTAATATCAGTTTGTTAGGAATAGACTGGTATATCGATCAGTTGGCAAATGCAGTAAACAATGCTGCACCAGTGCCCCTTATCTGGAAACCTGAACAGTATCGAGCAGACTTGAGAAATTATATCCAATACTATGACTCCAAACAAATTCCTCAAGATAAATATGTCAACCTTTCTGAGATTTTACAATGGATAGGGGATGATAAAAATGCACAACAAACTATGAGTGGAAAAGGCATGAATTATTTGCCTACCAAAAACTTCTTTATTCCAGTTGATAAAGAATTAATTTATAAAAACAAAGTAATATTAGAAGGGGACACATCTCAAATTGTTGATCAAGTAAGATTTACAATGCCAACTAATGTGGCCTATAAAAATGATTTAGCAATCTTAAATATTTTAGCAGCAAACGCTTGGAAAAGACCAATCTACTTTGCTAATTCTATTGACCCTAATCACTATGAAGGGCTTAGCGAATACTTGCAACTAGAAGGTTTGGCATACAAATTAATTCCAGTTAGAACTCCAGGTTCTACACCGAATACGCCTCTTCGTATCAATGTAGATAAATGTATTGACTTAGTTTTAAACAAATTCCAATTTGGGGGAGCTGATAAACCAAATGTTTATTTTGATCAAACCAATAGAAGAATGTTGAATAGCTCTCGTGTATTAGCTTTTCAACTTGCAGAATATCTTTTAAGAAATAATAGAAAAGAAGATGCCCTCAAAATTGCCAATCATGTTTTGAAAAGTATTCATGAAAAAGCATATCCAACAGGACTTAGCCAAGAGGACCGCACCATGATTTTAATGACCAATGTCTTTATAAAATGTGGAGCAAAAGAACAATCTAAAATGCTGACAGAAAAACTAACCCAATTTCTTGAAGATGATATTCAGTATATGATGTCTTTATCAGAAAGTAAAAGAGATTATAAACGTGAAGAAATACAATTTGAAATCAGTGCGATTGGATATTTAGCAAATGAAGCTCAGCAAAGTGGTATGGAAGATATCGCGAAAAGCATGATGGATGTGGTTGATAAATACCAGAGTCAACTCAAATTTTAATAGCATCTTTGTATAACTTACTAAGAATTAATATAAAATGCAATATTTAAAATCCTATATTTTTATTGGAGTCTTCTTGATGAGTTTTCTCTTAGATTTATCTGTTTTTGCCCAAAAGTCTTATATCTATTTAGAACTAATCAAAAACATTCCATGTAAAGTAAAACAAAACGGAGTGGAAATGACTCAATATAATAAAAATTATATCTTACTGTATGGTGATCATCATTCCGAACAAAAAATTGATATTGAATTTGGTGCTGATTTGTATCCCAAACAAACTTTCATTATTGACATGTCGCCCAATAATGCCTTTGCTTATAAATTATCAAAATCAAACGAAACCAGTTTTTATTTAATCGATTTAATCAATAATGGAAAAGTTGTTGAATCTAATAGTAATACCAATATTGGATTTGCAACCGCTTCTAATCAAATTTATTTTAGTGATAATACTCCTTCCTCTATTGTAAATAACACGACAGCGACTAAAGAAAAAACTCATTTCAAAATCAAAAAAGACAAAACACAAAGAAGCTGAGCTAAGTGAAACTACCGAAACGCCAGCTTATGGAGTGATAGAAGTGTTAAGGAATGAATCGAACCCCGAATCAAAAACCAAAAATGAGGAACTCAAAAAAGAAAACAAATTGCCGGTAGAAGCAAATCCTCAAACTCCCAAAAAAGGCTGTAACTTTATTGCAACCACTCCAGTCATTGATAACTTTTTACAAAAATTAAAAGCTAAAAAAGCCGAAGACGATAAACTGATATTACTCAGAAGAAACCAAATAAAAGGCTGTCTGTTGCAAGGACAAATTACTACAATAACATCTCATTTTTCTTCTCAATATGCAAGATTTGAAGCACTAAAAATTCTAAGCCTACAGGCAGCTTACCCAAACCAATTGATAGAAGCCGAAAGTTTATTAAAATCACAAGTTTACAAATCTAAATTTGCTGAATTTGTTAGCAACCTCAATTTTTAATCGGAATTAAATTAACATAACTAGTATCACCATAAATAATAGTCTTTAAACTCAACGAATCTTGAGTGAGCGATAATATTTTAAATTTCATCATTTCACCGTATCCTTTCAAACCAACTTCATCAACCACAATATCGCCTTCCTCAATTCGATATAATGCAGAATCTACCCCATCAATCGAAGTGATATACACAACTCCATTTGATTGAAATTCCATCAAGGTATTTTCAAGAATGGTGTGTTGCTGCTTGAGCATTTCATCCAGTTCAAATTGTAAAGCTTTTTTCAAACTATCAATATCGGTTTTTTGCATCATGGGTGCTTGTCGGCTGACAGTATCAATATAAATTTTCATCAATCGGAGTTCTTCATCCATTTGAGGATTTCTCAACTCGACACTTTTCCATTTCTTTTGTAATAATTGTACGTTGTTTGTACTACAAGCTTGAATAAACAGGCAAGAAATCAGTGTTTTTATCGAAATGTTTATAAAATTAATTCTCATTGTGTAAAAATAAGGATTTGAAAGCAGCCTAAGAAAAGATAAACGATTACATTTGCAAAAAATAAATTTTAAACATAAATATAATATGAATACAACTGTTCTTGAACCTAAATTAGAAAAAACAATGACAAATAACAGCACAAAATCCTATGCAAGTAAAATAAAAAATGTAACCGTTATCGGCTCTGGCACGATGGGAAACGGAATATCACACGTTTTTGCTCAACATGGATATAAAGTGAACATGATGGACGTTTCGCAAGCTGCTTTGGATAGAGCTCTTGGCACTATCTCTAAAAACTTGGATAGACAAATCGCAAAAGCAAGCTTGACAGAAGATGACAAACAAGCCACTCTTGCAAACATCACTACATTTACCAACTTGAAAGAATCATTAGAAAACGCTGATATCGTAGTGGAAGCTGCAACTGAAAATATCGACTTGAAAAACAAAATTTTTGAAGAAATTGATATGTATGCTCCTGAACATTGCATCTTAGCAACAAATACCTCTTCTATCTCAATCACTCGAATTTCTTCTCATACCAAAAGAATGGGAAAAGTAATCGGAATGCACTTTATGAACCCCGTGCCTGTAATGAAATTAGTAGAAGTGATTAATGGATTTGCAACAGACAGAGCAACGACCAACACTGTCGTAGAATTATCTAAAATGCTTGGAAAAGTGCCTTGCGTGGTAGAAGATTATCCCGGTTTTATTTCAAATCGAATTTTACTTCCAATGATTAATGAGGCCATTTTTGCCCTTCAAGAAGGTGTAGCCGGTGTTGAAGAAATCGATACCATCATGAAATTAGGAATGGCTCATCCAATGGGGCCATTGCAATTAGCCGACTTCATCGGCTTAGATACATGTTATAGTATCATGAATGTGTTACACATGGGATTTGGAAACCAAAAATATGCTCCGGCAACACTTTTAGGAAATATGGTGCAAGCTGGTAGATTAGGAGTAAAATCTGGTGAAGGATTTTATAAATACACACCCGGAAGTAAAGAATTAGTCGTGAGTGAACGCTTTAAAAATAACAAATGGGAACACTAATTCTCTTTTAAAATAAATTCAAAAAAGCTACTTGAAAAAGTAGCTTTTTTATTTAATCCTAAATACACATTCGATTATATGTGATTAAAATTTTGTACAATTCTTCTCAACCTAAAAATATACCATCTATTTGGGTTAAATGAAAAAAAGAATCACTTTCAAATCTTCCACTTCATATCAAAAACTTAAAAAACAATATTAAGGAATACGTATTATTTTTGCTACATGACCCAAGAACAAATTAAAGAAATCACAAAGCGGGTTCAAACGCTTGCTCACTTTATAGCTGTGGATGACAAAAAACAAAAAATCGAAAATGACCGACAACTTAGTCTATCCGCAGGTTTTTGGGATGATAATAAAAGAGCAACTACTATATTAAAAGAAATACAAACCAATACATATTGGCTCTCTCTATACGAATCACTTCAAAGTGCGTTGGATGATTTTATTATTTTATTTGACTTTTGGAAAGAAGAAGAAGCAAGCGAAGAAGAAGTGCAACAAGCATATCAAGTTTTGATGAAAAAACTAGAAGAACTCGAATTTAAAACAACATTAAACCAACCTCAAGATGAGCTGTCGGCAGTGATGACCATCAACTCTGGTGCAGGTGGCACAGAGAGCCAAGATTGGGCTGAAATGCTATTGAGAATGTATAAAATGTATGCAGAAAAAAGTGGCTTTAAAATCAGTGAAATTGATTTGCAATGGGGTGACGGAGCGGGTATCAAGCAGGTGACGATAGAGATAGATGGTGCTTTTGCTTATGGCTTATTAAAATCAGAAAATGGCGTTCACCGATTGGTCAGAATTTCACCTTTTGATTCTAACGCAAGAAGACATACCTCCTTCGCCTCAGTTTTTGTGTATCCTTTGGTTGATGATACAATTGAAATAGATGTGAACCCTTCTGATGTTGAATGGGAATTTTTTAGAGCCGGAGGAAAAGGAGGGCAAAATGTCAATAAAGTCGAAACGGCAGTTCGCTTGAAACACACGCCTAGCGGGATTATTGTAGAATGCCAGCAAGCTAGAACACAAGGTGAGAATAGAGAAAAAGCACTCAAAATGCTAAAATCTCAACTTTATGAATTGGAGCTTCAAAGACAAGAAGAATTAAAAAATAAATCCAATGCAACAAAAAAGAAAATTGAATGGGGCTCTCAAATTCGCTCCTACGTTTTTCATCCTTACAAAATGATTAAAGATCATCGCACAGACTATGAAGTCGGAAATGTTGGGCCTGTGATGGATGGCGATATTGAAGGATTTATAAAGGCATATTTGATGTTGGGAAATACAGAATAAATGTATAATTTTAATTTTTGTTATAAAACTTGAAATACTTCATTGTCATATTTTTAGTCATTGCCATCTCATTGGATACCTATGCACAAATACGCGGTTTCTATGATGGAAACCACTATTTTGAAAAAGAAAGTAAACCTTTTTTTGCACCACCCAAAAAAAGTACTCACTTTTCTCTCCTCTTCGGACCTTCTAATTATTTGGGAGATTTAGGAGGCAATACCGGAATCGGGAAGGCTTTTTGGTCGGATAATAATTTTAAAAAGAGAACATTTTTTTATGGATTTGCACTCACACATTATCGTTATGAAGCCGTTGGAATTCGATTAAACTATTCAGCAGGAAAAATTGCAGGTAGTGATGAAGATGTGACATATAAAAACATCTATGATAATGCTTATTTCCGTTTTAAAAGAAACTTAAATTTTCAAAGCAAAATTAGTGAAGGAAGTTTATTATTAGAAATCATCCCTTTCAAGTTTATTAATTATAACAAATCAATTAGTCAAATGGCTTTGCAGCCCTATTTTCTATTAGGTATCGGGCTTTATAAATTTAATCCACAAGGTTCTTACTTTGACGATATCCAAGATGATTATGTATGGGTTGACTTGCAGCCTTTACGCACCGAAGGACAAGGAATGACAGAGTATCCAACACGAAAAGAATACAAATTGACACAAGCAAATATTCCTTTTGGAATGGGTATTCGATATGCAATCAGCGATAAAACATCATTAAGTTTTGAATTTGTCGGAAGAAAATTGTTTACAGATTATTTAGACGATGTGAGTACTAATTATATTTCTCCCGCACTTTTTTCAAAATACTTAAATGAAGAAGATGCTGCCATTGCAAAAATTATTAATAATAAATCAAATATTATCGACCCAGATAACCCATATCAAGTCGGTAATAAAAGAGGTAATCCAAAACGAAATGATTTTTATTATTCTTTTAATTTGAAGTTTTCTGTGCGGATTAGCAAAATGAAAGATATTGCCAACTTTATTAAAGGAACAATTTATAAATATGATGATAATGAAATATGTGAATAAGCAAAATCGATTATTCTTAATCAATTTTATGGAAATGCTTCGTCCTAAAAAAAGTTTACAGATTAAAGATTAAATTCTGCTATTGGTTAATCAGGTTTTTGATAGTCCTGACATCGGGTTCTAAATATTGATTTTTTTTGATTGAAATATTACACTACTTTTTTTGCAATATCTATCATTGAAAAAAAACAGAACATCAGTCAATTTTAATCCCTATTTATATCAAAAATTGAAAAAATGATTTTGATTTTTAGTAAACATGAAAAAACAAATTTATATTTGTGAGATTTGAAATCTTAAATTAAAAATGTCTAAATATACGATTGTAATTCATGGAGGAGCAGGCACTATTCTAAAGTCTATGCTAACTCCGGAGTCAGAACAAAATTATATCAGCGGGTTACAAAATGCAGTCAATGCGGGTTATGAAATTCTTAAAAATGGAGGCAGTGCTATTTCTGCGGTTGAAGCTGCTGTTGTCTCATTGGAAGATAATGAATTGTTTAATGCCGGTAAGGGTGCTGTGTTTACTAAAAAAGGAGTCAATGAAATGGATGCGGCTATCATGGATGGTAGCGACTTGAGTGCTGGTGCTGTCGCCGGTGTTCGCAATGTTAAAAACCCAATCAAACTAGCAAGAGAAGTGATGACCCATTCAGGCCATGTCATGTTGGGGGGGAGTGGTGCAAAAGAGTTCGCTATTAATAGAGGTGTAGAATTAGCATCGGATGAATATTTTTTTACAAAATATCGATACGATCAATGGGTTGAAATAAGAGATAGTGATTATTATCAATTAGACCATAAAGAGGATAATTTGAAAGGGATGGCTCACGAAGAAAAAAAGTTTGGAACTGTTGGGGCCGTTGCGATTGATGAATTTGGGCATATTGCTGCTGCTACTTCTACCGGAGGCATGACCAACAAACGATATGGACGCATTGGAGATAGTCCAATTATAGGAGCTGGCACTTATGCAAATGATAAAACTTGTGGAGTAAGTTGCACAGGTCATGGTGAATATTTCCTTCGAGCTGTCGTGGCTTATGATGTTTCTTGCTTGATGGAATATAAAGGATTTAGTTTGAAAGATGCTTGTAATGAAGTAGTGAAAAATAAGCTAGTGAAAATAGGTGGTGAAGGCGGATTGATTGCTGTTGATTCTTTCGGAAATTATGAACTATGTTTCAATAGTACCGGGATGTATAGAGGGGTGCGTAATGCTGAAGGGGTGAATCAAGTTTCGATTTTCAAAGATGAATAATCTCAACTAATAATCTCAACTAATAATCTCAATCTTTTACCTTTATAAAATCCATTATTGTTTTACAAAATGATGTGATGCTTTTTTCCCATTAAGTTCCATAATCAATACATAGTTTCCTTTTGCTAGAGGACTCATTTGTATTTTATATTCACCATTAACTGATTTTTCCAGTTGAACTTTTTGTCTTTTTCCATCGATAGATAGTATATAAATATTTGCCAAAGAGCCATTTATTTTATTGATATACAAATAATCAATTGCAGGATTTGGATATACATTAAATTCAATCGTGTGCATATCATTTATACCATTTATCAATGCTGTTTGAAATGTATAATCGGTACTATTCGTTGTGCCATTTGCATTAGTAGCTACAATTCGATAGTGATAAACGGTATTAGCTGTTAGTCCGCTTAGATTAGCACTTGCAGCAATTGGATTAGCTCCATTAATTGGAGAAGGCGACATGGCAACAGATGAGCCATAGGTAGCTGTTAAGCCATATTCTACAATAGCTGTTGTGGCAGCATTATTTGCATTGATATCTGCATTCACAATTGCCGAATTTGCAGTAATGGATGTGGTATTCACATTCGTAATAAGAGGCGAATTATTTGCCCCTCCTGGTGCAGTGGCTGCAAAGGCATCAACATCAAATTCATCATTTGTTGGTTGATTATTGTTATCCACAGCGTTACCCGCAACATTTACGACTAAATCAGTATTGCCAGATGGTGGAGCCGTCCATTTAAAAGCCCATTCAGTGATACCAGCATTAGCAGCCTTTGGCGTGTTGTGATACATTTCTGTACTTCCACCTGTTAAACTAGTTCCCTGTCCTGCTACACTTGAAAGAGTTCCGATATTGACTTTCATATCAAAACCTGCATTTGATTTGTTTTGATTAATAACTTTTAATGTGCAATTATAAACAGTCCCATAAGAATATGTTGATGGCAAACCATCCAACTGTATGCTTGTGTTCAAAGAGGGGTTGTGGCAACCATTACCACCACAGCCCGCAACTGCTTTTCCCGTTATCCCATTTTTGTTTGATGAAAAAACGATAAAGCTAATTGCAAGAAGTGCTAAAAGATAAATGAAATATGAGTTTTTAGGGGTCATTTTTAGATATTTTCGTAAATGTACTAAAAGACCAATCGAAATTTATATATTTTATCGAAAATCTAAAAATAAAAAATAAATACCTTATTAGCTATTGTAACTCAATTAAGGTTTTAAAAATTTAGATTTAAATAAAATAAGTATTTGCTTAGGAAAGAATATCCCTAGAAATCACGAGTTTTTGAATTTCAGAAGTGCCTTCACCTATTGTACAAAGTTTACTATCACGGTAGTATTTTTCAACAGGAAAATCTTTAGTGTAGCCATATCCGCCAAATATTTGTACAGCATCGGTAGCAATTTTCACTGAAATTTCAGAGGCGTAATATTTCGCAAAAGCACTTTGTTTGGTCACTCGTTCTCCTCTCATCAGTAAGTCAGCGGCTTGATAAATCAGCAATTCGGCAGCTTCAATTTGCGTCGCCATGTCTGCTAATTTCCATTGAATTGCTTGAAAATTAGCTATGGGTTGGTCAAATTGGATTCTTTCTTTTGAATATTTGATTGAGGCTTCAAATGCACCTTTTGCGATTCCGAGTGCTAATGCTGCAATGGAAATTCTTCCACCGTCAAGTATTTTCATAGCTTGTTTAAATCCATCACCGACTTCACCTAATCTTTGGCTATCAGAAATTACACAGTTATCAAAAACCAATTCGGTGGTTTCAGAGGCTCTCATTCCCAATTTATTTTCTTTTTTTCCTGCGGAAAATCCTTTTGTTCCTCTTTCTATTGCAAAGGCCGTAATATTATTTTTGGCTCTAGGTTCGCCAGTTCTGCAAAGCACGACAGCTACATCACCAGTTTTTCCATGTGTAATCCAGTTTTTAGTTCCGTTGATGATCCATTGATCGCCATCTCGAACAGCTACACATTTCATATTTCCTGAATCAGAGCCAGTATTGGCTTCAGTCAACCCCCAAGCTCCAATCCATTGACCGCTTGCTAATTTTGGTAAATATTTTTTCTTCAACTCCTCACTCGCAAATTTATAAATATGATTTGTACAAAGAGAATTATGGGCTGCTACAGATAAGCCGATAGAGCCACAAACCTTTGCAATTTCACTCACGACCGTGATATATTCATTATATCCTAATCCAGAACCACCATACTCTTCAGGTATCAAAACCCCCATCAATCCTAATTCGCCAAGTTTTCTAAAAACATCCACAGGAAATTCTTGTTTTTCATCCCATTCCATCATTTTGGGACGAATATTTTTTTCTGCAAAATCTTTAATAACATTTGCAATCTGGAGTTGCATTTCGGAAGGAGAAAAATTCATAGTTAAAATATTAATTTACTTTAAAATTATATATGGTGCAATTTTACGAAAAATTTCATCATTTATCAATGCTATTTCTTTTATTTCTTCAATATTTTCAAAATGATAGTCTTTCTTTTTTCTCAAATCAATCAATTCTTTGCATATATTTCCTTTAAAATATGGATGTTGATTCAGCTCATTATAAGTAATTTCATTCAAATTTATTTTTTGAATTTTTGACTTATCTACCCAAATTTGATTCTTCACTTTAGTAAACGTTTCCGGAGAAATTCCATATACTTCATTTAGCTGATTGATTGTATAAAATCCACCTAGCTGTTTTCGATATTGAATAATATTCATACTGAGTTTAGCACCAATTCCATTCAGCTTTACTAGTTCGCTCGTGTCAGCAGAGTTAATTTCAATATGCAAGTTTGCTTGTTGTTTTGTTTGATTCCATTTATTTTTTACCGAATTGATTTGTATATAAGATTCCATTTGCACATACTCTTCATCTTTGAGTCCATACATTTTTTTTACATCCTCTTTTGAGTAAAATTGACCTCCTTTGTTTCTATAATTCAAAATAGTGTGAATGAGTTTTGGTCTTAAACCCATTTTGGCAAACCCTAGAGAATCCAATGTGTTAGGGTCAAAAGTGAAAGGCGTTAACTGACTCAACTCTTGTATTTTTTCTTTAAAAAATGAATCTTTTGGTTTTATTTGAAGGGCTAGTTCATTTAAGGTCAGCGAGTCAATTTTTGGATTTGATCGATGATAAGATGGTGTGTAATAGTATAAACTCCAACTCAGTATTATTCCAAGAATGATGCTAATGATAGCAATCTTTTGATTTTTTGAAAAAGAAAAATATTCTTTAATCATATTGGTAGGTTATAAAAAGGGAAGCCGTTCAGCAAAACTAGCTCACACCATCAACAGACATCGTTTTGTTTATTTTAAGTACAAGACCTTGTAACACTTTGCCTGGTCCGACTTCGGTAAAATGAGTTGCTCCATCATCAATCATTTTCAACACACTTTGCGTCCATCGAACAGAAGCTGTTAATTGTGAAATCAAATTTTTCTTTATCTCATTTTCATCAAATACAGCGGTAGCATTCACATTTTGGTAGATTGGATATTTTGGTTTTGCAAACTGAATATTTTCAATAGCCTCTTGCAACTCTTTTCTTGCAGGCTCCATCAAAGGAGAATGGAAAGCCCCACCAACCGGTAGAATCAATGTTCTCTTTGCATTTGCATTTTTCATTTTTTCACAAGCGATTTCAATCCCTTTCATTGTTCCTGAAATAACGATTTGACCAGGACAATTATAATTTGCAGGCACCACAACTTCATCCTTAATTGAACTGCATATTTCTTCTACAATAGCATCATCTAGGTTTAAAATAGCAGCCATTGTAGATGGAGCTAGCTCACACGCCTTCTGCATAGCATTTGCACGAATCGAAACCAATCGGAGAGCATCTTGAAAAGTCAATGTGCCATTGGCTACCAAAGCAGAGAACTCACCCAATGAATGCCCGGCAACCATATCGGGCTTAAAATCTTCATTGATTAAAAATAAAATCACAGAATGTAAAAAAACCGCAGGTTGTGTAACATTAGTCTGTTTCAAATCCTCAGCACTCCCGTCAAACATTATCGACGAAATATCAAATCCTAAGATATCATTTGCTTCTTCAAAAAGCATTTTTGCTTTTGGATTATTTGAAAAAAAGTTCTTTCCCCATTCCTGGAAATTGCGAACCTTGACCCGGAAAAATATATGCGTGCTTCATCTGTTTTGAATATTTTTAGGGTGTGAAAATAATGAAAGATGGAGTTTCTACAAACAATTTTTAAGATAAAAAAAGGATTTACTTTTTGGTAGAAAATGAGAAAAAATAGCTAAAAAAGTCATGTAATTTCTGACATAAAATGTAAATTAACTGACAAATAATACATAAAATCAACTAAAAAAACAGATGGCATAATCATTGTCATTTATGTTTTTAAAAATAAATAATATGGGAAAAATAATAGGAATTGACTTAGGAACGACCAACTCATGCGTTAGTGTGATGGAAGGGAACGAGCCTGTAGTCATAGCGAACGATGAAGGAAAAAGAACTACTCCTTCAGTCATTGGATTTTTGAAAAATGGAGAACGAAAAGTAGGAGACCCTGCAAAACGTCAAGCCATTACCAATCCGATCAATACCATTATGAGTATTAAACGATTCATGGGACGTCGTTTTGATGAAGTGGCAGAAGAAATCAGCCAATCAAGCTACAAAGTAGCAAAGGGAGATAATAATACTCCACGTGTGGATATTGATGGCAGGCTTTATACCCCACAAGAAATTTCAGCAATGGTACTTCAAAAAATGAAAAAAACAGCTGAAGACTTTTTAGGTCAAGAAGTGACAGAAGCTGTGATTACAGTGCCAGCTTATTTCAACGACTCTCAACGACAAGCTACTAAAGAAGCCGGAGAAATTGCAGGTTTACATGTAAAAAGAATTATTAATGAACCTACCGCTGCCGCTTTGGCCTATGGCTTAGATAAAAAACATACGGACACCAAAATTGTCGTTTTCGATTTAGGTGGTGGAACCTTCGATGTATCCATTCTAGAATTAGGGGATGGCGTTTTTGAAGTGAAATCAACAAATGGGGACACTCATTTAGGGGGTGACGATTTTGATAAAGCGATTATGGATTGGCTCGCTGACGAATTTAAAGCAGAAGAAAATGTTGATCTCCGCAAAGATCCAATGAGCTGGCAACGTCTGAAAGAAGCTAGTGAAAAAGCAAAAATTGAACTTTCATCTGCAACTGAAACTGAAATCAATTTACCTTATATTACTGCAATTGACAATGTTCCAAAACACTTAGTGAAAAAACTCACTCGTGCAAAATTTGAACAACTAGTGGACTCTTTAGTTGAACGCACTTTAGAACCTTGTCGTAAAGCATTAAAAGATGCAGGTATGTCGCCCAATGAATTAGATGAAGTTATCCTTGTTGGTGGTAGCACTCGTATTCCAAAAATACAAGAAGTAGTTGAAAAATTCTTTGGTAAAAAACCAAACAAAAGTGTGAATCCTGACGAAGTAGTTGCTATAGGAGCAGCTATTCAAGGAGGCGTATTAAGTGGAGATGTGAAAGACGTGCTTTTGTTAGATGTAACCCCGCTTTCTTTAGGTATCGAAACATTAGGTGGTGTGTTCACAAAATTGATTGAAAGCAACACAACCATCCCAACCAAAAAGTCAGAAGTATTCTCAACAGCAGCCGAAAACCAACCAAGTGTTGAAATCAATATCTTGCAAGGAGAACGCCCAATGGCAAAAGACAATAAAACACTCGGTCGATTTATTCTAGATGGTATCCCACCAGCCCCTAGAGGAGTACCCCAAATTGAAGTGGTGTTTGATATTGATGCAAACGGAATCATCCATGTGAGTGCCTTAGACAAAGGAACTGGCAAAAGACAAAATATCAGAATCGAAGCAGGTAGTGGACTGAGTAAAGATGAAATTGAAAAAATGAAAAATGATGCTAAAATGAATGAGGAAGCTGATAGAAAGGTCAAAGAAGAAATTGAAAAAGTGAATATGGCAGATAGTCAAATTTTCAATACTGAAAAACAATTAAAAGAATTTGGGGATCGAATACCAGCAGATAAAAAACAGGCTATCTCTGATGCTCTTGCTAAACTAAAATCTGCTCATCAAGCTCGTGATATTTCAGGAATTGACAACGGACTTGAAGAACTGAACAAGGCATGGCACGCAGCCAGCGAAGACTTGAATAAAGCGATGAATGATCAACAACAAGGTCAGGCTCAACATGCAGACCCTAACTCATCTAGTGCTGGAGACGAACCAATTCAAGATGCTGAGATTATTGATGAAAAATAAGAATCGTTTTTTAATCGAAATAAAAAAGCTACATTTTAATGTAGCTTTTTTTGTTGATGAATGTTTTTTTTATGATTTCAAATTCCTTATGAACAATTTTGGATTATACATTCATTTTTGGCATAAAAAAATACGAAATGAAGAATATCCATTTCGTATTTTAATTTTATCAATTTAAAGATTTTTAAATATCTGTTGCTTCACCATAAGCCATGGCAGTTGCTTCTTTGATAGCTTCACTCATGGTTGGATGAGGATGTACCGCATTTAAAACTTCTTTGTAAGTTGTTTCTAATTTTCTTCCTAAAACGGTTTCAGCAATCATATCTGTTACGCCCACTCCAATCATGTGAGTTCCTAGCCATTCGCCGTATTTTGCATCATAAATTACTTTCACAAAACCTTCTTTGTTGCCACCTGCTGCAGCTTTACCACTTGCAACAAATGGGAATTTACCAATTTTTAATTCATATCCGGCTTCTCTTGCTGCTTTTTCTGTCATGCCGACACTAGCAATTTCAGGCATACAATAAGTACAACCCGGAATATTTCCATAGTCGATTGGCTCAGGTTTGTGTGATGATTTTTTCTCATTGAATGCGATATTTTCAGCACAAACAATTGCTTCTTTACTTGCGACATGAGCTAATGCTTGTGTTGGCAAAACATCTCCAATTGCATAGATTCCTGGAATATTTGTTTGACCATAAGCATCGGTTACAATTCTTCCTTTTTCTGTTTTCACTCCGACTGTTTCCAATCCGATATTTTCAATATTTGCAACCACTCCAACGGCACTCAATACTATATCGGCTTCTAAGATTTGTTCTCCATTAGCTGTTTTTACAGTCGCTTTCACTCCATTCCCTGTCGTATCCACTTTTTCAACAGAGGCATTTGTCATAATTTGAATACCTTGTTTTTTGAAACTTTTTTCTAATTCTTTTGATATATCTTCATCTTCAACCGGCACAATACGAGGCATAAATTCAACCACAGTCACTTTAGTACCAATGCTATTATAGAAATAAGCAAACTCAATTCCGATTGCTCCACTTCCTACAACAATCATTGATTTAGGTTGCTCAGGCAAAACCAAAGCTTCACGATATCCTATCACTTTTTTTCCGTCTATTGGAAGGTTAGGTAATGATCTTGCTCTACCACCAGTTGCAACAATAATATGAGAGGCTTCTAATACTTGCACTTTACCATCGCTTGCCGTTACTTCCACTTGTCCTTTTGCTTTTATTTTCCCATAACCCATCACAACATCAATTTTATTTTTTTTCATCAAAAACTGCACCCCTTTACTCATATCTCCTGCTACTCCTCGACTTCTTTTTACGATAGCCTGAAAATCCGCTTTGGGATTTTCTACACTAACTCCATAGTTAGCGGCGTGTTTTGCATAGTCAAATACTTGAGCAGATTTTAAAAGTGCTTTGGTGGGAATACATCCCCAATTTAGGCAAATGCCTCCGAGGCTTTCTTTTTCTATAATTGCTGTTTTAAACCCTAATTGTGAAGATCTGATAGCCCCTACATATCCTCCGGGTCCTGAACCGATTACGATAACGTCGTATTTCATGAGTTTTTTTTTAAATTTTAATTTTGAAGTTCAAATTTTGAATGAGGACAAAAGTAACACATCCTATTCAAAATATAAAATCATTCCACCTTGCTTATTTAAAATATTTTTCCAATTTCTTTTGAAATTTTTCTGCTGCATTGCAAGTATAGCCTTCCGTTTTTTTTAAAAAATTACTAGGAGATTTGAGTATAATTTTGGTGTATTGCAATGTATTTTTTAAAGGTTTAAAATCTTCATCATAACATACAACACCGTATTCTCTTGAGTTTGCAAAATCTCTTTCTTTGCTTTGAATTTCATTGCCGTTCTTATCAAGCTCATTATATTCAGGTGCAGGAGGATAAGCAATTTCAGCAATTAGATAGTTTTCAAGTTGAGTGAGTGATATCTTTTTACTTTCAGTCAATGATTCTACATCATAAAATTCCACTTGATTCCATTCTTTATTTTTTACAAAATGATATTGTGAATCGTAAAAAAAAATAGACGGGACAAAATTTGAAGTTGAGCAAAAAATCACTGATAATCGATGTATTCTTATCCAAATCATCTTGATAAATTTCATTAGCACTATGTGTTTCGCCCTGCTTTTTGAGAGATTCTATTTTGTTAGTACTAAGATGAAGCATGATTAAAATGGCACTCGGTTTGACTTTTTCATTTTTAGGCACAAATCCATTTGCTTTCAAAATGATGATACTTAACAGAAAGATGATGCAGTATTTTATACTTAATATTTTCATTGTTTCAAAAATAAAATAAATATAAATGATTTTGAGATTCAGTTGTTTAAAAAATTAATTAAATTGTATCTCTCTCATTAAATATATTTGCCTTATGAAATTAGCATTAACCAATCCTATTGCGTGTATTGATTTAGAAACAACAGGTACAAGCATTACACAAGATCGAATCGTTGAAATTTCTATCGTGAAGTTATTTCCAGATGGCAATAAAGAAATCAAAACAAGAAGGATGAACCCTACTATTCCAATTCCTAATCAAGCAAGTCAAGTGCATGGCATTTATGATGATGATGTGAAAGCGGAGCCTACTTTTCGTGAACTCGCAAACGGTATCAAAAAATACTTGGAGAATTGTGATTTATGCGGTTTTAATAGTAATAAATTTGATATTCCTATTTTAACAGAAGAGTTTTTAAGAGTGGGAATTGATGTGGATTTTAGAGAACGAAAATTAGTAGATGTTCAACAAATATTTTTTAAAAAAGAACCTCGAAATTTAAGTGCTGCCTATAAACTTTATTGCAATAAATCGCTTGAAAATGCACACAGTGCTGAGGCTGATGCCTTGGCAACTTTGGATATTTTAGAAGCTCAAATAAACTATTATGATGATTTAGATAATAATATTGACTTTTTAAGTAAATTTTCTACAGGGGAAGACGGTATTGATTATGCAAGGCGTTTGAGAATTGTCAATAATGTGGTTGTTTTTAATTTTGGAAAACACAAAGACAAATCAATTATTGAAGTGTTTTCAAATGAGCCTAGCTACTACGATTGGATAATGAAAGGTGATTTTGCTTTAGATACAAAAAGAATTATTAGTAAAATTTATTTAGATCATAAACTAAAAAAAGGGGTATAAGAATTATCCTTCTGACCTTTTCATTATGAAATATGGCTTCCCTTCTAGACCAATAAGTTTGAGTATTTGCCCTTCAATACTATACGATTGAATTTGTTTTAGATATTCTACGAAAATGGCTTCTCCTCTTGCATTGCAGCTCATGCGTGTCATCATTATTGGTTCTATAAACTGAATTTTATCTGCATTAAGCATGATTTTTCCGCTGATATTATTGCAGCCAGTTGTGCCACTAAATTGTTTATTTTTAATGTCAAAATTCAAAGTGGGGACACTGAATGGAAAGAGCAAATTGACGTTTTGAATATTCATAGTAAAGTATTCAAAATGCCAAATGCCGTTTAGTTGTTTCTCTTGATTATTTTTTGAAACTGCGATCTCCTGTTGCTCATTTTCATTCAGTTTTTTAGGTTGAGTTGAAGAATTATTTTTTGAAACACTGCATTGTGTAAATAAAAAACTTGTGAGAAGGATGAAAAATATTCGATTCATTTGAGAGTGATGATTTTAAAATATTGAAGATTTTGCTTTAGGGCTTTATATTTTTTTTGCGATTTATTTTCATAACCGTTGATGATTCTTTGCAAACGAGTGTAGGTGATGTTTTCACAAATATTATATTCGTTACTTGTGCAAAGAATACACGTCAGTTGTGTTTGGTTCAATTCATTCCATTCCATCACGGCTTGAGCAGTAGAGCCACTTCCAGCGAAAAAATCAAGAACTATTGAATGACGATTTGTTGAAATAGATAATAAATATTGAATGAGCGAAATGGGTTTTGCATTATTAAAATTGAGATCGAAAAATTTGATTTCGTTTGTGCCTTTGATTGATGGAACGTCGATAAAATTTCCAGCGTTTTGTAATGAATTTGATTTTTTTAATTGTAAAATTTTATATTTTTTTGAATGTCGAATATAAACGACTTTTAGCTCATTATTTTTTAAACGCTTGGTAGCTGTTTCTATTCCATTTTCCCAAAAGCCTAATTCGTTTTTTGCATTTTGAGGTCGAATTTCAATATGATGATTTTGTTCTTTTTGCAGTGAAAGCGTGTTTGCAACAGGGTCGTAGAAAAATGGGAAATGTTGCTTAGGTCTATATTTTTTTTGCCATTGCCCCCCCGACTTTCGATAATCTCTCCATATTGTTGTAGGTTGGTTTGCTGTTTGTATTTTGTGAAATTTTAGATGTGCTTTTTCTTTTGCATATGCCAAAATAAATTCCGTTTGTGCAACCACCGAGCCTTTTTTATACTGTCCTCCACTCGTTCTTTTTTTCCAAATAAAATATTGAATAAAATTTTCTTCGCCAAATAATTCATCACATAAAAGTTTTAAATGTGCCAACTCTCCTTCATCAATT
Organism: Bacteroidetes bacterium OLB11; assembly: GCA_001567165.1. GTDB lineage: Bacteria > Bacteroidota > Bacteroidia > Chitinophagales > Chitinophagaceae > OLB11. The sequence goes on from LNFQ01000013.1 coordinate 31,014, forward strand.
GAAATAAAAATAAGCCCCGTTTGACTTAGTAAACTTTTTGCAATTTCAAGACGGGGAAATAAAAAGTTGAGCCATGCTGAATGGTTGTATTGAAATTCGTTTTTTTGTAAAAAATCATCATAAACAAATCCTTCTTGACCTTGCTTGTAGCCAGTGTTGTAGGGTGGGTCGATGTATATAAAATCAATTTTGGATTGATAGTTTTTTTGTAAAAATTTCAACGAATAAATATTATCTCCTTCTATCAATTGATGAGTGGGCTTGTCTTTGTGGAGGATGATGTTTTTTTCTTTAATTTCTTCAACTTTAAACTTTTTAAATTTAATTTCATCACGTTCCCATTGAAGTCCATATTTTGGAAATGAATTTGACGATTTCATTTTATGAGGCGATCTGTTGATTTACATTTTGCAAAATTTCATCTATTGAAATAAGATTCATGCAACGGAAATGTTTTTTTGGACATTCATGATATCCTATTTTACTACAAGGCCTACATGAAACATGTTTAACTTCAATCATGATTGATTTCTTGGTCACTTTTGATAATAAATCATTATTTCCATAATACGGAAACATTCCAAATTTTGGGACAGTATTTCCCCAAATGCTAATTATATTTCTTTGAAATGCAGCTGCAATGTGCATGAGTCCTGTGTCGTGGGTTATCACAAATTTTGCTTTGCGAATAATGTCTGCACTTTCATTGATTGAGTATTTGCCGCAAGCATTATATATTTTTATTGGGTCGATTTTTTTTAGTTCTTCTCCAAAGGCTTGATCTTCTTTCCCTCCCATCAATACAATTGGATGTTCAATTTTTTGACATATTTCTTTCCATTTTTCTAAAGGCATTTTTTTTGTAAAATATTGCCCGCCAATAGAACAAGCAATAAATCCACACACATGACTTGTTGGCAAATCACCTTTATTAATTTCATCTTCTTTTGAAATAAAATAATCAAGACCTTGATGATCATTTTGGATTTTAATTTCTTTGACGCATTCAAACATTCTATCGACAATGCTAATTGGAGGAAGGATATTGATTTTGAAAGTAGTCATGAGCCACTTTTTAAAATTCAGTTTATTGAAAGAATACACTTGAACTTTGGAGTTAAAAGCTTGTTTGAGAATACTCTTTACATATAGCGTTCGCAGGTTGTGATGCAAATCAATTATGTAATCAAACTGCTCATGTATCAAGGATTGCATGATGGGTTGCACGTCATCTTTGATGGTATGAATTTTAGAAATATAGGGATTTGCTTTTAAAATAGGTTCAAATTTTTCTTTAGTTAAAAAATGAATTTCTGCATGAGGGTATTGCTTTTTGCTACAACGAATAATCGGTGTAGTCAATACAATATCGCCTATACTTGAAAATCGAATAATGAGAATTTTCATCTGAAAACTATAAAGAAATTGGATATAAAGTTAACTATTAAAAGGAAATGTTTAATAATTAATTTTCACATTGAATGTATTGTTTTTCTGATCGAGTGGAAGTTTGGCGTTATCACTTAGTTTTAAGATTATTCCAGACTTAATATCCTTAGCGGGTAAATTATCCATAATTTCTGCATAAACTGATTTTCCATTGGATAGATTAGTTACTTTAATAATTTCACCTTTATTGGATAAATTTGAAATGGCATAAATTTTTCCATTCACGATTCCAGAATAAAAGTAGGCTGATTTTCCAGTGGCTGAACTTGTTAATGATAATGATTTGATTTCATTTCTTATTACATTTTCTTTGTGAATCTCATGTTTGATTTCATTCTTTGCTTCAATTTTTGCTTCATCTTTCACCTCTTTTTTTGCTACAAGTTTTGTTTCGTCCATTTTCATTTCAGCAAAAGGTTTTGTTATTGTTTTTGAATTAATTGATTTTTCTGATGTTTTAGGAATTACATTTTTGGCTTCTGCAACTGCTATATTTTTAGATGGAGTCATCTTTAGCATTTGATTAGAAGGTGTCAATGAATTTGATGGAACTACCTGAACTTTGGATTTGATGGTGTCTTTCTTTAATGCAACTTTAGGAGTTGGTTTTGGGGTTGTTTTTTTTATCCCTTTTTCATACAAGACATTTCCTGGTTTGTAGTATGAATTATAATTTCTTTTGACTGTAGTTGGATTCGGAGTTGTTCTATTGTTTGAAGCAATTGCTGGCGATTTTTCTTTGTTTGTCGTTTCTTTTCCATTGAGGAGTTTACTCAAAAAAGATTGTTCTTTTTTAGGTTTGGTGTTTTTGGGAACCACTTCAGAACTTGTCTGATATGTACGCTTTGGTTCGTATTTTGATTTATCTATTTGATCTGTTTTTTGAGAAACATAGGATTGTTTTTTGCGTAATTTATTTACATTTCTGTTGGGATCATTTTTTAGTTAGCACCGGCTCACTAATGGCAGACTTTGGTTTCTCTTTTATTGAAAATACTTTTTTTTACTTTTGTCCAAAACCCTTCTTTTTCAACAGCTTTTTTCGTAATAATGCTCATTGCTCACTTCTGAAACTTGTGCGTATAAATTAGCAGATATAAATAGAGAAATAAGTAGGATGCCAATATTTTTCATATACCGCAAATTTCAGCATTATTCATTAGATAACAAATTTTTTGAACTTAAAATTCGGTAATTAACAGGATAATAATTATTGATTCTATTACCGATATTTTTTATCCAACCAATCGGTAAGTCTTGATATTTCATTAAAAACCATCCTGTTTTGTTCAATTCCACTTTGAAATTTTCTTTTTTCAAATATAAAATAGCGGTTTCCTTATCCACATTGCAAATGGAATTATAGTTATCCATTCCTTCATATAGTGCGATTTCGTGGCTTGGTATCATTTCTTTTGAACCTAGTTTTCCAATATGAATTCCTTTTTTAATCAATTTGATTTTTGACTTTAGATATTCATAATTTCGCAAGTGATTTTCATAAATTAAAAAATAATTATCATGCTCATTGATTTCTATTCGATTATTTTTTTGTGTAAATTGTTTATAATATTTTGCTTGATTGTTTTTGCTTTTTTTTTTATGTCAAAAATAGGAGGTATTCCTGTTGATTTTTTTTTGAAATATAGCAAGGAAAAAACCTTCTCCTTTTAATAAATGTGGCGACAATCGATATCCATACGCTTTTGATTTTTCGCTTTGTGTTTCGAAAATATGAAAATGAGGAGGCACGGAAATTTTGCAGGATTCAACATCAAATTCATTTGAAATAAAATCTAAAATTTGTTCATTTTCTGCTTCACTCATCGAGCAAGTCATGTACACAAGAAATCCATTGTAGGCTAATGCATCCCAAGCATCAGCTAAAATTCGTTTTTGTCTTTGAGCACAATGAAGGACCAAATCAAGATTGAAATCTTGAGCATAAGAAGGAATTTTTCTGAATAAGCCCGAACCCGAACATGGAGCATCGACAAGCATCAAATTAAAAAATGAAGTCGTTCTTTTAAAATGAGATGGATCAGCATTGGAAACCCAAGTATTATCGTAGCCCCATTTGCAAATGTTTTCATTGAGGATAGTGGCTCTACTTCCAATAATTTCATTACTAATCAATAGCGAATCTTCACTCAGCAAAGAAGCGATATGTGTGCTTTTGCCACCTGGAGCTGCACATAAATCCAACACATTTTGAGAATGATTAAAATCTATAAACTGTTTTACAGCATATTCTAGAAACATGGATGAGGCTTCTTGCACATAGTATGCACCAGCATGAAATAATGGGTCAAAAGTAAACGAGGGTCTTTCAGCTAAATATCTACCATATTGTGACCAAGGAATTTGCTCACTATTAGGAAATTCTTCTATTGGCTTTTTCGGATTCAATCTGATAGAAGTGGGAGGTGCTGATTGATGAGCTAATTCCAAGCTATCCCATTCATTTTGTAAGAAAAATGGCAAAGTAGGTTTTAATGAAATGGGTAACGAATTTTTCAAGATATTCTATATATTTGATTGACATTTGCAAATATGAGATTTTTCTTAGTAGGATTACCGGGAAGTGGCAAATCTTTTTGGGGTAAAAAAATAGCAACGTTTTTTAAATTTGAAATTTATAGATTTGGACGAGGAGATTATTAAAAGCAAACAAAAAGATATCCATACCCTTTTTGTAGAAAATGGAGAAAATGATTTTAGAGAAATCGAACATTCTCTTTTAAAAGAAATAATCAATCAATCTACTAATTTTATTTTATCAACAGGCGGTGGAACACCTTGTTTTAAAGACAATTTAAATCTAATGAAAAAAGGGGGGGCTGTTTTTTTTCTTGATTCTTCTATCAAATCTATAGCTGAAAGATTAATGGCAAATCATAAAAATGAAAGGCCTTTGCTGGAATATTCTACTCAAGATGAATTGATGATTTTACTATCAAATTTATTAAATAAACGAAGGAAATTTTATGAACAAGCTCACAAAGTATTGGATTTGGATAAGCTAAGTGAAGCTGAAATTTTAAATCATTTTATTGTATAAAAACTTTAATACATTTGCCTTCAAACATATTTTAATTATGAACAAAAATGCATTAATCTTTGGAGCTATTTTCACGATGCTTAGTGTCGTTCTAGGAGCATTTGGAGCACACTATTTAAAAACGATATTCACTCCTGAAATTCTTTCTAGTTTTGAAACAGGTGTGAGATACCAGTTTTATCACGGTCTGGCTTTAATCTTAGTGGCTATTCTTGCAAAAGAAAATTTGAAATATATTCAGCTTATTTATTATTGCTTTTTGAGTGGCACTATTTTATTTTCATTTTCAATATACCTATTATGTTTTTTAAAATCAACTGAAACATTAGGGCTAAATGGGATAGGAATTATCACGCCGATTGGAGGTTTGTTTTTTATTGTCGGATGGTCTTTATTGATTATTTCTGCAATGCAATATTCTCACAAAGAAATTAAGAACTCATAACGTCAAAAAAGTTGTTTTTTCACATCTTCTAAAGGAACATTCATTTGAAGTTTTCCATCAAATGCGATAGACAATTTGGAAGTTTCTTCAGACACAACTACAACTAATACATCACTAGTTTCAGAAGCACCTACCGCTGAACGATGCCGCAATCCGATATTGGAAGGGAGCTCAGTATTTTGACTTAAAGGCAGCACAACTCCGGCTGAAATAATCATATTTTTTTCAATCACGACTGCACCATCATGTAAAGGGGTGCTTTTTGAAAAAATTGTTTCTAAAAGTTTTGCACTTAATGTGCCGTTGATTTGATGCCCTGTATTAGTATCAAACCCAAAGCTATTAGAAAGAGTAATCACTAAGATAGCACCAAGCTTCTTTTCCTGTAAATAGCGTATAGCTATTGTTATTTCTTCAATGACATCTTCTTCTAAAATATATTTATTTAGAGACTTATAATTTAGAAATTTTGTAATAAAGCTATTTTTTCCGATAGATGACCGCCTTCCTAATACGATTAAAAATTTTCTCACTTCTGGTTGAAACACAACTAACAATCCTATTAATCCTATACTAACTAAACGATCTAAAATTTCACTCATAAAAGGCATCTGTAATTTCTTAACGATTAGCCAAGAAATATAAACGATTAAAGCTCCAATAAAAATATTAAAAGCTCTACTTCCTTTTAATGATCTAAATAATTGAAATACAATTAGTAGGACTAGTAAAATGTCTAATACTTCAATTGCTTTAATGTCATTGAAAAAAAAATCATGTTGAATCATCTCGGGCAAATATACTAATTTTAAACTTTATCTTTATGACAAACCCTTTAATCGAAGTAAACAATTTATATAAATTTTATAAAATGGGAGATCAAACGATTGATGTCTTAAAAGGGATTCAATTCCAAATTTTAGCAAACGAATATATTGCTCTCATGGGGCCTTCCGGCTCTGGAAAATCTACATTGATGAATATTTTAGGATGCTTAGACAGTCCTAGTTCGGGTAGTTATATTTTAAAAGGAAATAATGTGAGCAATTTAGATGATGAGGAATTGGCAAAAGTGAGAAACCAAGAAATCGGATTTGTTTTTCAACAATTCAATTTATTACCTCGACTGAGTGCATTAGAGAATGTGGCTCTCCCAATGATTTATTCAGGCGTGGACAAGGCAACAAGATTAAGAAGAGCAGAAGAAATGTTAGCAAAAGTTCAATTGAAACATCGAATTCACCACAAACCTAATGAGCTATCTGGTGGACAATGCCAACGTGTTGCTATCGCAAGAGCTTTGGTGAATCATCCTTCCATTTTATTAGCCGACGAACCAACAGGTAACTTGGATAGTAAAACTTCTGAAGAAATTATGACTATTTTCGAAGAGCTACATTCAGCGGGGCATACTATTATTTTGGTAACACATGAAGAAGATATTGCACAAAAGCTAAACGAATTATTCGTTTAAAAGATGGCAAATTGGCAACTTAAATTTTTTTACATTTTCCTATGTTGATTTTTTCTTTTATTTTTAACTTTTTAATTAAGAAAAAAACGGAGTATAAAGAATTTTATTCTGCAATTTATTGATATTTAAAGCACTTTTCATTTTAAAAAATCATAATTTTGCATAGCCTCTCATGGTTAATACATTCAATGAAATATAAAATATTATTCCTATTTTTCTTACTCCTGCATTTGCATTTTTTATCGACTTCTCAATGTGCAATTACAATTAATTCGTTTCCTTATAATGAAGATTTTGAAGCCACAAATGGTAATTGGGTTAATGGTGGAGTGCTTGATGATTGGGCATGGGGCTCACCTTCAAAATCAATTATTCAAAATGCAGGTGGTGGTGCCAAATGCTGGATAGTTGGCGGTTTGAGTGGAAATTTTTACAACTACAATGAACGCTCATATATCCTTAGCCCATGCTTTGATTTTACAAATTTAACTCACCCTTTTGTGAAATTTAAAATCTATTGGGAAACAGAAAATGTTTATGACGGAGCGACATTTCAGTATTCATTAAATAACGGAGCTACATGGGTAAATGTCGGTGCGTATAATGAATCTTATGATTGTCTTAATCAAAATTGGTTTAATCAAAATTATATCAATGCTCTAAATACGTTGGCATCACCCCAGCAAGGCTGGGCTGGCACTTCATTACCAACAGCAGGTAGCTGTAATGGCGGTGCAGGTAGCATGGGATGGCTTACTGCTCAACATACTTTGCAAAACTTAGCAGGGCAACCCAATGTCCAATTTCGATTTGCTTTTGGTGCAGGCTCTATTTGCAATAATTTTAATGGATTTGCAATGGATGATTTTATGATTGCCAATGCAGTTCCTATTTCTTGGACAGCAGTAGCTCCCAATAATATCACTTGTAATGGTGTGAATAATGGAAGTATTAATGCATTAGCAAGTGGAATAGGACCAATAACTTATCATCTCGCCCCCAACAATCTTACAAATTTTAATGGTACTTTCAACTCACTCTATGCAGGTTCGTACACTGTCACAGCAACGGATGCAAATGGATGTTCTATTTCAAGTTCTGTCGTATTGATACAGCCAAGTCCAATTGTTTTTAACAGTATAGACACTACAAATCTGAATTGTTATAATGATGGCAGTGGCGTTATCAAATTAAACTATTCTGGTGGTGTTGGCACTTTGGTATATCAAGTATTTCCTTCTGGACAAATTAGTAATAATGGTATATTCACTGGGCTAAATGGTGGCACTTACACCATTACTGTGAAAGACGCCGCAAACTGTTCGATGTCAACAAGCATTACGCTGAGTGCACCGCCTCCTATCATTCTCACGGAACCGGTCATTCATCATCCGAGTTGCAATCCTAATAATGATGGCTCCATCTCATTTCACGGAACTGGCGGCACTCCTCCCTTGGCTTATTCCATCGGAGGTCCTTTCGAAACAAACCCACAATTTTCAAATCTTACAACTGGAATTTATACAATCGTTGCCAAAGATGCTCATGGATGTACTGAAACAAAAACAGCTCAATTGATTAACCCTAATGCACCTATTTTCTCATTAATAAACACAACAAATTGTACTTGCTTTAATATTTTTGACGGTGCCATTCAAGTAACAGCGACGAGCAATAACCCTATTTTAAATTACACCATGCAACCGCAAAATATAGTGAGTGGAAATGGACAATTTTCAAATTTACAATCTGGCACATACACAATTACTGTTAGTGATGTCAATAGTTGCACAAGTTCAACATTGATAACCATTATAGCTCCTGATGATATTAAAATAATTTCAGTTGACAAATCACTTCGCCCATGTAATGAAGGGGCATACAATGCCACTATTGTCGTTGCTGCATCCGGTGGCATCATGCCTTTGACTTATTCTATTCCGGCTTTAAACGAAAGTAATACGAATGGTATTTTTAAAGACATCACGACTAAGGATATTTACACTGTGATTGTTTCTGATGCTAATCAATGTCAAATAAGCACGAAACTTGAATTGCCTGATTTGATATGTTGTGATAAGTTAATTTTACCCAATGCTTTTTCTCCAAATGCAGATTCAAAAAATGATTATTTTAAAATTATCAATGCTCAAAATATTATTTTGAAAACATTTGTAATTTATAATCGGTTTGGTGGTTTAGCATTTCAAGCTCAAAATATTAATGATTCATGGGATGGAAAAACACATGGAATTGAAGCCGAAATTGGTACTTACTACTATATGATAAAATATATTTGTTTAGGCAGTGGGAAAGAGCATACAATATGGGGTGATGTAATGCTCGTTCGATAAAATTATAAAAGAGATTTATCGATTAAAACCTGTACAATATCTTTCACAATAGTGTAAATATCACCTTTGGGTAAAGGAATGTTCCATGTTTTATTGTCAGAGACTGTCAATAATTCACACTGCTCATCGGTATTGATAAAACGTGCGATTGCAATTTTATCCCCACTATATCCAAAAAAAGTCACTTGCTTTCCTTCTTGTCCTAACAACAATTTGTTTTCCTCTTTGAAACTTCCAATCTCTTTATAATCTTGTCTGATTTTACTTCCACTTAAATAAAGTTGTTGTTTGGTATCTCTTTTGACTATTCCATTTTCTAAAACAATATCATCTTCATCATTTTGACTTATTTCGTTATTATTATTAGTCACTACATTTTGTGGTTGTTCTACTACCTCTTCTTGATTAGTGATTTTTTACATCCTCCTGTTCTATTTTTCGTTTCAGGAACTTTTGCTACTCGATCGCTTCGTCTTTTAGGACTAGGGTTTTCAACCAAATCGGAAGCAATATATTTTGATGGATAACTTTCTAAATTATAATTTTTACAAAGAATAGCTACCCCTTCAGCATTCAGTTTATTATTTTTGACAACATTATAATTGACTAAAAGCCTTGCTAATTGTTTTTTGAAATTTACACTATATGGCAAATAGGCTTCCATATTGGGCATACCTTCAAACATGAATTTCATTAAAATCGTTCCTTGATTGTTTCGCAAAGTTGATTGGTCAATTAATATTAATTCATTTTCATTTAAATTTTTAATTTTATATGCCGGATGCCGAATTGTTCCTACATTATACAATTTAAACATTTCATCTTTTTCTGTATAAACAGTATTTCCTCTAACATAAGCTGATTGAGCAAATGAAGAGAATTGGCATAAAAGGAGGAAAATAAAAAAGGGTATGAATCTCATGGGGTAATTTTTTGCAAAATTAGCCAACATGATTCTTTAAATTATCACAATTTTATTTAAAAAAATAACTTATTAACAAGTTATCAAACTGTACAAAAAATGATAAAATAGGGTTTAATTCATATAGTTTCTTTGTTCTGCACTTGCATCAAAAATATATTGGAAAAGTCTTTCTTCAATATTATCAAATTCGATTTTTCTTCTTGCAAAAACACGTCTTGCTGTATCGATTGCTTTTTTTAATTGATATTCTGCCATACCACTTGCACTGCCCCAACTATATGATGGTATGAAATTTCTTGGAAATCCTGCTCCAAAAATATTGCAACTAAATCCAACAACAGTGCCTGTATTGAACATTGTATTGATGCCACATTTGGAATGGTCACCCATTATCAGACCACAAAATTGAAGCCCAGTTTTCACAAACGATTTTTGAGATTCGCTCCATAATTTCACTTCTTCATAATTATTTTTCAAATTGGAATTATTAGAATCAGCTCCTAAATTACACCATTCACCAATCACACTATTTCCTAAAAATCCATCATGTGCTTTATTTGAATTTGCAATCATTACACTATTATTTACCTCACCTCCTACTTTGCACCCCGGACCTAAAGTTGTAGCTCCATATATCTTTGCTCCCATTTTAAGAACTGCATGTTCACCCATAGCAAAAGGACCTCTTATTACACATCCTTCCATCACTTCTGCATTTCTGCCAATATACACTGGGCCTGTATTTGAGTTGATGATTGCTCCTTCGACATAAGCTCCTTCTTCAATGAAAATTTGATGGCCAATCAGCGTATTTGTGTGGGATAATGACTGTGATTCACGTCCATTTGTGATGCGTTCATAGTCTTGTCGCAGCGCTTTATCATTGAATGAAAAAATATCCCAAAGATGATTGAGCTGCATCACTTCTTTATCATACTCTATCAGTGTACAATCTTGTGGTATTGTTTCCACTTGAAATTTACTTGCAATGCTTTGTTCTAAACGAGCAGCCAACAAGATATTATTTGCAATCAAACAAGAATTTTTTTTTCAACTGAATTATAGCTTCAAACAGTTGCTTGTCGGGAAATAAGGCACTATTGATAAAGATATTATTTTCACTTAATTCAAACGGAAACTTTTCTTGAAGATGTTTTTGAGTAAAATAATAAGGTTTTAAACCTACAACAAATTCCCATTTTTCACGCATGGTAAGTATCCCACATCTTAATTCAGAAATAGGCCTACTGTGAGTTAGCGGCAAAAAGTGAGAATATCTTTTGTCATCAAACAGAACAAAATTCATAGTAATTATTTTTTTTTAAGAATGATTAGTCGATTCATTAGTGCGTTTTTCAAGTAAATAATTTACAAAATGAAAACCCGCAAAAGCAAAAGGAATAACAAGCAAAGATACTTTAAGCGAAACTTTTGGATTAATAAAATCACTCGGGGTGAAAAATAAAAGAGCAACAAGCGTTCCGATAATTTCACCAACCACCCAAGCAACTACTGTGTAAAGTCGCCATGTGCCTCCATTTAGCCCTTTCTTTTGAGCAATGCGACCATTATACATTGTGAGCAAAACCATGGCAATAATATCAAGCATGTATAAATTGTTTTTAATTAAAAAGAATAAGCAAAGTAAATACTTTTTTATTCTACTTGCTGATGTAATTTTGAAGACAATGAAAATAAATACCACAGATTTAATACCGCAAAAACCACCATTTGTAATGGTTGATTATTTAGTGAATTTTTCTGAAGATGAATATAAAACTGAATTTACAATACAGTCGGATAATATTTTATTATTTGACAATGAGTTTTCAGCAGGAGGACTAATTGAGAATATCGCACAGAGTGCAGCTGCGGGGTCGGGGTATCATTTTACATCCCAAAATCAAGCTGTCCCGCTTGGATATATCGGTGCTGTAAAAAATACAATCATTCACTCATTACCTCAAATCGGTGATACAATTCAAACTGAAATTAAATCAAAAATAAAATTGGAAATGCATCAATTGTCGAAGGAAAAATATTTTTAAGAAATCAATTGATTTCAAGCTGCGAATTGACTATTTTTACATCATAAAAATAAGAAAACTATGAAAAACTTTATATTAAACTCCAGATTATTTATGGTTGTTTTATTATTACCTTTTATCACTTCTAATTTATTTGCTCAAAATGCTAAGCTTGATATTTTTGATAATAAAAATCAAGTAACTTGGCTCGGAGTAGATTTTTCTGAAGTACGATTTGTAGGACCAGCTAGTGATTGGGGCGATGCAATTGTCAAAACACCAACAGAAATGAGGGATAAATATTTTCCTGCTTGGAATGATTTAATTTTGAATGAACCCAATGCATTTAAGGTAGCAGATGCAATTAATAGATCAGAAATAATCAATGATATTAGTGCTATCACAACTGTTAATAATAAAACTGATAAAAAAGATATTTTCACAGAAGACATTTCGTCATATCAGTCACTCAATGAAAGTGCCGTTGCAAGGATGGTAAAAAAATACAATCTTAAAGACAAAAATGGAATTGGATTTTTACTCATTGCAGAAGGAATGAGTAAAGGAAAAAATGAAGCTAGCTATTGGGTTACTTTTATTGACATGCATTCAAAAGAAGTTATTTTAACAAAAAGGATGACAGGAAAAGCAAGCGGTTTTGGATTTAGAAACTATTGGGCAGGCTCCATCAAAAGTGTTTTCAAATCAATGAAAAAAGAATTTAAACATTGGGAATAGCTTTGTTCAATCACGCAATCTCTATTATTGACACTGCATTCATCAGTCCATTGGGATTGAATACAGAAGATAACTTTCAAGCATTATTAAACGAAAAATCTTCTATCCGAAAAATCGATGACCCTTCATTTTACTCTCAACCTATTTTGACTTCTATCTTCGATGATGCTTTTATAAATCAATTGAAAATTGAATTGCAAACAGAAACTCGTTTCGATACCATTTTATTAAAATGTGCTGAATCACTAAAGCAAAAATCAACCATCGATTTTCAAGATAAAAAAACATTATTCATCCTATCCACCACAAAAGGAAATGTTGAATTATTAGACAAAAATGAATATTCAGAAAGATTGCCTTTTAAGTTTTTCTGCCAAAAAATTACAATCCTATTTCAACAATCCTAATGAAGTTATAATTGTGTCAAACGCTTGTATATCGGGAGTTTCTGCCTCCATTATTGCCAAACGATTTTTAGATTATGATGACTTCAATCATGTTGTGGTTTTAGGTTGTGATGTTGTAACAAAATTTGTACTCAGTGGGTTTCAATCATTTAAAGCAATTTCAAAAAATGAATGTAAACCTTTTGATAAAAATCGCGATGGTGTTGTATTGGGTGAAGCATCAGGTGCAATTATTTTTAGTAAAAAAATAAGTAGCGAAATTCAGTTTTTAGGAGGCTCTATATCAAATGATGCCAATCATATTTCAGGTCCTTCAAAAACCGGAGAGGAGTTGGCTTTTTGTATAAATAATGCACTGCAAAATGCGAACATCACACACGACAAAATTGATTTTGTGATGGCTCACGGTACTGCAACCCATTATAATGACGAAATGGAATCAAAAGCAATTTCATTGAATAAAATAAATAACACCCCAGTAGTGAGCATCAAAGGAAATTACGGACATACATTAGGGGCTTCGGGAATTATTGAAATGATTACTGCTGTGGAATGTATGAAACATGGCCTTATTTTCCCAAGTTATGGTTTTGAAGAAAAGGGAATTAGTGGAGACATTTTAGTCAACTCTGTTCATCAAAAAAAGGAAATCAATTATGCACTCAAAACAACATCCGGTTTTGGTGGTTGTAATGCAGCGGCTGTTTTAGCAAAGTCTCAATCTGCAATTTATTACTAAAACCAATTTGAATATTGGATAAAATAAAATTCTAAAAATCACGCAATGCTTTACCTGTTAAATTTAGAAAGACATCTTCGAGGTTAGCGGCTTTCACTTTTTTAGTTCTTTCAAACCCACTTTCAATCAAATGATCAATCATAGCATCTGGTGTATCGAGTTTGATAATTTTCCCAGAATCGACAATTGCAATGCGGTCACATAAAACTTCCGCTTCATCCATGTAATGAGTGGTAATAACAATGGTGGTTCCGTTGTCTTTCAATTTTTTAATTAAATCCCAGAGATTCCTTCTTGCTTGAGGGTCTAAGCCAGTTGTGGGTTCATCTAAAAAAATAATTTTGGGTTTGTTGATTAGAGTTGTAGCAATCGAAAATCGTTGTTTTTGTCCGCCGCTTAATTCTTTAAACTTGTTCTTAGCTTTATCTTTAAGGTTAACTTCGTCAAGAATTTGTATTGGGTCGATTTTTATATTATATAGCCCTGCAAATACTTCCAATAATTCTTTTAAATTGAGGTTGGGATAATAGCCGGCTGCTTGCAATTGCACTCCAATTATTTTTTTGATATCTTGTTTTTGAGTATCAATAGACATTCCATCTACGATAACTTCTCCTTCATTTTTGTCACACAAGGTTTCAATAATTTCAAGGGTTGTTGTTTTTCCTGCTCCGTTGGGTCCTAGCAAGCCAAATATTTCATTTTGATAGACATCAAACGAAATATGATCAACAGCAGTAAATTGATTGTATTTTTTGACTAAATTTTTTACTTGTATAATGGGCAATTCCATTGGTTAATTTATTTGGGTTATGAAACGAGAATCCCTTCTAAGTCGTAATCAAAGGCTTTGGTGATTTGAACTTGAACAAATTCCCCAATGTTTAATTTTTGTTTTGTTTGAATGATGATTTCATTATCTACTTCAACGCTATCAAATTCTGTTCGTCCAATATAACGTCCGGCTTCTCTTTTATCAATAATAACTTTAAAAATTTTTCCGATTTTCTGTTCATTTTTTTCTAAGGAAATATCTTGTTGTGCTGCCATCACTTCTTCAGCTCTTCGTTCTTTTTCTTTTTGGCTTAAAGAGTCTTTTAGTTGATAAGCATCTGTATCTTCTTCATGGGAATAAGTGAAAACGCCTACTCGGTCAAATTTCGTATCTTTAATAAATTGGATTAATTCTTTTATATCCTGTTTGGTCTCGCCTGGAAATCCAACGATAAATGTCGTTCTGATACAAATATCCGGTAGAATTGCTCTTATTTTTTGAATTAATTCAATAATGTCTTTTTGGTTTATATGTCGCTTCATTGCCTTCAGCATATTGTCTGAAATGTGTTGTAAAGGCAAGTCGAGGTAATTGCATATTTTGGGTTGTTTCTTAATGGTCTCAACGATTTCTAGAGGAAATTTATGAGGGTAAGCATAATGTAATCTTATCCATTCGATTCCTTCTATTTCGCAAAGTGCGTTTAAGAGTTCGGGTAGTTTTCTTTCTTTATAAATATCCAGTCCATAATAGGTCAGCTCTTGAGCTATCAACATAATTTCTTTTACACCTTTTTGAACAAGTAGAGTTGCTTCTTTGATGATAGCTTCAATTGTTTTGGATTGATGTTTTCCTCTCATTAATGGAATTGCACAAAAGGAGCAAGTTCGATTGCAGCCTTCGGATATTTTTAAATAGGCATAATGACTGGGAGTGCTCAATATTCTCTCACCTATTAGTTCAGTCTTGTAATCGGCTTCAAATGCTTTTAATATATTGGGAAGTTCCATCGTGCCAAACCATGCATCAACTCCGGGAATTTCCTCTTCTAGGTCGTTTCGATAGCGTTCACTCAAGCAGCCTGTCACATACACTTTTTCAAGCATGCCCTGTTCTTTTAATTGCACATGTTCTAAGATGGTTTGAATGCTTTCTGCTTTGGCTTTGTCAATAAACCCACAAGTGTTGATGATTGAAATATTAAAATCGGGTTTTTCACTTTCATGTTTTACTTTGATTCCATTAGCCATCAATTGACCACTAAGCACTTCACTATCCACCATGTTTTTACTACAACCTAATGTTGTTATGTTTACAATGTCTTTGTGTAGTTTTTTTGATTTCATACTTTTAAAAAGATTACTTCAAACGGAATAGGCTATCGACAAATTCGTATTTGTTGAAGATTTGCAAATCCTGCATTTGTTCGCCGACACCAATATATTTGACTGGAATTTTAAACTGATGTGCGATTGCCAACACGACTCCGCCTTTTGCAGTGCCATCGAGTTTGGTAATAGCTAAGGAGGAAACGTCGGTTGTTTGAGTAAATTGCTTGGCTTGTTCTAGGGCATTTTGTCCTGTGCTTCCATCAAGCACGAGTAGCACTTCATGTGGTGCATTGGGAATTACTTTTTGAATGACTCTTTTTATTTTATTCAGCTCATCCATTAGGTGAATCTTGTTATGAAGCCTTCCTGCAGTATCAATGATTAACACATCAGCTTGTCGAGCGATTGCACTATTGACGCTGTCAAAAGCTACAGAGGCGGGGTCGCTTCCCATTTCTTTTTTTATGATATCAACACCTACTCGTTCACTCCAAATTGTCAATTGGTCAACGGCTGCTGCTCTAAAGGTATCTGCTGCACCTAAAACGACTTTTTTTTCCTGTGTTTTTAAAATTGTAAGCGAGTTTGCCAATTGTAGTTGTTTTGCCCACTCCGTTGACACCCACAACTAAAATAATATGGGGTTTGTGATCGGCTGGAAGGTCAAAATTTTGATATTCTTGCGAAGGAGCATCGGTCAATACATTCACCATTTCTTCTTGCAAGATGGAGTTTAGTTCTTTTGTGCCTAAATATTTATCTTTTGCTACTCTTTCTTCAATTCGTTTGATAATTTCTACAGTCGTTGCCACACCTACATCTGAGGTCATAAGGGCTTCTTCTAGATTATCGAGAACTTCTACATCTACTTCTGATTTGCCGGCTATGGCTTTGGTTATTTTTTGAAAAAAAACTATCTTTTGTTTTTTTCTAAACCTTTGTCTAAAGTTTCTTTAGCCTCTTCTTGTACTTTGTTTCTTTTAAATAGTTTATCAAATAAACCCATGATGATGTTGAATGAATTTGCAAATATAGTGATAAAACTACTTTGCAAGTGATTTTATATTCAGGCGATTTGATGAATCGATTTCAAAATAAGTCTGTGAATCATTCAAATCAATTGAAATGTTTAGGATGTTGTTTTCCCAGAAAGGAGATATAAGACAGCCATTCGGATAGCAACACCGTTTTCTACTTGATTTAAAATAATAGAATGATGACTGTCGGCGGCATCTGAGCTAAGTTCTACTCCACGATTGATAGGGCCGGGATGCATAATCAAGATTTCTTTTTTGAGTGAATCTAGCATTTTTTTATTGATTCCGTAGTAGAGTGAATATTCTCTGAGAGTAGAAAAAAGGGGCATATTTTGCCTTTCGAGTTGAATCCTTAAAACATTGGCTACATCACACCATTCAAGAGCTTCTGCGACATTATAGGTCACTTGCACGCCAAGCGATTCGATATGTTTGGGGATTAAAGTAGGAGGGCCGGATACGGTTACTTTTGCTCCCATTTTTTTTAAACAATAAATATTCGATAGTGCAACCCTCGAGTGCATAATATCACCGATGATTGTAATTTTTTTATCTTTTAAAGTGTTGAATTTTTCGCGAATCGAATAGCTATCAAGTAAGGCTTGTGTTGGATGCTCGTTAGTGCCATCACCAGCGTTGATAATTGCAGCGGGAATATGTTGGGACAAAAAATGAGGAGCACCGCTTGCTTGATGTCGCATTACGACCATATCAACTTTCATTGATAGAATATTTTTTACTGTATCAATTAAGGTTTCCCCTTTTGAAACACTAGATGAACTTGCGGTGAAATTAATCGTATCGGCACCTAGTCTTTTTTCGGCAAGTTCAAACGAGATACGAGTTCGAGTGGAATTTTCATAAAACAAATTGACAATGGTTGTATCTCTCAATGAGGGGACTTTTTTGATAGGCCTTTGTAAAATTCCTTTGAAAGTATCTGCTGTTTGAAATATTAATTCAATGTCGTTTGCATTTAAGTTTTTTATTCCTAAAAGGTGTTTGGTGCTTAATGACATGTTTTAATATTTTGTGGTTTTAATTTTTATCATTTTCGGTGTCTAATAGGATAACCTCATCTTTTTTGTCATGTTCAGCCCAAAGTACTTTCACTTTTTGACTTAAAATAGAATCGATAGTAAGACCGATATAATCTGCTTGAATAGGGAGCTGCCTGCTAAATCTTCTGTCAATTAAAGTGAGTAGTTCTACTTTTGAAGGTCGTCCAAAATCAATGATGGCTTCCATTGCACTACGAATTGTTCGGCCTGTAAAAAGTACATCATCAATTAATACTACTTTTTTATTTTCTATTGAAAATTCAATATTCGTAATATCAGGAAGGTGAACGTTTTTGGAGGTGTGATAATCATCTCGATAAAAGGTGATATCCAACTTTCCGTATTGTAATTGAATTTGTAGAATGTTTTCAATATAAGATACAATACGATCAGCTAAAAATACACCTCGTGGCTGAATCCCAATAAGAACAGTTTGATCAAATGTGTAATGATTCTCGATAAGCTGATTGGCTAATCGCTCAATAACAATGTTGAATTTATTTTTATCTAATATCGTTTTCAACGATTGGAATTTATGTGGCAAATATAAAAATATTTAGAAGATAAAGTGAATTTATCTTTTTGGAGTATTTCGCTAGTAGTTTGATTAAGTAAAATTGTAAAATAAAATAAGGAGAAAGTATTTTTTAATTCTTGAATATTATAAAATGAATAATTTGGGTTCAATCTTGATTGTTCTAAAAATTAATTTTCTCTTCAAGGAGTTCATTTATTTTAGAAAAATGCTTACAACCAAAAAATCCATGATATGCAGAAAGCGGAGAGGGGTGTGCTGCTTTTAGTATGACGTGTTTTTGAGTTTGAATAAGAGCCTCTTTTTGTTGTGCAAATTTACCCCAAAGAATAAAAATGACTTTGTCTTTTTTGTCCGAAACGGCTTTGATAACAGCATCGGTAAATATTTGCCAACCAATATTTGCATGACTAAGCGGTTTGCCTTCTTCTACCGTCAATGAAGCATTTAAGAGCAAAATACCTTGAGCAGCCCAATGTGATAAATCGCCACTGGAAGGTATAGGAATTTGAAGGTCGTTTTGCAACTCTTTAAAGATATTAATCAATGACGGGGGTGGTTTTATCCCTTTTTGAACACTAAAACACAAACCATGTGCCTGTCCAGCACCGTGATAAGGATCTTGACCTAGAAGTAAAACTCTGACCTTGTCAAATGGAGTCTGCTGAAACGCATTAAAAATGTTTTTTCCTTCGGGATATATTTTTTTTCCAATCGATTTTTCATGTTTTAAAAAACTTACTAATTGCTTAAAATAGGGCTTCTCAAATTCATCTTGTAAGACAGCTTTCCAACTATGTTCAATATTGACGTTCATAAAAATTTCAACTAAAAAATAGAATTTATTGAATTTGTGTTATTTTTGATAAAATTATAAAAAAATGCACTATATCCAAAATTCGCTTTTTATCAATTACGGAGTATGGCTGTTAAGTTTTCTATTCTTAATGGTATGTGTGATATTTTATATTCAAAACAATAAACACTCTCTGCGAAAATCAATTGCTGTTTTTTTTGTTTTCTTATTTTTAAATTTAATCGCTCATTTTAGTATCTCAAAAGTTTCAAACATTTCAAATGAAGAAACGGCAATGAACGCATTCAAAGTAAATCAAGACCGAATACAGTCCACATCCAGTGTCCTTTATGTGCTTCATTTTCTTAAAAATATGATAAGTACTAAAATCTCTGAATAGAATTTTTCTTCTCTAATAGATTATAGCTTACATTTGTTTCCGTGAATTTTCTCTATCCATTTTTCTTAATTGCGGGTATTGCAATTGTAGCACCAATTATCATTCATTTATTTAATTTTAAGAAATACAAAAAGGTATTTTTTCCGGATATTCGATTCCTCAAAGAAATTCAAGAACAAACACAAAAGAGTTCAAAACTGAAACATCTGCTTGTCTTATTGAGTAGGATAGCTGCAATACTATTTTTGGTAGCCGCTTTTGCTCAACCTTTTTTTTTCAAAAGATAAAGAGAAAATAAGTAACACTCCCAAAGCCATCAGCATTTATATTGATAATTCATTC
This sequence comes from Bacteroidetes bacterium OLB11, assembly GCA_001567165.1. GTDB lineage: Bacteria > Bacteroidota > Bacteroidia > Chitinophagales > Chitinophagaceae > OLB11. The sequence goes on from LNFQ01000013.1 coordinate 50,910, forward strand.
AGTATGGGTATTGAAAAAAATGGATTATCGGTGTTGGACATTGCTAAAACAAAGGCCAGTGAAGTGATTCAAAAACTAAACGATGCCGATAAAGTACAAATTTTGACAAATGATTTTGGATTTGGTGAAAATCGTTTTCTTGAAAAAAATGAAGCACTTCGTTTTCTAAGTACGATTTCGATTTCACCAATTAGTAAAAGTCCTTATTCGATTATTGAGAAGCAAAAACTCTTACTCAGCAGTGAAGCCGCTTTTCAAAAACAAATTATTTATATATCCGACTTTCAAAAAAGTAGTTTTCCTGCTCAAATGAAAACGGAAGATTCTATCAAAAAATTTTTTGTTATAGCCGCTAATTATTCCACTAACAATATTTCAATTGATACCGCTTACTTTGAAACCCCTGCCATTGCAATAAATGAAGAAAATCCACTCAAAGTAAAAATCAAAAACAATAGTGAAGAGGAGGTGTCAACTACAATCAATTTGAACGTCAATAATCAATTGAAAAGCGTGTCGAATGTGCATTTGAAACCGAAAGAAACTAAATATGAAGTCATCCAATATACTCCATCAAATGCAGGCAGTCAGAATATTGCACTCTATTTGAACGATTACCCAATGACCTTTGACGATACATTTTATGTGTCTGCAAAATTAAATGCAAGCTATTCAGTAGCAGTTCTCAATCAAAGTAATTCAAACCCTTTTTTGAGTGCTGTCTTTCGGCCCAATTTACAATTCAAATCAGTACATTTTCAAGTTGATCATTTTAATCTTTCGCTTCTATCCGATTACTCATTGGTTATTTTAAACAGTGTCACCAACATGAGTGAACCGCTGATGAATGCACTCAATCAACATTTGAATAATGGAGGCAACGTATTATGTTTTGCTCCCACGAGCCGTCAATTGGGCAATATCAATTCATTTTTAAATAAATGTGCTTCCTGCTCTTATGCTCAATTTGACACATCCAAAATATATGTCAGTAGCTTTGCAAAATCACATGAATTATTTAAAGATTTATTTGTGAAAATTCCTGAAAATATTGATTTGCCAATAGCATATCATCACTATGAAATCAATTCTAGCTCATTGAGTGGGGAGCAAAAATTATTTAGTTTTTCAAATGGAACATCCTTTTTATCATCTTTTAGTGTTGGAAATGGAAAGCTATATTTGTGTGCTTCTAGTGCTGAAAGCAATGCGAGTACTTTTCCAAAATCATATTGGTTTTTACCCCTCATATACAAAATGGCATACAGTGCAGTCCCAAATACCATCAACGCACTTACAATTAATAAAAATCCACAACTCCTGATTCCTAATAATAAAATCAATGACAAGACCGTCTATCACTTGGTCAGCCAACAGTTTGATGCAATTCCCGAACAGCGAACCTTTGGAAACAAGATGCTCATCAATATCAATAATGCCATTACTCAAGCCGGATTTTATACCCTAAAACAAGCGAATGCAAATGATACCTTATCGGTTGCAATTAATTATGACAGAGATGAATCAGATTTAAGCTATTGGAATATTGATGAATTGAAAAAAATGACTCATTTGAAAAACGCGGAATGGATAAATTCGAATGCAAATATTTCTGAAACCATATTTGATTTGCAAAACGGAATCCCATTATGGAAAGTATGTATTTCGTTGGTTTTATTATTTTTGCTAATTGAAATGGGACTTATCCGATTTATGAAATAATATTTTAGAAAAAAACTATGCAAGTATTAATAAAAAATGCACACATTCTAAATGTAAAGTCAAAATATCACCAAAAAAAGAAAGATATTTTCATTCAAGATGGAATTATTCAAAAAATTGCTACCCACATAAATGAAAAAGCAGACTATATCATACAAGCACCAAACTCATTTGTGAGTTTAGGGTGGGTTGACATATTTGCTGATTTTTGTGAACCCGGATTTGAACATAAAGAGACCATCGAATCGGGTATTCAAACAGCTGCTGCTGGTGGTTATACTGATGTTTTTTTAATTCCCAACTTGTTTCCAACTACTTCAAGTAAAGCCAATGTAGAGTTTTTAAAATCTGAAAATCAAATCGTCAATACACATCCGATAGGATCAATTTCAAACCAACTAAAAGGAAAAGAATTGGCCGAAATGAGTGATATGAATCATGCCGGTGCCATTGCCTTTTCTGACGGAACTCAACCTGTACAAAATGCAGGATTACTCTTAAAAGCATTGCAGTATGTGAAAACGTTTGATGGCATTCTTATCGAAATTCCCGAAGATCAAAGCCTCACACTTCGTGGATTGATGAATGAAGGAATTACCTCCACCCAAATTGGGCTACAAGGCAAGCCCGCACTTGCTGAAGATACTTACACATTTCGAAATATTGAATTGCTCAATTATACTCAATCAAAACTGCATCTAACAGGAGTGAGTACAAAAAAATCAATAGAAATGATAAAGCAGGCAAAAAAGAAAAATCAAAACTTGACCTGCTCTGTCACTCCCTATCATTTGCTTTATAATGAAACAGCATTAATCAACTATAATACACATTTTAAAGTGACTCCCCCTTTGCGTAGCGAGGAGGATAGAAAAGCACTCATCAAAGCCATTCAAGATGGTACAATTGATTGCATTGCCTCTCATCATATTCCTCAAACTTTTGATGAAAAACAATTAGAATTTGAATATGCCAAAAATGGAATGATTTCATTACAAGTAATGCTGAGCATGCTTTTGAAACTTGATGCCCAAATCCCTATAGAAAAATGGATCGAACTATTGAGTGAAAATCCACGTAAAATATTTAAACTGCCTCAACCAAAAATTGAAGAGGGAGAAGCCGCAACCCTAACAGTTTTTAACTTAAATGAGCAGTGGAAATTTGATAAAAAAAAATAATAAAAGCCTATCAGAAAACTCACCTTTGTTTCAACAAGAATTAACAGGGAAAGTGATAGCAACCATCAACAATCATTTTATACATATCAATGAATAAAAAAATATCAACCAACGTAGGAGCCATTACCGGCATTATCATCTTGGCTTATATGCTTTTAATAAGGGCTTGGGTTAATGAAGAACATTCCTATTTGGTTTTGGGCTCCTATCTGCTACTGCTTTTTGGAATGATTATTTCTACTTTAATTTTATATAAATATTATAGCGATATCAAAGTAATAGATGCCTTTATTCACAACGCACGCACTGGAATCACTGCACTCGTAATCATACTCATAGGTTCCACACTGATGTACCTATTTTTTATCTCCTCAAAAAACATTTACAGATTATAATATTCAACTCATGAAAATTGTTTTTAGCTTTACAATAAGTGGATTGATTTCATCTTTATTTACATCTGTAATTTTTAATATATTTGCCAAATATTTTTAATTCTTGCAACTATCAATTGTCATACCATTTTTGAATGAAGAAGAATCACTACCTGAGTTAATCTCTTGGATAAAAAAGTGATGAATGAAAATCAATTCTCCTACGAGATTATATTGGTGGACGATGGCAGCACTGATAATAGCTGGGAGATAGTGAAAGAAATGCAAGCGAATGATACTACAATCAAAGGCATATCCTTTCAACGAAATTATGGAAAATCGGCAGCATTATATGTTGCATTCAAACGAGCCAAAGGTGACTATGTCATTACGATGGATGCCGACTTACAAGACTCCCCCGACGAAATCCCATCGCTTTACCAAATGATTACAGAAGGAGGATTTGATATAGTCAGTGGTTGGAAAAAAAAGCGATATGACAATGCTTTAACCAAAAATTTACCTTCAAAACTATATAACTATATAACCGGAAAAATGAGCGGCGTGAAACTTCATGACATGAATTGTGGATTGAAAATTTACAGAAAAAAAGTTATCAAATCAATTGAAGTCTATGGAGAAATGCACCGTTATATTCCTGTATTAGCCAAGTGGCAAGGATTTACCAAAATAACAGAAAAACCTGTTATTCATCAAGCTCGAAAATATGGATATAGTAAGTTTGGTTGGGAACGATTTGTGAATGGTTTTTTAGATTTAGCATCAATTCTTTTTGTGGGTAAATATGGAAAAAAACCGATGCATGTTTTTGGATTTTGGGGAGTCATTGTGTTTTTGATAGGGGCAGCTATTTGGATTTATTTAGCCATTGCAAAATTTGTTTTTTTACAATACAAAATGACAGAACGCCCACTTTTTTTGTAGGGATAATCTCAATTGTAATCGGGGTGCAACTATTTTTAGCCGGATTTATTGGAGAGCTAATTTCTCGAAACTCAATTGATCGAAACCAATACCAAATTGCAGAAGAAATCAATATAGATGATTGAAATAATGGTCCCGTAGTTCAATGGATAGAACGAAAGTTTCCTAAACTTTAGATACAAGTTCGATTCTTGTCGGGACTACCAAATATTTTAAAGTTTTGTTAGTGTCTGAAAAATAATTTAAATAAATGAATAGACTATTATACATTTTGAAAAAAATTAAATAAAAATTAAATAAAAATGAAAAAAGTCTTAAACACAATGATGGCAGTTTGTATGCTTGCATTATTTAGCTCTTGTGGTGAAAAACCGGTTGATCCAGCAGTAATTCAAGCAAAAGTTGATTCAATTGCCAATGAGAAAATTTCTGCATTATCTGCATCAGCAATTTCTGAATGTGAAACACGCATGGCTACTGAAGTAAAACAAAAAACAGATTCACTAGTGAATGCAGCTCAAATGGCAAATGCAGCACAATAATTAAATCTTAATTTACAAAAACAAAAAACAAAATTTTAAAAATGAAAAACATAAAATATATGATTCTTCCTGTTCTTGCAGGAATCTTTTTTACAGCCTGCAATGAAGGAACTCAAGCACCTTCTCAATCTGAAATTGACCAACAAGTGGAAGCAAAAGTGAAAGAAGCAACTGATAAATTAAAAGCAGATTGCGATGCTCAAATTATGAATGCTGCACAACAAAAGAAAGATAGTATTCTTGTAAGATTAGGTAAAGCAACAACTACTGTTACTAAAGTAGTACCTGCTCCAGCTCCAAAACCAGCTCCAAAACCAACAACTGCTCCACCTAAAACAAAAGAACCAACTAAAGAAGCCCCTGTTCAAAATGTTCCTCAACCAAAAGAACAACCGAAAGGTATAAAATCGTTGAGCGACCAAAACAAACAAGAATCAGGAAAATCTGGTGGTATAAAATCGTTGAGTGACCAAAACAAAGCTCAAGAAGCGAATAAACAACAAGGTGGCGGAGGATTAAAATCGCTACGTGATAATAAATAAAAATCACAAAAATCATTAATATAAAAAGAGTCGCTTTTAGCGACTCTTTTTATATTAATATAGGATAGTTTTTAACCCAAATGACACTTTAGAAATTAAGAATACATAAATTGATATTATAAACTTTACTGCAATTGATGACCTTTTCAACAACAATTCAAAAAATTGAATTGCTTTCTTCATATACCGACAACAGTAGCATGATATTTATCTTTAAATATAAAAAAAGAAAAATAGACATTGTTTTATTTTTTCTTTTTTATGTGAATTAACCTAACCATATTTTAATGCATACGCAGTTAACTCGTCTATTAAGTAGCAAGCCTAACCAAGTAGTAATACATTATCTGATATGAAACGAATTGATAGTCATATTTGAGAAAAATTTTATCGCAGAATGTGCTATGAAGTGACAGACAAATAGGTACTCAAATTTTGAATATTCATTAAATTTTAATGCTATATTAATATAAAGAGAATGTCTATTCTTTCACAAATTTTACAACAGTTCCATAGTTCAAAGGTTTAATAAAGTAAATGCCTTTTGTAAGATTACTTATATCTATGCAATTTACTCCTTTGTTTAGTTGTTTAGTAGCCACGGTTGAACCTAATATATTTATAATATTGATGCATACAGTTTTTTCTCTATTTAGTGAAGTAGAAATGGTTTCTGCTTCAATGTTTAAAAAATGATTAGCTGGGTTAGGGTACATTTTCAGAAATGCAGTATTTTCTGATATTTCATTGAAGCCGGATGCTAAATCAAGTTTCATTACGGTTGCCTTGTCTGAGTTGCCACCATCTTGAAATGCCACATAAGGTATTTCATTTATAGGATGTAAAGCAATAGTAATATATGCTGAAAAACTTGTAGAAAACCCAGCAGAGCCTACGCTTATCCAGTCAGTACCGTTAAATTTCATAACTGTAGCTTTATATGAATTGCCTGCATCCATATAAGATACATAAGGCTCGTCATTAGAGTTTAATGCAAGAGATACATAAATTGCATTACCTGCGGAGAATCCAGCAGAGCCTACGTTTACCCAATCTGTACCATTAAACTTCATAACTGTGGATTTATTTGAATGTCCTTCATCTTCGTAAGCTACATAAGGGACATCAGCAGAATTGAATGCAAGCGAAGTATATTCCATATCTCCAGCTGAAAAACGAGGGGAACCTACAATGTACCAGTCGGTACTATCAAATTTCATTACGGTCACTTTTTTGCTTGAAGTATCAATATCTTTAAAAGCCACATAAGGAACATCAGCAGAGTTGAATGCAAGTGAAGGACTTCCACCAATATTTGGCGAAAATCCTGCAGGTCCCACATTGATCCAATTGGTACCATCAAATTTCATGACTGAAAGCTTATACGAATTTCCCCCATCGCTATAAGCGACATAAGGCTCACCCAAAGCATTGAATGCAAGAGAAACATTATAAGTTCCTCCAGCTGAAAATCCTGCTACTCCTACTATATCCCATGTTGTACCATTAAATTTCATTACTGAAACTTTGTAAGAGTTTGCAGCATCTTGATATGCAATATATAGCTCATCTGCAGGACTAATTTTAAAACTGGGATATCCAATAGCTCCAGCTGAAAATCCTGCCAATCCAACAATTTCCCAAGTTGTACCATTGAACTTCATTACTGTAGCTTTGTTTGAATTTGTTTCATCCTTAAAAGCAACGTATGGTTCTCCGGTTGAGCTAAAAGCAAATGACGTTTCATGTGCTTTTCCTGTTGTAAATCCAGCATTACCTACTGTTGTCCATTGAGCATTTAATTGTAGTGTGCCAAAACACAAAGCACATACTATTATTAGTATTAGTGTTCTCATTTTTTTATTTTTTTTAAGTTTTAATTAGGCTACAAAAATGAAATATAAAGCAACAGATTTTTAAATTTTATTTCCAAACGGTATGATTTACTTTCCGAAAGCAAGCTGAATTGAAACTATAAACGTAATGATCTATAAAAACTGAAATTAAGTTTAAAAAAAACAATGAGTATTTTCACACCAGACACATTATGAAAGTATAGGCAGAAAGAAATGATAAAAATGAAGAAATTGATAGAATAAGCATTTTTTTTACTAAGAATCAAATAAATTATTAGGGTTTAAAGAATAGCTATTGTGTTGTCAAATATGGATAAAATGCACCTAAAGAAAAAAAACCTGCTTCTGAAAAGAAACAGGTTTTTGAAGTGGTTGGGATTGAAATTGTAAATAATATTTTTTGTTTTCAACTTGGAAAACGAACTACTTTTGTGACCATCCATGATTATGAGTTCCTCCTGGATTCTTAACACTACAGCCACTTAAACCTGGAGCACCCGTATTACTTTGTACTGATTTACCACAATATCTACAAGTATAAGTTTTCATTTCTTTAGCTGGCTTTTCTTTTTTCTCTTTAGAGTCAACTTTTTTATTATCTGTTTTAGAAGAGCTGCTTGAAGAAGATGAAGAACTTGAGGGAGAGCTACTACCTGAGCTTGCAGCACCCACATAAGTTTCTACCCCTTTTTCAGAAACTTCATAAGCTCCGCCATCTCTTTCGGTTTTGTACACTATAGGTGTGTTTATTGTCGTAAACATAAGTTGGTTATCATATTTTACTTCTGTTAAAAGTTTACCTTCATCTAAACCGTATAAACCATATTTTCCATTTTGTTTTAGGTTGAAATGTTTAGACCCATTTGAAGGAGTGAGTGGAACATCTCTTATTTGTTCATATTCTATTGGTACTAACACCTTCCCTGTATAGTCAATTAAACCCCATTTGCTATTTTTTTTGGCAAGTAAAGCATGTGTTTTATTGGAGCTATTGTCAACCAAGGCATTATATTCAAAAGGGATAATCGTTTTCCCATCTGTACCAAGTAATCCTTTATTGCCATCTTTTTGAGCAACAATTTTTCCATTTTTCAAAAAAAGTTCTTCTTTGTATTCCAAAGGAATAACTACTTCTCCTGTTTTGTTGATAGCTCCCCATAGGTTGCTTTCTTTTCCTTGTACAATTGCGATGCCTGCCTGTTCATCAAAATCTTTAGAGGAGCAAGTATATACGGGCTTAATAACGAACTTTGGTCCCATAAGTCCCTTTTTTGAGCCTTTAATAACATAGCCACAACTACCATTTCCTGCAGTTGGTTGTTTTTCTAATTCTTGAGCAAAGCTCATGGTGCTTGCAAAAGTCATTCCTATCAAAAGTGTTGCTTTCAATACGATTTTTGTTACAGGTTTAAATTTTTTCATTTTGTTTAAATTTTTATTATGCTACAAAAATGAAATGAATAATAGTGAGTTTTATAGGCTACTTTCCCAATAGTAGAATTTAATTTCCGAAAGGAAGACAAAACTAAAATTCAAAATGAAATAAGTTGTTTTAGAGAAAATTTTGTAGGAATGGTAGGATTACAGAAATATATAAAAAAGTTGGATGTGTTTTTTAAGCCAATTTCAACTCTTTGAGTAAACTCTCAAAATCGCTTTTTCGCTCTCGGGCAACTGAAACCGTAAAATTATTGTCCATTGTTATTAGAGATTCGCCACGCAAATATTTTTTGATATAGCGAACATTGATAAGGTAGGAACGGTGTGGGCGGAAAATAAATTGGCGATCACTTAATAAATCTTCAAACGTACGCATCGGTTTGCTTACGGTAAATTTTGAACCATCAGCCATAAAAACATTGGTGTAGGCTCTTTCCGCTTCAAATAATACTATGTTATTCACTTCTACAAACAATAAACCATTGCTCATTTGGAGTGCAATTTTTTGAAAGTCATTTCCGCTATAAACTTCCCTCATCAGATTCAAGCGTTGCATGGTGTTTGTTGTATTGCATTTATTCTTTACTTTATCTATAGAAACTTTCAAACTATCTATTTCAATAGGTTTGAGTAAATAATCTACCGCAGAAACTTCAAACGCACGAATGGCATATTGGCTGTATGCTGTAACAAAAATAATTTCAAAATTGATTTTTTTAAAAAAACCTAGCAATTCAAATCCGTTGTATTCGGGCATTTCTACATCTAGAAACACAACATCAGGGTTATGTTTATTAATAGCTAGTACTCCTTCTGGAACAGTAGAACATTGAGCCATAATATGGATGTCGGGTGCGTATTCAGCAAGCAAAGCTGCAAGTGTAATTCTTGCATTTTCTTCATCATCAATTATAATGGCTTTTAACATAGTACAAATGTTATAATTATTATGTATTATTGCTTTGTCAAATTTCCCAACAGCAGATTTGAGTTTCCGAATGCTTACGTCAAATTTAAAGCACCAAAAATTCTCAAAACAACTTCTGTGCCGCTTGGATTATTGTTTTCGTATAAATCGTTTATTTCTAGTTCAATGTTTTTATGATAAGTAGAATTAATTAATGTCAATCTCTTTTGTGTGGCATCAGTTGAAAACGATGTGTATTTTTCTTGTTGACGTTTTTTTAATTTCAGCAGAATGTTTTCGGCCTATACCATTGTCTTTAATGCGACAAAGTATATGGTTTGTTTCTTTTTCTAAACGTATGATTAATTGTTTTTCACCCTTTTTATGTAATAATCCGTGTTTTATAGCATTTTCGACAAAAGGCTGCAATAATAAAGGGGGGAGAAAAATTGCTTGGGTTTCAACCTCATTTGAAATAATAATTTTATATAAAAAATCATTTCCAAAACGCAATTTTTCAAGTGAAAGATATAATTCTAGAATTTCAATTTCTTCTTGAATTGAAATTTCATCTCGCCCTGAAACGTCTAGTACCTTACGCATTAAGTGACTAAATTTACTCAAATATAAATTGGAGTTTTTAATATCTTGTTTTAAAATTAAGGCTTGTATGCTATTGAGTGTGTTGTACATGAAATGTGGATTCATCTGAGCTTTAAGGGCTGTTAATTGCAGATGTGCGAGTTTGCGTTTTTTGTTTTTCTTTTCGGCGGAAGTTGGTTATATTTTTTGTACTATAAAAAAAATCAATATGGTTGAAAGGAGTATTAAAAGTAAAGTAAACCACCACGTTTTCCAAAACGGTGGGTTGATATAGCCTTCCAATTTAATTATATTTTCTGAATCTCTGCCTAAATAATCAATGGCTTTCAATTCAATTTCAAAATTTCCTATCGGTATGTTTTGGATTTCTATTTGTTCAATTGTGGCAGGTAATTTTATCCATTCATTTTTATTTAAACGATAAGCATATACAAATTGACCGTTACTACTGTAATGTGCTACTTCGGGGTGTAAAACGAAAGCTTCATTATAATTGAATTGAAGTTGATCTATTGGAAATTTAAAATTATTTTTGAGATAAACTCTTGCAAGTTTTTGTTGTTGCTCTAATTTATTTAGTGGAATTTTTTGTAAGCCATTTACAGTTACAAGCCACAAGTTTGAATCTACTATTGTGATATCTTGTACATTGTCAGATACAAGCCCCAATAGGCGATTGATAAATTTTAATGAATGTGTTTTTGGATCAAAAAATTGCTACTCCTACATTGCTACTGATGTATAATTTGTCTTGATAAATTTGTAATTTATTTGCTTGTATATTTTCTGGTATTTGTAGAAATTCAGATGTTTCATTTTGACTATTTACTACAAAAAATTTGACCTGTGAAGGTTAGTACATAAAGCAATTTTTTATCTACATCAAAATCAATAGAAATAATTTGAGTATTGGACAAAAGAGTGTCTGATAAATACCATTCGTTGTTTTTGGATATAATTTTTAGTAAGCCACTATTTGACGCAACCCATAAGCATTGATTTATTACATCATATTCGATTTGCCTTGCCCAATTCGTGTTAATTCGTTTCCCATTGATATAAGTGCCGTATGTAGAGGTTGCGAATAAAGAGCCATTGACACTTTTTGCTGACTTTATAGCAGGAATATTATCATTATTAATTTCGCTTATTGCATTTCCCTTCAATTTAAAAAGATGATTGTTGATATTGAATAAAAGAGCATTCTCTGAAGTATTGTAATCAAAGCTTTGTATGTCGGCATTGTGCTTGGTGTGAAATAGTTCGGTAGTTTCATTCAGAAGATTCAATCTTCCGATTTCTCCTTTTTGGCTTGCAAAAAAGATGTGTGTTTCACTGTTTGTTACACGTGTAAGTTTGTTGTATTGCTTCCACACTATAAAATGCAAATTTGGTACACGCAAAATACCTTCTAGTAAAGTTGTAAACCAATAATTTCCTTCTTGGTCAATTAAACAATCAGAAAAAGATAAGTCAGGATAAAGCAAAATAGCAGAATCTGTATTTGGTGTATAACGGATGAGCCCACTGTATGTGCAAATCCACAAAGCACTATCTCTCATTGTTCTTACATTGGTAATTTTTTCTACCAGATAGGATTTTGTTAAGTTGAGAATTTTTTTATTTGCTCTAAATGATTTTTTTGAAAAACGATAAATATTTTCAGTTTTCCTTAGCAAAAATCCATAAGACGTCAGAATAAGTTTCAAGTTCAAATTTGCCCGATGTGATGCTTTCAAATAATTCCGTGTTGTATATTTGTTTTAGTTTGTTATTTTCTATAGTTGCAACTCCTTTTGAATAGATAAATGGGATGACGTCACGTCCATTTCCTTTTACTGATTTTGCAGTCAATTGTTCGTTATTGTTTTTTTTCTATATTGCCATAATTTATATAATTATTCCATTGTTTACTTTTTTCGCTATAGCGAGAAATGCCACCAAAATGTGTTGCGTAAATATTCCCATTATTATCGGAAACGAGATTGTTAATGAAGCCTTTTGGAAAAGGATGTTTTATTTCTTTTAACGTATCATTTTCTAAGCAGAATAATTGTGATTGAAAATTATAACAGTAAATATTGCCAGAAGAAGAAATTGTTAAACCTGTAATTGGTTTTGAATTTTGCGTTTTACTTTTATATGAAGTATAATGCACGCCATTAAATTTATACAGCCCAACATTGCATCCTATCCAAATAAAACCATTATTATCTTGAACAATACTATATACTTCATTGCTCGGCAATGCATTTTCACTATCATAAGCAATGTATTGAGGATATTGAGCAAACACATTGAAAGTGGTCACGATTAGTAATGAAACAAGTATGTAAATAAATTTCTTCAAAAGGTTCTGTTTGTAATAAATTTTCAAGGAATTGAACGCGTTATTTGGGTTAAATATAATGTTCTATTTTTTAATTTATGGAGAAGTATTATCATATAAAGGAGTCATCATTTATTTTTTTATTCTTGGCTTTTAATTCTAATGCCAGCGTTCTTGCTTGCTCCTATGATAAAGAATGCTTCGGCATTGCTTTTTCCTCCTTCAGTAAAACCTAGCTGTTCTGTATGTGAAAATTATTTGATTATGGTCTGTTTTTTTATATCTGATTTGTTTAATTAAAAAACCCTTGCCGCAGTAGTATTGTACTTTGACAAGGGTTTTTAATTAACTTTATTGCTCCAATCTATTTAGAGCAAATAAATTGGATTATAGATTTCCTCTTAATTCTTGTTCTCTTTCTAAAGACTCAAAAAGGGCTTTGAAATTTCCTTTGCCAAAACTTTGTGCTCCTTTTCTTTGTATGATTTCAAAAAATAGAGTTGGTCTGTCTTGTACAGGTTTTGAGAATATTTGTAATAAATAACCTTCATCATCTTTGTCGATAAGGATACCGAGTTCGCTCAGTGGTTTTATATCTTCATCAATTTTTCCGACACGGTCAAGTACTGTTTCATAATAATTTTGAGGAATCTTTAAGAACTCAACGCCTCTATTTTTTAATTCGGTAACCGTTTCAATAATATTATTGGTAGCGACTGCAATGTGTTGTACCCCTTCGCTTTCGTAAAAATCTAAATATTCTTCCACTTGTGATTTTTTCTTTCCTTCTGCAGGTTCATTGATAGGGAATTTTACATATCCATTTCCATTACTCATCACTTTGCTCATCAAGGCACTATACTCAGTTGAAATATCTTTATCATCAAAGCTCAAAATATTTTTAAACCCTAATACGTCTTCATAAAATTTTACCCATGGATTCATTTGATTCCAACCTACGTTCCCAACGCAATGGTCAACATATCGAAGTCCGGTTGGTTTTGGATTGTAATGTGATTTCCATTCTACATAGCCCGGCATGAATGTTCCTTTGTAGTTTTTGCGTTCAACAAAAACGTGAACAGTTTCTCCAAATGTATGAATCCCACTCATTCGTACTTCTCCGTGTTCGTCTGTTAAGGTTTGAGGTTCCATGTATGATTTAGCACCTCTTTTCATTGTTTGTTCGTAAGCATCATAAGCATCCTCAACCCAAAGTGCTAACACTTTCACACCATCTCCATGTTTTTTGTGATGTTGAGCAACAGGATGGTCTGATTTGATTGAAGAGGTCAATATTAATCTGATTTTGTCTTGAACAAGCACATAAGAAGCTCTATCTCTAACGCCAGTTTCAGGTCCTGCATAAGCTAGTGATTGAAATCCAAATGCTGTTTTGTAATAGTGTGCAGCTTGTTTAGCATTGCCGACATAAAGTTCAATATAATCGGTTCCGAGTAGGGGTAAAAAATCTGCGGTTTTCGTTTGAACATTTGTTTCTAAAGTTGTTGTTTCCATGTCTTTTTATTTTTATTATTTGAGTTTAAAATTTTGTTTTATTTAAAAAATTATTCAGCCCAACTCATTTCATAGTTTTCATCTTCAATATCGACTGCATAATTAGTCAGATGCAAAGGCCTAAACGTATCAATCATCACAGCAAGTTCAGGAGTTTCTTTTTTGCCGATACTTTTCTCAACAGCTCCGGGGTGTGGTCCATGAGGTATTCCGCTAGGGTGCAAGGTGAGCATACCACGAGTGACATGCTTACGACTCATAAATTCTCCATCGACATAATAAAGCACTTCATCACTATCAATATTACTATGATTATATGGAGCCGGAATTGAATTAGGATGATAGTCGTAAAGACGTGGCACAAAAGAGCAAATCACCATATCTTTTCCTTCAAAGGTTTGATGAATTGGTGGTGGTAGATGCACTCTTCCGGTGATAGGTTCAAAATCATGTATTGAAAAAATGTATGGATATTCATAGCCATCCCAACCGATAGCATCAAATGGATGGTAGCCATAAGTAATAGGGTAGAGAAGGTTTTGTTTTTTTGTATAAATTAAAAATTCACCTTTCTCATCATGTGTTTTAAGGTTTTCTGGTTTGCGAATGTCTCTTTCACAAAAAGGAGCATGCTCCATTAGTTGTCCTTCACTGGTTTTATATCTTTTCGGAAAACGAATGGGGCCGTAGCTTTCAACGATTAGTAAGCGATTGTCTTCTGTGTCAAATTTTATTTGGTAAGCAATTCCTCTTGGAATAATGATATAGTCTCCATATTTAAAAGGAAGCTCTCCGTAAAGAGTATGAAGTTTTCCGGTTCCTTCGTGTATGAAAATACATTCATCTGCATCTGAATTTCGGAAAAAATATTTATCCATACTTTGTTGTGGTGCAGCCAATGTGATGTGACAATCATTATTTACAAGAATGGGCTTGCGGCTTTCCAAATAGTCGGCTACTTTTTTTATTTTAAATCCTTGAAAGCTTCTATGTTTTAAAATATTATCAGTTGCAATTTTGGGAGTGATATCAATAGGTTCTTCTGATTTTACAATCACAGTTGGTGGATGCACATGATAGATTAAACAATAATTGTAATTAAAACCTTCAGTGCTAAATAATTCTTCGCTATATAAACTTCCATCTGGTTTGCGAAACTGTGTGTGTCTTTTATGTGGAATTTTTCCTAATGAATAATAGTGTGGCATGTTGTAAAAAAAATTTGATAAATTAATCTTACAAATTTAAATTTTTTTGAATGGATAAAACATCAAATCGAGATTATTTTTTATCGTTAAACCCCAATTTTTACATTTGAAATGCAGTTTTATTGATTAAAATTTAATGGATATTTGTCTTTAAAAAAGGTAAACGCAAATCTTTTTCTGAAATAATTCTTTCTGATTCAGGAATTTGCCAATCGATGGCTAAAAATGGGTCTAAAGGGTGTATGCCAGATTCTGCTTCAGGATGATAATATGCGTCACATTTATATTGAAAAATTGTACGGTTTTCTAACACAGCGTATCCATGTGCAAACCCTTTGGGAACATAGAGTTGAAGCATATTTTTACTGCTTAATATGATGGAAAACGAATTTAAATAAGTAGCAGAATTTGTTCGAAGGTCAACAACCACATCGAGCACACTACCTTGCACAACCCGAACGAGTTTTGCCTGTGAATAAGGCGGGTTTTGAAAATGCAAACCTCTAATCGTTCCATAGTCTGAAAGGGCTTGATTATCTTGAATAAATTGGACTTCTTCTTTTAGCAAATCATCAAAAGTTTTTTTATGATAGCTTTCAAAAAAATATCCTCTATTGTCTTCAAAAACTTTTGGACTTAGGATATAGCAGCCATCTAATTTTGTTGTTTGAATATTCATTTTTTAATTGAGGTTTAAAGAAAATTTTTCAAGTCTGAAAGGCTGTGAATTTCATATGTGGGTTTAAAAGAATGTTGTATGCCAGTTGGATTAAAAAAAACTTGAGCCATACCAACATTCATTGCACCTTGAATATCTATTTCCAACGCATCTCCGATCATTAAACTTCTTTCAACGGAAGCATTTGTTCTTTTTAAAGCAAAATCAAAAATGTCTTTTTGAGGCTTCATACTCATTGCCATTTCGGAAGTGATTAATTCATCAAAATAATGAGCGATAGATGCGTTTTTTAATTTTTGAATTTGGGTCGCTTCAAATCCATTAGTGATAAGATGCATTTGATATCCTTTCTTTTTGCAATAATCTAAAGTTGATTTTGCATGAGGAAATAATTCTTTTTTAGTTGGTAAAATTTTCAAATAGAGATCGCCCATTTCCTTTGCCAGTTCTGTATTGTATATATTAAAGTGTAAAAGTGTTTGCCACATTCGTTTCCAGCGTAAATCATTTCTGGTTATAAACCCTTTTCTAAAGCGCTCCCACATGGTTTCGTTGATTTGATGATATACTGCTTCAAATTCAATAAATGTAGGAATCCCTAATTCTTTCAAATTCACTTGTTCATATAAATCTTGCAAAGTTTCATACGAATTTTTTTCAAAATCCCATAGCGTGTGGTCTATGTCAAAAAAGAGATATTCATA
Organism: Bacteroidetes bacterium OLB11; assembly: GCA_001567165.1. GTDB lineage: Bacteria > Bacteroidota > Bacteroidia > Chitinophagales > Chitinophagaceae > OLB11. The sequence goes on from LNFQ01000013.1 coordinate 67,460, forward strand.
TTGATTTGTGGAACTCATATTTTAAAATATAAATGGGAAATGATTCAAAAGAAAAAGTGTTTGAAGTTTTGAAAAATAAAAATTATCCGCTGATATTGAAATCTCTCAAAGCATCGTTCAGACTGGTTTTTAGGTCGGTGCTTTCTTTTCTTTTTCCAATGATTAATGCACAGCCTACTTGGTATTCACCGGCAGGAAATTTTTTGGTGTAGCTTCCGGGTATTACCACACTTCGAGACGGAACTCGTCCTTTCAGCTCAATAGGAGTATCACCGCTCACATCTATAATTTTGGTGCTTTGTGTCAGCACAACGTTTGCACCCAAAACGGCTTCTTTTTCTACAATAACTCCTTCCACTACAATGCAGCGTGAGCCTATAAAACAACCATCTTCAATAATCACAGGATTTGCTTGCAGTGGTTCTAATACGCCACCAATGCCAACTCCACCACTTAGATGAACATTTTTTCCAATTTGAGCACAACTCCCTACTGTAGCCCAAGTGTCCACCATTGTGCCTTCATCTACATAAGCTCCAATATTGACATAAGAAGGCATCATAATGACCCCTTTCGCAAGGTAAGAACCGTAGCGAGCAATAGCATGGGGAACCACTCGTACGCCTTGAGAGGCATAGTCCGTTTTTAATTTCATTTTGTCATAAAATTCAAATGGAGGCAATGAATAGGTTTCCATTTTCTGAATTCCAAAATATAATAAAATCGCTTGTTTCACCCATTCATTCACGACCCATGTTCCATTGATAGATTCAGCCACTCGCAGCCTCCCTTTGTCCACTTCTTCTATTGTTTGTCGAATGGCATCTAAATAATTTGTTTGACTTAACAATTCACGTTGCTGCCAAACATCCTGTATGTGTTCTTTCATTTTTGCTTTTTTATAATTGCAAACATATAGAATTTTAATTTTTTTGATTAGACTTATTTACTTTGCATTTATGATAAATGAAAAACCTTTTGAAATAGATGTTCAAAATTGTGTAAAAACGATGCTACAGGATGGGGTTATCTTATATCCAACTGATACTATTTGGGGGTTAGGCTGCACAGCAGATAATGAAAAAGCGATTGAAAAAATTTATCAAATTAAGAAAAGGGATAAGGTGAAAAGTTTTGTGATTTTAATGACGGATGTCAAGCAACTTTTAAAATACTTAGCAAATCCAGTGTTGGGATTGGAAGAAATTATTCAACAATTTTCAGAGCCTACAACGATTATTTATGAAAATGCAATTTTATTGCCAGATATTTTAATGGGAGAAAATAATAGTATTGCCGTTCGGATAACCAAAGACTCATTTTGTCGTTCTCTTATAAAAAGGATAAAAAAGCCGATTGTGTCCACTTCGGCAAATTTTAGCGGAGAACCTAGTGCCACATGCTTTCAAAATATTCATTCAGATATTTTATCGGCAGCAGATTATGTTGTACATTGGAGACAAAATGAAACGCAAGCGAGGCTGGCATCTTCGATTGTGAAATTGAATCATGACGGTTCTATACAAAAAATAAGATAAACGTAATTTGGGTAAAATTCATTTAAAATAGTAGGTTTGCACACGAATTTATTTATTAAAAAGTATGGAGAAATTTAGAAAATTTTTAGTTTTAAACAGATTAGCAATAGCAGTATTTCTTATTGTGAGCGGTTTATATATCACGTTTGCGACTAAAAATGGGATATATGTTAGTTGGATATTTTTTTCTAGTAGCTATTCTGATGGTGGTTGCTGATTTGATGATTGGGCCAATTACCTTAATTCAAAAATATATTGAAGACGGAGATTTTGAGGGAGCTCAAAAATTATTAAAAAGAGTGAAATATCCAAACTTATTGTATAAGCCAGTGCGTTCAGCGTATTATATGTTGAAGTCAAATTTTTCTACCATGAATGAAAATTTTGAAGATGCAGAAACGGATATTCGCAAAAGCCTAGAGGCTGGGATTAATGATAAAAATGTAGAAGGTGGTGCCTATCTGCAATTAGGGATGATTTCATATAAAAAAGGAAATAAAAAGGAAGCCTATGAACATTTAAAAAAAGCAATTCAATTAGGATTACCTGATAAGGATTCAGAAGCCTCAGCTTATTTACAACTTTCTGGGATTTGTGGAGAAAGACGCGATTTTAAAGGAATGAAATTTTACTATGCAAAAGCAAAAGCTTGCAAATCTAAAAATGAAAATATTGTAAGCCAGATTAAGGAAATGGATAAATATATTTCGAGAGTTCCGGGATAATTTTTCAAATCGAAAAGTCAACTGGATATTATTTTTTTATCACTTTTTTGTCTATATATTGAATCGATTTTGAACTAGATTCAAAGTGTAAAATATAAACTCCTTTTTGTTCGGATGGGAAAATAAAATCGTTTCGACCGTCTTTTTAATTGATAACTTGAAATTTCTTTTCCTATCGAATTAATAATTTTCATTGTGACTTTATCTTTTTTATAAATATTGATAAACACCGAAAATTGTTGTGTCAACGGATTCGGATACACTATTAAATCATCTAACTCAACTTCAAAATTGGGTGAAAATACTAAACAATTATTTGCATTGTAATGAGCCATTTGATAAACGCCATTTTGCAAAATTGGGATTGTAGCAATATCTGTTTCTTTCCATTTTTTCCCATTGAAATACCAAATGTAATTTTTACTAGAAACCGCATCTGAAACTAAATCCATGCCTTGCATGTTAAGCGGATAACTGCTTGTGTCGTTTGTTACGGTTGTTTTATACTGAAGTGCAACTTGGCAATTATTATTATCAACGATACTATCTATTTGAAAGTCGCCCGATTTTGCCCAAAATAAGGTTGTGTCATAAAGCGTTTTAGAGATGATATTGTCTATGGAATTTTTTCCATAAACTGTAATTGGATAGTTGCCTTCGGTGATTAATTGAAATGCTCTTTGTTGTTGATTACAATCATAGTCAAGTGCAGATACACTTGCATTTGTTTTTCGAAAAGTATTATTAAATGTGATATTATTCAAATTAAAAGTACATCCATTTCCATCTTTTACAGATGAGAATTTTGTGATTCCTTTTTGTAAATGCAAGGTGTCTGAATAGTTATTTTTCTGCACTGAATAGCTATGCCATTATGTTCTAGAAAAATGGATAAAGGGGGGGTGCCATTTAATTTAATCGGCAAAATTGAATAGTCTTGAAAGCATTCATAAGTGGGTTGATTGCTTGTAAAATAGATGGGGTTAGAGTTTATTTGTAAAACACTGTCCATTGTAACAGAACACTGATTATTGTCAATTACTTTTGATAGATAATAGACTCCAGAGTCCAGCATTCTCACATAAGGAGAATTGAAAAATGTATCAATAATATTTGCTTGATGAATAGAATCATAGAAATATAACTGCATTGGGAATTTTCCTTCGCTTGTCAATGTGATTTTATTTTTATCCAATAGGCAATTATATTCAACAGAGGTCAATGTGGTACTGGTTTGTACGTCAGATATGTTTATTGGAATGTTAGGATCAATATAGCAATTGGAAGCATCACTAATTTTTGTAAAAATGATATTGATTATTTGAAAGATAAATTGAATCTTTCAAAGTAT
>LNFQ01000014.1 GCA_001567165.1 Bacteroidetes bacterium OLB11
TTTTTACTATTTGATCCACTTTTTTTTCGATTTTTTATCATTCTTTTTAGCATCGTCTGGTTTGATGATTTTTCCTAAATCATCAATGTCGAATAATAATGAAAAACGTAATGTATTTGAAAGTGGATTTCTATTGATTCCTGAGCCGGGAACGACATAGGCTACATTTAATCCAAACACATTATATTTTACGCCAAGGCCAACTGTGAAGAAACGGCGGTCGCCTTTATATTTGCTTTCGTAGAAGTATCCTGCACGAGCGAAAAATTGGTTTTGATATGAATATTCAGCTCCTACACCTAGCATCACTTCTTGCAATTCTTCTTTCATTCCTCCCGGTGCATCACCGAAAGAACCAAGCATCCCACTCATTACGCTTTTATTGAATGGATAGGTTTGATATACATTCCCAAATGTGTCTTCTGTAATTTGTGGAGATGGCACGAGTAGTTTATTGATGTCTAAACCAATTGTCAATTTATTAAATTCATCTACTTGATAATTGTATGCTAGTCCAATGCCTAAATTAGTAGGGATAAAATCTTTTCTACCACCGGAATAGCTAATTTTAGATCCGATGTTTGAAATCACTAATCCTGCGTTAAAGCTAGAGCCGTCAACATCAGAAGAGCTACTTATTGGTTTTGTATAAAACACACCAAAATCAACTGCTGCTGCATTTCCGGGTTTATAGGTGACACCACTAGAGTTTCCGGCACCATTAATGATGTTTGAATGGATATATTTTCCAGAAAGTCCTAAAGATAAATTATCTGAAAGTTTTCTTGAGTATCCAATGTCAAAGGCAAATTCTCTTGGTTTTCCTGTTCCTGCAGGTTGGATGTCGATGGTTGTATAGTTAATATCTCCTAATGAGAAGTATCGCAAACTTGCACTGATGGCTTGGTTTTTATTATCTTTGTCGGCACCAAATCGTGCATATCCAGAAAGGTATGCAAGAAAAATATCTGGAACCAAATCTCTAAGCCATGGTGTGTAAGTCATAGATAAGCCTGCATCTTTATCGGACATGGCTAGTTTGGCCACATTCCAAAATTGTGCATTTGCGTCTGGATTTAGGGCAATTCCAATGTCTCCCATTGCTCCAGATCGTGCGTCAGGACTAATTCTCATAAATGGCACAGCGGTAGTGATGGTGTTATAATTAGAACCGCTTTTTTGTCCACTTGAGTTATTTTGAGCATTAGCAATTTTTTGCAGAGCTGATATAGGCTAAGCAACCTAAAAACCAAATTGTTTTCTTTAACATGAAATTTTTCTTTGTTGATGTAAATATCTAAGCGATAGTTTAGTTTTTTTTGTAGGGAGCAAATATAAGTTATTTTTTATTTGAGTTATCGAAGTATGACTAATTTTTCTAGTTTATTGGCAGATAGTCCACTTGATGATTTCACATGGATATTGTAAAGATATACTCCATTAGCTAGTTTTTCACCATATTCATCTTTTCCGTCCCAATCAATATTATTGACTCTTGTCCCTTCTGAATTGACTATTGTTCTGATGTTTTTTACGATTCTTCCTGACATTGTCATGATTTTTATATTCACAAATAGGTTTTGATTTGGTAAATTATGTTCAAACATAAACTGTGTGTGTGTTGTAAAGGGGTTTGGATAATTATACACATGGTCTAAGAATCCTTTTGATGAGCTTACTACTATAAAGTCGAGTGTGGCTGTGGAGGAGTTGTTCATGATGTCCCATGCTTTTATGGTCAATGAGTGTTTTCCTTCGCTTAAATTATCTAATGGGAATTTTACTATTCCTGAACGATAGTTATCCAAATCGGATTCATAAAAATTATTTAAGACATACGTATTTTGAGCATTATTATCTAGCACGGCTGTAATGTCATGGCCTATTGAGTTGCCTGTATAGTTGATTCCATTATCGTCTGACAAGTGCAGGAGCAATGTTGAGTTAGGTGTTGTGATGCCTCCATTTACAAATTTTTCATTATTCAAATAGGCTTTGATTTGTGGCCCTTCATTGTCGATAACTGGATTTGAAGAGCTGCCTCCAATATACACTCCTTTGTCAAAGCCGCTAGCATCTTCAGTGGTACTGTTTGCATAATAGCTTATTTTTCCTTGAGCTATTTCGTAATTGATATCTTTTGGTATGACAAATGTAAATTCAAATTTTCCATTTTTGACGGTTGCTTTTCCTTTATAGATGATATTGTTTTGAATATAATAGTTGGTGATAGGAGATTGTGGGTCGATCGTACTAATTTTTTTTTCGTTTGTCAAAAAATTGTAGGATATACGATTCCATTAAAGTTATTGAGCAGGTTCCCGTTTTGGTCAGCAACATGCCCGCTGATAGTGTATTTTCCTAATGATTTTAGGGTGTCATAAGCGATATTAATAGATACCCCATTGATACTATCTGTAAACACTTGATAGTTTGGAAATGCAAGAGGTAATCCGGGGTCGCCTAATAAAGCAAATTTTCGAAAATTGGATGCGACATACACATCGACATTACTGACATAGCGTAGATTTTTGGAGTTTTTATAGGCGTCTCCCAAGGTTGGAAATTCAAGTTGTGCATTTGTACTAAATCCTGATTTCATGTAGTTGAGATTCATGATTCGATTTTGGTCTGCGTAAACAAGTTGTGTAGTGGTCATTAACCCTATTGCTCCTCCATTCGGTTTGGTTAAAAGGATTTCACCAGCAGAGTTGACAGCAGGGTTATCAAAAGGAGCAAAGTCGCAAGTGGCTGTAATAAACAATGGGAGCTTGTTGAAGTTTGTCATAATATTCACATCATCCATTGAAAAAATTCGTTCTTCACACCATCCCAATGGCCCTCCATGTCCATTATAGTTCATTAAAAATGTTCCATTGAATATTTGTTCTCGAACGGCAGTATTTGCTTCTGGAGCTCTTGGTCCGGCTGGTGTTGACTCGATATTAAATCCTCCGACATAAATTTTATAAGGGTTATAATTTGGTAATGAATCATTGACATACTGTGACATCACTTCTGCATCACTCAAGTGGGTATTTTGATCACCGTTATCTGCATTAAACGTCATGTTATTTTTCCAAGGCCCAAAAGAATTAGGACTATCGTAGTTCATTATCTTTTGTAATACTTGTGATGCTGTGTTTATGCTTGAAATAGGTAATCGGCCGATTCCAATATCTAGGGTATTAATTTGATTATTTGAAAAATTATTTTGATCTTCATGGTCATCTAAAAATCCAAAAAAATCATCGCTACAATAGCCAGTTGTTTTGTCGATACTTTCTTTGGTTTCTGAAGTAGGAACAAGGTTTGTGTTGTTTAATATTCGATCTTTATAGTCGTAAGATGCATCTCCAAAAAGGAGTAAATATTGTGGTAAATCTGGTTGACTTGCTTTGTCATAAAGCATTTTTTACAAAATCTCTAATAGCAGATACATCTTGTGTGCCGGATGAAAATTCATTGTAGATTTGTTGTGGTGTAACGATGACATAGCTATATCCTCTTTTGGTTTGATGATAGCTAGCAAGTTTTTCGGCTTCACTAAGTAAAGATGCAGGACTAATAATAATGTATTTTTTAGGAGTGATTGAATGTAAGTTTTGATTAATTGCTTTTTCAAGATATTGAGGGGTGTTTGTAATGCTTCCATCAAATGCAATAAAGCGATGTAGTGTAGATGCATCTTGTTTGAAGGATAATAGTCCACCATTCATATTAGATTGCATTTGGATCGGCTCAAGTGGGTTTGTGATATCCCAAACTTGTGTGTTGGCATTTGCTTGTTGAATTTGATAATTCGCAATGTTTCCGATTCCGACTGTATTCCAATCAGCAAACACGATATGTCCATTAAAAATTAATTTTCTTCTTGCATTGATTTCTAAATAATCTAAATAACCAACAGCAGAGCTACTTCCTTTGGTGAAGTTGAGATTCAATGAAACACTTGGGTTGGTGATGTTTGCAGTAAATTCTTTAGTTTGAGCAACGATAACTGGATTATAAAAATTAGGCCCGGTGCTTTGCAAGCTGATATTTTGAGTGTTTCCTCCATTGACTGAAATGGACATATTATTCATTCCTGAATAAGAGATTGCTCCTACATGAGCGGTAATTTTAATTGGAGTTGTTTCGTCAATATTAGGAAATGAAAATGAATAATTTCGATTTAAATATCGTCCGGGCAAATCGCTGAATTCATCTCCCCACCACATTTTGCCAAATTTCCCTAAATTGACGGAATCTTTTTCATAAAATAAAAAATCATTAAATGAGTTTGAGTTTGTATTGGCAGTTGGTGGATTATTTTGAAGGCTTATTCTTTTCCCAACACCTTTATCAAAATTTAAAAAATAATGACTTTCTTCTGAATAGATATTAAAAACATGAGTGAATTTTTTATTGACTGAATCGTTTAAAATCGAATGAGGCCCATTTGCATAGAATAGAATATAATCGTTTTCTCCAAAAATTCCATCTCCATCATCAACGACTTGAATGGCATTTTCAGTTAAATCATCGGGACGAGGTGTGGCGTTGTTTTCATCAAGCATTTCTCCTCCATTTCCATACAGTCGAATATGGCTCATTTGTATATCGGACGGGTTGATGCCCATTGTGTTTTTGATAAAAGAATAATCTATTTTGTAAATCCCTTGTGTTTTTATTGCGATTCGATAAAAACTACCACTTGCCAAAACAGAGTTGCTTGCATACACTCTATTTCCGCTTGTTTTGTTAGCCGTCTGTTTTTCATGCACTGACAATTCGTAGCTCACTACTTTTTCAATACTGTTATCATTCTGTTGAATATATTGTGGAATTAAAATGGAAGCAAATGCTTGTTTGCGTTCCATAGAGATAAAAACGGTGGGTGTTATTGCTTTTGGAAATTGGATGGAGTCGGGATATTTTGGGTTGTTAATTTTGGTTGTTTTGATGTTTAAAATTTCAACTTGTGGCATTTGGTAATTTGCTAAATCACGACGTTCCACTTTATATACTTCATTGACTGGAATATTTTCATTGGTTAGTTCTTCATAATGGGTTAATTTATTTTTGTCAGCCACTTGGGATGATTGACTCTCTATAATTTTGTTTTGAGCAATCGCACTAGAAACAAGCAGTAGCTGAGTAAAAAACAAGCAATATTTTTTAATGATATTTTGCATAATAAATAAAACCTCTATGTATCAAAGATATGATGAAACTTATTTTGTGAAATTAAAAGATTATTATTTTGTTTTTTGATAAAATAAAAAACGATAAAAAATACAAATTATTGTTTTGTTGTATAATATTCAAGAAATTTCTTTAGTTGCTTTCTTCTTCTTTGGGATTAATATATAGTTTGAGTTTTTGTATTCTTTTATTATCAAGTTGAAGAACAGTGAAGTCATAATTTTTAAAACTAATCACTTCATTTTGTTTAGGGAATTTACCAGCAATTTCTAAAACTAATCCTGCCACTGAATTGTTTTCACCTCTCACTTCTTCAAAGAATTCTAATGGAGTGGAGGTAATTTTACACATATCATTGATGAGAAGTTTTCCTTCGAAGATATAATTGGCATCATCAATTTTTTTATAGAAATGACTATCTTCATCAAATTCATCTCTTATATCGCCTACGATTTCTTCCATAATATCTTCTAAAGTGACGATGCCTGAAGTGCCTCCAAATTCATCAACTACAATAGCCATGTGACTTCGTTTTTGTTGAAATTCTTTGAGTAAATCTTCAATCGGTTTTGCTTCGTGTACAAAAAATGCGGGCCTAATTAAGTTGTGCCAATCCAGTGTTTCTTCGTTGATAAATTCAAGTAAATCTTTTGCATGAATGATTCCCTTAATTTCATCAAATGAGTCTTCATAAACCGGATATCTTGAAAAGCCACATTCTGCAACGTGTGCTTTTACTTGTGAAAATCCCCATTCAAAACTCAGCCCCGAAACATCCATTCTCGTTTTCATAATTTGCTTGGCAGTGATATCGCTAAACTTTAAAATGCCTTTGTAAATATTTACTTCCTCTTGAGTGGCAGTGTGTTTTACGGTCAATTCAATTGCATGTTCAATCTCTTCACTGCTGATATCATTTTTAGCTCTTTTAGAAAATCGACTTTCAATAAAGCTTGTTGAGTTTACTAAAAAATTACTGAGAGGACTTACGATTTTATCAAGAAAAAGAATATAAGGAGCTACAAAAAGAGCTAATCGCATATTGTGTTGAGTGGCATACACCTTGGGCAACACTTCTCCAAAAAGCACCAAGAAAAAAGTAACGACTACAACTTGTAATATAATGTCAATCAGACCTGCTAATGCAACGAACTGTTCGGGGAGCCAATTTTGAAAATCGAATAAGCTATTATAAAGTATATTTGTGGTGATGATGGTTCCTATGTTCACAAAATTATTGGTGATTAGGATGGTCGCTAAGAGTCTTTTGGGGTTTTCAAGAAGTTTTAAAACGGTTTGATGATTATAATCATTTTTTGCTTGATGTAATTAATATCTTTTGCAGATAATGAAAATAGAGCAACTTCTGAGCCGGAAGCCAGTGCAGAAAAAGTGATTAGAATAAGGATAATTATTGCAAATACAATCTGTGAATTTATCCCAGTTTGAGCGTTAAGCAATATTGAGTGTCGGAATAAAAGATGAATTATCGAGTCGGGGTCCAAGTTTTTATTTTTGGGCAAATATAAAATTAAAATGGAAGTATTTCATTATCAGAATCAGGTAATATTTCTCTTGGGTCAGAATTGTCGATAGAGGAATTTAAATCAATATTTATACCTTCAGGTTTAATATCTGCATTCCCTTTTTTATCAAGCATCACCAAATTGGAAGCTATGATTTCGGTAATAAATCTTCTATTTTTATCTTTGTCTTCCCAAGAGCGAGTGCGAAGGCTGCCTTCTATATGCACAAGGCTTCCTTTATGTAGATATTTAGAAGCTAATTCAGCCAAACCTCGCCACAGTACGATATTGTGCCATTCTGTTTGTGGGGTAGTATTTCCTTTTTTATCTTTGAAAGTTTCGGTTGTTGCGAGTGGAAATTTTGCAACGGGGATATTTCCTTCTATGTATTGTATTTCTGGGTCTTTTCCAAGATTTCCGATTAAAAAAACATGATTTACACCTCTCATAATTTAGCAGTTTTTAAGATTTATGATTCATTTTACAAACTAAAGATAATTATATTTTTCAAAAAATGAAATAATAATTTGTGGAAATGTTAAGTTTTTTATTTCTCGTTTGTTCACTTTTATTGTTTCATATTCAATAATTTGTAATTGGCTTGCCTTTTCAAGCCTGCCAATATAGAAAAAACCATGTATCCGTTGGTGAGATAAAATTTGTCTGAATTTCTCTTGAATTTTATTCAAACGCCCTATTTTTTGAGTTGGTATCGAAAGCGTTTCTCCTTCATTTTCGATTAAAATGGGAGTGTATAAATTTTGCCAAATATCTTTTTGCTTTCTCTTGACTAAAAGGATATTTTCTTCATCTTCTAAAATGATAAAATGAAAATAGCGGTTTTTTAATTCGGTCTTTTTTTAGTTGCTGGAAATGACTGTATCTCGTTTTGATTGAAAGCGTAGCATTTCATTTTCATCGGGCACAAATCACATAAAGGGTTTTGAGGCTTGCAGATGATTGCACCAAAGTCCATTATTGCTTGATTGTAAATAGCGTTTCGTTTTTTATCTAAAAGTCGAATCGCATACTCTTCATATTTCTGTTTGTCTTTTATTGAATGGAACCCATTTTGAATACCATAAAATCGGCTCAGTACCCTCACTACATTGCCATCTACCACTGCATAAGGTAAATCAAATGCAAATGAAGAAATCGCAGCGGCAGTATATTTTCCAATTCCTTTTAGAGCTAATAATTTTTCATAATCTGCTGGAAAAATTCCATTGTATTGTTCTTTGATTGTTTGGGCAGTCAGCCACATATTTTTACAACGACTATAATAGCCTAGCCCTTGCCACAGCCTGTATAATTCATCTAAGTTAGCCTTTGCAAAATCATTGATTGTGGGGTATTTTTTTAAAAACGAAATATAATATTTTTCGCCCAGTTCAACTCTTGTTTGTTGTAAAATAATTTCTCTTAACCACACTCGATAAGCATCTTTTTCACCTCGCCAAATCAATTGTCTATGATTTGCTTTTTCATTCCATTGCAATAATTTTTTTCTAAAGTAAACCGTATCCATTCAAGTATCAATATTACAACAATCTCGAATATCATCCGGCATAAAAAGTGTATATTTGCAATAGTAAATTTTTCAAAATAAAATAGAAAAAATACACATCTTTTTTTTCACTTCAATCCAAATGTATGCTCCACTTCAAATACAAAAAAATCAATACTGAATTTAAGCATCCTTTCACAACAGCCTATGGAACTAAAACGCACCAAGAAGCTTTTTTAGTGGCTATCACATTCAATGGAGTTACCGGTTTTGGCGAAGCCCCAGCAATAAAATATTATGATGTTTCTGTTGAAAAAATGGAAAACGATTTGTTAGAAAAAATTGAACTTCTTCAAACTTATACTTTTAATGAACCTCCACGATTTTGGCATTTTTGTGAGCATCTTTTTGAAGATAACCCTTTCCTAGTTTGTGCTCTCGATATTGCATATTGGGATTTGTATTCGAAATATAAACGTAAAAAAATCTATGAACTTTTAAATATTGAATGGAAAAAAACTCCTTACACAAATTATACGTTAGGCTATGATACTATTGAAAAACAACTCAAAAAAATCAATCAAAATCCAATGCCTATTTATAAAATAAAAGTAGGAAATGAAAATGATATGGAAGTATTAAGAGCCGTTAGAAATCACACTCAATCAACAATTCGGATAGATGCAAATGCCTCTTGGACTTTACAATTTGCAACTCAAATTTTACCCGAATTAGAAGCAATGAAAATTGAGCTCATCGAACAACCATTCACAAAAGATGCTTATGACGATACTAAAACCTTTGCAAACATCACTAACATTCCAATCATTGCTGACGAAGCCTGCGTTACTCATCACGACATCATTCGATGTATTGGATGCTATGATGGCATTAATATTAAGCTCACAAAATGTGGTGGAATTACTCCCGCATTTGACATGATAAAAGAAGCAAAAGCAAACCATTTAAAAGTGATGATGGGCAATATGAATGAAACTGAAATTGGGTCTTATGCAATTGCTCAATTTCTGCCATTACTAGATTATGTTGACCTTGACGGCCCTTTACTACTCAATACTCCTCCTTTAAAAAGGCTTGCAATCCAAGATGGAGCTATACAGATTCTAAATTAATCTCATTTGAATATACCCAAGATGGGGTATTTTATTAAAGAGGGTTGTAGTATAATTTAGTGGGCTAATTTACAGCTAATGAAAAAGATTATTTTCTTTTTTGTGGCGTTATTGATGTTTTGTAAATTGAACGGTCAAAACAAAGCAAAGCTTGACAGTTTACAAAATATTATTTCTTTAAATAAGCAAGACACCACAAACACGAAAGCATATATTCTTATATCCGAATATTATCAAACAGTGCAGCTTGACAGTGCATATTACTATGCTATCAAAGCAATACAAATAGCTCAGCAAAGAAAGCAAAACAAAATGGAAGCCTATGCACACAACTCATTGGGCTATATTCAATATTTCAAAGGAGAATATGAAAAATCCATCGAATCTTTTCAAAATTATTTTATTGCTTCTGAAAAAATAAACGACAAAAAAGCAATGGCATTTGCAAAAAATAATGAAGGGAATGTATATATCGAACTTGGAAATTATATCCACGCTTTAGATAAATATAATGAAGCTTTAGCTCTTCGGAAATCAATAAACGATTCTGCTGGAATTGCGATGAGCTATAATAATATTGGATATATCTATAAAGATCTTGGAGATTATGAAAAAGCGATTTCTAACTTTTTATTGGCTCTAAAAATTTATGAAGAACTTGAAGATAATAAATCAATTGGTGTTACTTATAGTTACATTGGTATTGTCTATTGGAAAAAGAAAGATTATGCACTTGCTCATAGTTATCTTGACAAATCATATAAAATCAACTTCCTAAATAATGATGAAGGCAATATGGCTATTAATTTACACACCAAAGGAATTATTTATATCGAAGAAAATAAATTTGATAGTGCCCGTTATTATTTTGAAAAAGCAAAAGCAATTTATAAAAAGCAGCAAGACATTAGACAATTAGCAATCATCTATCAAGCGATAGCTGAGTTATACCAAAAGCAAAACAATTCCGACTCAACTATTTATTATTATCAAAAAAGCATTTCAAGCAATCATACTATCCAAAATAAAAGAAGTCTTGGCTCTCTCTATATTGGAATTGCCAATGCGTATTTGAAAAAAAATGATAATGCCAACACAAAGCTCTATTTAGACAGTGCCTATCAATCCAATATGCTAACACAGAAAAAAAGAAAATTGGAAAGATTATTACCAAATCCTCTCTGATTATTATAATAAAATCGGGAATACCGCCTACTCTTTGACGAGTCTTAAACAATTTAATCTTTATAAAGATTCTATCTTAAATGAAGAAAATCAAAAGGCAATTGCAGATATGCAAACGAAGTATGATGTCGAAAAAAAAGAACCAACAAATCATTTTACAAAAAACAGAAATTGCCAAGAAAAACTATATGCTTAGTGGGATGGTTGGAATTATTATTCTAACTATTTTATTAGCTTTTTCATATTACAAGCGAATTAAACTCAATCAAAAATCAAGACTACAACTTGAAATTATGAAACTTCAAGATATATCCACAAAAATGGTGCTTGAGGCCGAAGAGAGAGAACGAAAACGCATTGGGAGCGACTTACACGATGGTATCGGACAATTGATGAGTGCCGTAAAAATGAACCTTTCGGCTATAGAAGATAAAATTGATTTTAAAAATGAAGAAGATCGAAATGCGTTTAGCAAATCGATTTCACTCGTTGATGAAAGCTGTAAAGAAGTTCGTAGCGTAAGCCATTCAATCATGCCAAATGCTTTGCTACGTGTTGGCCTGTCGAATGCAGTGAAAGAATTTATCGAAAAATTAGATAATCGATTATTGAAAATTAATTTATACTCATCAGGATTGAATGAGCGAATTGATTCAAATATTGAAACCGTTTTATATCGCGTGATTCAAGAATGTATAAATAATGTCATTAAACATTCTAAAGCAAATGCACTAGATATTTCATTAATAAAAGATGTAGATGGCGTTTCTGTAACTATTGAAGATAATGGAAAAGGCTTTAATGTGGCAGAGGCAAAAAACAAAGAAGGAATTGGATTGAAAAATATGGTTGCTCGTGTTAAATTTCTTAAAGGAACATTAGATATTGATTCGTCTCCGGGCAAAGGAACGCTGATTGCTATTCATGTGCCAACAGAAAATAAATAATCTCAAAAAGATATTGTAAAATATTTGTAGCTTTGAGATTCAAATTATGTTTTATCGTCGAAGTTATATTTTTTTATTCCTTTTACCTATCAGTTCATTGTTCTTCTTTTCTTGCCAAGAAAATCTACAAAAGGAAACCGACCCAAGCAATAGCATTCAACTATCAAGCAAGGTAGATATGAATTTGTTGCAAAACGAACTGATTCAAAAATTCGATTCCAATGCAACAGCACCTTTTTTTGTTTGGGAAAAAGACACCGTCAATCAATTAGTCCCTTTTAAAGAATTATATCACGAAGGCAACTCATATTGGTTTAACTCCAAAGGAATTAATTCCAACGCAACCGACCTATTACAAGAGCTGAGAAACTTGCAATATGATGGCATCGATACAACTCGATACAAATTAAATGAGTTTGAAAAAATCACACAACAATTAATCAATTCCAGTTCGCCAGAAGCTGTTTTTTCTTATGAAACAAAATTGAGTAGCACCTTTTTGCTTGCCATCCATGATTTAATAATAGGCACAACCAACAACACAAACAAAGAAATTAAAAAATAAAAAATGATTCCTTGTGGTCTGCAACAGAAATTTTTAAATTAGCCATCAAAAACAACAATATTCATGAAGCCTTTGAAACCATGAGACCGCAACATACATGGTACAAACATTTTAGAAATGAATACCAATCTTTGAGCCAGCGAAACATGCAGTTGACCTCTTTTGAAGGACTAAAAGATAGTATTACTATAGGAGATTCATCATTTGCAATTTATCAATTGCGAAAAAAATTATATGCTGAAACAAAACTACCAATCGATACCCATTTAATGATTTGGAATCAAGAAGCTCTTGATGGATTAAAAAAATATCAATACATAAATAATATCAAAGCCACTGGCAAAATCGATTCGATTACAATCAATAAATTGAAATCAAATACGAATGAAAAATTAAAGCAATTAGCACTCAACATGGAAAGAATGCGATGGCTCAAACACGATTTCCAACAGCCATTTGTTTGGGTTGCTATTCCTCAAATGGTTCTTTTTTATTTCGGAAATGATTCTATTGAATTTACAATGAATGTTGTTGTTGGACGACCTTCAAGACCAACACCAGGAATTGATTCAAAGATTGAAAATATTGTATTTAGTCCACCATGGGTAGTGCCTCCAACGATTATGAGAGAAGAGGTAGTGCCGGGTATTGCAAGAAGAGGAGGCTCCTACTTGGCAAGAAGAGGACTGCGAGCATACGACAGAAGAGGAAAAGTAGTGCCTCCATCAGCAATCAACTCAGGAAATTTTAGAAATTTTTTAATAAGTCAAGCACCAGGATACAATAGCTCTCTCGGAGAAGTGAAATTTAATATGCCTAACCCTTGGTCGATTTATATGCACGATACGCCACACCGAGAAGACTTTGTGAAAGCAAATCGGGCTTTGAGTAGCGGATGTGTGCGATTGCAAAAACCGAAAGACTTTGCATCCTTTGTTTTAAAAGATACTGCTCAATATTCACGCAGACAAGTGGACTCAATTTGCAAACTAAGAAAAACCATATTTGTGCCGGTCAAACAAAATATTGATGTCCACTTTGTCTATTTAACCAATGCCGTGGATAGCATCGGAAATGTCCTTTATTTAAAAGATATTTATAAGTGGGATTAGGCTTTTTTATAAATTTTTATTAAAATCAAAAGGGTCATTTTTTTTCATGCTATATTCGTTATAATTAATCGATAAAATGAAATTAACAAAGACAATTCAGAATTTTAAATATGTAGGTCTTTTCAATCCCTTCAAAATAAATTTTTTGATTTATCTCTTAATTTTATTTTTATCCTACACTCTCATTCAAAATCAAATGAATGAAACCAATTCGTTTATTGCTTTGACTGTATTGATGGCAAAAACAGTATTATATTTTTCAATCATCATTGTATTGATTTCTTTCTTTTCTGTATTATTAAGTAGCCTTTATTTTTATTTTCAATTAAAAAAATTTCCAGCCGAAAGTGTTCAAATTACTACACAAGTTGAAAAAGGAACTAAAGATATTCTTTTATTAAAAACTAAGTTGCCATTTGCCCTCAAACCCATATTGGGAACGGTTTCTATCAAACTATTTTATGATCATATCTTATCCACAGAGCCAATGATTTTAGCTAGCAGAATAAAGAAACAATTCATTCCCTTTCGCTCAGGCATTGAAGGTAGCAATGAGCTCCTTTTGCCATATATCAAAGATTATCATTTTTCTAAAAGCCTTGTCATCTTTGAGGATATGCTCCATTTATTTTCGATTGTAATACCTAGCAAAATAAATAATGAATTTGTAAACTTTCCTAAAAGCTTATCAATCGATGTGCAAGATATTAGCCCACAAAAAACCGAAGAAGAGAATCGAAGAATAGATCAAATTCGAAAAGTAGAAGGCGAATTATTTAACTATAAAAAGTTTGAAGATGCAGATGATGTTCGACGAATCGTATGGAAAATATATGCTAAAAATAAAGAGTTGGTAGTGAGGAAACCCGAAACCTTAAATCCGTTTGCCTCTCATATTTATATGTATGCTTCGTTTTATAATGCTCTTCACTTTGAGTCATATCCGCAGCACTCTTTGTTTATGCTCAATTATTTTAAAAATTGTGTATGGACAATTTATGAAACAATAGCAAAAGGAGAAATGGATATTCGATATATTTCAGACCAAACAATTCATTCAAACAATCAAGAAATAGACAAAACAAAATATGAAATCGCACTTTCAGGCTGGCATCATAATGAATCAATCGAAGAATATTTCAAACCGAAAATTGGAAGTTTGCTTTGTATTCATTCATGCACTTCATATGAAGGTTTAGAGAAAATAATTTCCAGCTTAAATGGAGATACTAAAATATTTTTCGTTAAACTGAATCGCGTTTTTAAATCTTACTTTTTTGCAAGCTGGATAATGAATATCTTTTTTAAAGCCCCTGATGATGATTTTGCAAACATAAAATCAAAATGGATATTGCATCCTCTGAGAAGAAAAATGATTCATAACGAAGAAAAAATGATAAGCCTTTTAGAAAAAGAAGGTATTAAATTTGAAATTATTTAAATGAAACTATTTCAAGAAATATCAATCACTCGGTTTATAGCTAAAGTCGTTTTTTGTTCTATTGCCAACGATTGCGGTTGTTGCATTTATTCTTTGGAACACGGGGAATTACTTTGCGATAATGCGTTCACAGTGGGAGAGCCAAACGGTTTATTTTTCAGCCGGCTTATTGATTTCATTTTTTTTGTATCAATTTCGTTTTCGTTTTGTTCCTCTATTTTTAGGAGTCATTTTAATTTGCTTTTCAATATATAAAGGCCTCGATAATTTTGCAACAGGTGAGTTTGATGCCTTTTTTGTATTGATTCAGTTTTTGACTTTTTTCTTATCTATTTTGTGCTGGATGGCTTGTTGGATGGGGACTACAGCGGGTGCACTTTTTCCCGATTATCATTAGTAGTATCTTATTATTACTTAGTATTTTTTTGATTTCAAAAACAGGAGAAATTACTATCACCAAATTATTACAATACTTAATACCAATAGGATTGTATATCATTTACATGGTGTTTGTGAACGAAGATTTGCATGCAAATCAAAGCACCGATTCTACATTTTGGTGGCGATTTAGTAAGAGATTAATTTTATTTTCACTATTGATGAGTATTGTTTTTTCGGGAGTAATTTTATTTATGTATGATGAAATCAATGAAAAAGTGGCAGAGTATGGAGGTCATGCAAAAGAAGGCGAAAATCAACTACTTCAAAATGAGAAAGACCAAACGGTTAAAAACAGAGAATCAATGGGCTTAGGTGGTTCTAATAATCGAAATAAAAACCCTGAACCTATTTTGTGTGCTCATATTGATAATTATATTGAAGGCACAGATATACCAAACCCTTTGTATTTAACCTCCTATCATTTTACAAAATTTGACACCAGCACAGAAACTTTTGAACGAGATTCACTCAACTCATTTAATGATGAATTTTTGCCAAACCCTTCTGATATTCCTTTATTTTTTACATACAAAGATAGTAGTAAAATATTCAATGAATTGAAGTTGAAACGGAAGAAAACAGTTGAAGTGGAGGTATATAAAAAAAGACTTTCTTATGATGCATTTGTTGCACCTAGTACTTCCTTTTTTATTCAACCGATTACAGTAGAAAAAGATTTTCAAAATGAATTTACCTCAGCATATCGAAGTAAAAGTTATGTGTCAGATTTGAATAGTGCCTATTTTATTTACAATACAGATGACCCTGATATTATTGCGTTTCAGCAACAACGATTTGATGTTTTGAGAAAAGCAAAAGGATATCAAGATTTAGATTCCAGATTTTTAAAGTACTATACTTTTTTTTCCTAGTGGTCCAAAATATCATGAAATAAAATTGCTCGCAGATAGTATTTCACAAGGTGCAAAGACAACGATAGATAAAGTGCTAGCCGTTAAAAATTATTTCTTAGCGAAAGATGAGCTCGGTGAACAAATTTATAAATATTCGGACAATCCCGGAATACCGGGCTTGCCAGGAGCTTCCAATTTAATGTATTTTCTTTTTGAAAGTAAAAAAGGATATTGTGCCTATTATGCTGCTTCTACAGTTTTTCTTTTGCGGGCAATGAACATTCCAAGCCGCATTGTTACTGGTTTTTTAACGGTTGATCGGAGTGATAAAAATAAAGGTTGGTATTGGTATTATGAAGATCAATCTCACGCATGGGTGCAAGTTTATTTTCCAGAATATGGATGGATTGATTTTGACACAACCGTTGGAAATGATGAGGCAGAGCAATCGCCAACTCCAGATGGCACACCTCCCATGCAGCCACCAAAAGCAGTTTTAGCAGCAAATGGAATTGTAGTGGATTTGGATACTTTAAAAAAATTAAGTACAATCAAAATTGACCACCTTATTTTTAAAGATGTTGAATATAAAAACTTCAGTCAAACTATGACATTTGATTTGAAAGTTGCTAATATATGGAAAGACAGTTTGAAAGTATCACTTTCAGCAATGAAAAAAAATGATACTGTCATGCTTGTTTCGTATGCTGAAAAACTAAAACAATTTTCTCCAGAAAAAAGTATAGGACCCTTGCTGAATAAGCTCTCATTCAACATTCCAACTGATGAAGTTTATATCAAACTGCTAAAAGAAAAATCAAAACAAGAGCAAGCAAAAGAAGACCAAAATGCACCTCAACCAATTACTTATTACATCACTCGATTATTTGTTGCATTGCTCATTTTAGTTTGCATTTTATTTCTTATTCCAACGATTGTTTATAATTGGTATAAGTTAAAAATGAAATATAGCAAACATGAACTCACAAAATTATATTCAACCTATAAGGCTTCAATCATCCTATTGAATCAATTGAAGATTGAGCAGGGAAATATGACGCCCCTTTATTTTGCGAAGAACATTGTCGATCCACAATTTGAAACAACATTTACAACATTCATGACTCTTTACCTAAAATCAAAATATGCAAATCAGAAATTAAGTAAAGAAGAAAATTTGTTTGTCAGACAATTTTTTATCCCATTTGAGAAAAAAGTAAAACAACAATTTAAATTTTCAACAAGAGTTTTACGATTTCTAAACATCAATCAATTCATTTCATACTTTCAATTTTCAGAACCTAAACAAAACGCATAATATGGAACATACACTTGAACAATCTCATTTACAAAGCGGCTCAAATGAATCATTTACAAAAATCAATTCATTGATTCAAAATATTGAAAAAGTGATAAGAGGAAAGCAAACACAAGTAAAATTAGTTATCACATGTTTGCTTGCAAAAGGGCATATCCTCATGGAAGACAATCCAGGAACAGGCAAAACTGTTTTGGCCAGAACTCTTGCCGGCTCTATAACTAGCCAAAGTGATGAAAAAGATTCTGTATTCAAACGTGTTCAATTTACACCTGATTTACTCCCGATGGATTTGCTCGGCACGCATATTTTTGATGATGTAAAAAAAGAATTTATTTTCAAAAAAGGGCCTCTATTTTGTAATGTATTACTAGCAGATGAAATCAATCGGGCATCTCCAAAAGTTCAAAGTGCATTGCTTGAATGTATGTCAGAAAATCAAATTACAATGGGCGAAAAAACATATCTTCTTGAAAAATTATTTTTCACAATTGCAACACAAAACCCAATAGAAATGGAAGGTACATATCCTTTGCCCTCTGCTCAACTTGACCGTTTTTTTATGAAAATTTATTTTGGATATGTCGATGAAGATACAGAGTTGGATATTTATAAAAACTTCTTAAAAATTCATCATAACTTAGAACATATTCATCAAGTCCTTACAAAAGAAGAATTATTGAAATTGCAAGATGAGGCTGAGCAAGTTTTTATTCATGAAGAAATTATTCGAGCGGTGCTAAACATTATTCGCAATACACGCTCCAATGAGGGAATTGTATTAGGTGCATCTACAAGAAGTGGGATTGCATTTTTGAAATGCTTGAAAGCATTTGCTTTAGTTCAAGGGCGAACATTTGTTGTGGAAGATGATGTGAAAGATATTGCTAGTGCAGTGCTTGATCATCGTTTGATTTATAAAAATAAAGAATCGAAAATAACAGCCTTACCTCTTATCATCAATCAAGAATTAAAGCGATTAGCCAACTTGAAATTGTACTAAACTTATTCTACTTCATTATTCTTCTATATAAATTCGTTTCACTCTTTGAGATATTCCGGTTAAAATTTCATAAGGAATTGTTTCAGCGTTTTTGGCAAATTCCTGCACTAAATAATTTTCTCCAAATACCTCTACTGTATCGCCTTCTTTCGTGAAAGGAACTGCTGTAATATCGAGCATACACATATCCATACAAACATTACCAATAATAGGAACAAGCGTTTGATGAAGCAACATAAAACCCTTGCCATTCCCTAATCTCCTCGGAATACCATCGGCATATCCAATACAAACTGTACCGATTATTGTATCTTTTGTTGCCACTCCTTTTCGATTGTATCCCACTGTATCATTGGCTTTGATAAGTTTGATTTGAGCAATGCTTGTTTTTAATTGACTGACTGTTCTCAATGGTGTATTTGATAGTTGAGTGCTATCAATGCCATACAGCCCAAGCCCTAAACGCACCATATCATATTGCAAATGAGGGTGACGAATGATAGCAGAAGAATTGGAAAGATGTTTGATAAAAGAGTAGCTTAAATGACTACTTAGATAGGCAGTCATTTTTTCAAATAGAGTTGCTTGATTGTTTGTATAGAAATCGAGGCTTTGATCTTCACTTCCTGTAAGATGCGAAAACACTGATACTACCGTTAATTCATGTTGTTGATTTAGCAATGTAGCTAGGAGGATTAAATCATTTTCTTCGAAGCCAAGCCGGTGCATACCCGTATCCAATTTTAAATGAATTGGATAGTTTGAACATTCATTTGCAATTGCAGCTTCTTTCATTTTCTGTAAAGTTCTGAAATTATAAATCTCAGGTTCTAGCTTCCATTCAATGATTTGATCGTATGAATTTTCATCTGCATTCATAACCATGATAGGAAGTTTGATGCCATTTTTTCTAAGAAGAATTCCTTCGTCGGTATAGGCAACCGCCAAATAATCGACACCGTCAAACTGTAGTTTGTTGGCTACTTCAAAACTGCCTGCACCATAAGAAAATGCTTTCACCATTGCCATCACTTTTGTACCTTGGTTTAAAATAGATTGATAGGTTTTATAGTTATGACTCAAAGCTCCAAGGTTAATTTCCATGACAGTTTGATGGATTCTATCTTGCAAGCGTTGGGTGATTTTTTCAAATGTAAATTTTCTCGCCCCTTTTAAAAGAATACATTCATTTTGAAACGAAGAAGAATCAAGACTTGATAAAAATTCGCCGGTATTTTTATAGAAAAAAGAATGAAGATTTTCAATTTGATTAAATACTTTTTTGTTGCGACTAATCGCATCCCCAATAGCTATTAACTTATTGATTTTTTTTTCTTGAATAAGAGAAGCTACTTCTTCATATAACTCATTATCTCGCCCACTTTGTAATATATCCGATAAAATAACGGTCTTATTTGTGTGTTGATTTTGTTGCATCAAAAAGTCAAGAGCAACTGAAAAGGAAGACACATCAGAGTTGTAACTATCATTGATTAATGTGCAATGATTGATACCTTTTAAAAGCTCCAATCGCATGGCAATGCTTTGTAGTTTTTCAAATTTGTTATGAAAATGATTTTGGTCTATCCCAAGATAAATCAGCACTAGCCAACAATTAATTGCATTTTCGATAGAAGCATCATCTATAAATGGAATTTGAATTGTGGTTGGATTGTCTTCATAAATAGCTGTGATGTTTGTTTGATGTGATGATTTTTCAATTTTAATAATTTTGAATTTTGCTTCATTTTTTTTGCTCCACGAAAGAAGTATAATTTCTTTATTATGATTATTTTTATAGTTTGTTGCAAATTGTAAAACGCAATCATGTAGCTCAGGATAATCTTTATTATAAATTAATACTTCTGCATTTTTAAATAATAATAATTTTTCATTGATTTTATGACGAATGTTCAAAAAACCCTCGTTATGCGATTCTCCTATGTTTGTAAAAATTCCAATATTAGGTTTAATAATTTTTTCTAGCTGTTCCATTTCATGCGGCAAAGAAATACCAGCCTCAAATATTCCAAGCTGTGTATCTTCACGAAGCAGCCACACAGAGCTTGGCACACCAATTTGAGAATTGAAACTTTTGGGACTTCTTACAATTTTAAATTCATTTTCCAAAAGTTGAGAAAGCCATTCTTTTACAATCGTTTTTCCATTGCTCCCTGTAATGCCAATAATCGGTATGCGAAATAATGAACGGTAATACGCACTCAATCGTTGCACAGCACTCAATGTATTATCAACTTTTATAAACCATGCATTGGGATATATTTTTAAATCAATTTCTTCACTTATAAAAAATACACGAACACCAGCTTCGTAAACCAATGGAATGTATTGATGTGCATTTCTTCGTTCTGTGTGCAAGGGAACAAAAATCGAACGATGTGGATTCACAATTTTTCGACTGTCAAATAATAATTTTTCGATGCAAACTTCTTCTCCCTTTTGATAGAGTTTTCCTTTTACAATGTTTTCTATCTCTGAGGCGTAAATCATTTTCCTTTTGATATTTATTTTTAGTCGGCAAAATTACTATCAAAAATAGTAGATTCGTTTTCTTTTATTTTAAAAAAATAAAAAGTACATCCCATCAAATTGATACACCAAGGGTGCATCTGTTAATAGAGCCGAACGAACTATGCACTGTGTGTTTGAAGGCATATTATCTATGTATCGAGTACTGCTTTTTTTCATTTGTACTATAATGAAACTCTTTTTTATTTAATGAAAAATAATAGATTAATGAAGGCACATAATATTTAAAATTGTCTGACTCATTATAAACATTTTGAATTTCATTTTTATCAAATAATTGAAACATCACATAAGCCTCTTTATCCATTTCTTTGCTCCAATTGAGTGCATTATGTTTATATGTTGAGATTGATAAAATCACAACTATCAAAAAAGTCATCGATGAAAGCGAGATGGTTGTGATTTTAAAATACTGAATTACTAATGCAAATGTCATAATAGTTGATATTGCAATAAAGGCGAATGCTCTTTCTGGGGGAAATGTGTTTGATAAAAAGTAGATTAATAATGGACTGAGAAGTAATGCAAGATTTAATAAAACGAGCAAAAGATATTTTTTACTTTTTTCTTTAAATAACAAAAAACATTCATGCCAATCAGCAAATAAAATATAAACCATACACCACCCATCATGTCGGAATAGGCATGAAAAGGGAGAATGTGAAGTGTCAATAAATTTTGAGAACTCTTTGCTGCATCTGTTCCTAGAGAAATTCCCGTGCCAAGCATAAATGGAAATATTAAAAAAGATGAACATAAAATTGAAACGACAAAATAATAGACTGCATATTTCCATTTCGATGTATTGGTCATCAAAACAAAAATTAGAATTGCCAAAAAACTAAATACTATAAAATACAAATGTGAAAGCATACTGTAAACACCTAGAGCATTTAACACCCCCAAAAAAAGAATTTCTTTGAAAGTAATTTCACTTTTGAAAAATTGATTAATAAAATAAATAATGATCCATGAAAAAAATAATTCTAAAATTACTCCTCTTGCATACATCATATATAATACTGTAATTGGTAAGCATGCAAACAAACACATTGCACATAAGGATAATATAGAATTGTTCCATATTTTTGAATGATTGCGAATACAAAAAGGCAGCTAAATATCCCAATCAAAATAGAAGGCAGTCGCAATACAACTGTATTTGCAGGCAAGAAGGTTAAAAAGAATGAACTGACTAAATTGTGTAAGGGGTAATTATTATAAGCAAAAATAGTATATACAGGATTGTGGGCTAAAAAGTAATTATAATTCCAGGCCTCGTCATATTGGATATAATATGAATTTGCAAAATAAAAACTACGAGTAAGAATGATGAATAAGCAAATAGCAAGCATGACTTTCGCGTTTCTTTCTAATGTTTTTAAAAGTCATAATCAGCGACTCATATTTTTTGAATCAATTTGCTTTCTAAAAAATAGATTGTAAATAAAATTTTATCTTTTATTTTTATTGCTAGTAATAGAATAATCCCAGAAAAGGCTGAAAACACAATGCTTCCAATTTTTATCCATGAAAATTTTTCCTCCGTAAAATAAGTTTGTGTAACGATATGAAATAAATCTTCACGATTAATTTCTTTTAGAATAAAAGAAATTAATTGATCATACTTGATAGTAAAGAAAAATAAAAAAGAACTAGTAAAAACTGCGAGCAGTGTCAATAATAGAATATAAAAAAACCATGCTGATTTTTTTAGCATACAACTTCATTTATGGCTTCAAGAATGATTGCAGATGCGTTTTTTAATTTCATTTTCTTCAATCGTTAGCGGAGGAACTATTCGTAGTGCATTTGATGCAAACAAAAACCAATCGGTAAATACTCCTTTTGAAATGCAAGTATCAATTATTTTTTTGTTTAACTCATAGCTTTCAAAATGTACAGCCATTAAGAGTCCACAGCTATTTATTTTTAAAATTGCAGGATGTTGTAATTCTTGAATAAAATATTTTTCTTTTCTTAAAGCTGCATCGCTTAGTTTATGTTTTAATAAAAATTGAAAAGCGGCAAGTCCAGCTGCACATGAAACTGGATGCCCTCCAAATGTTGTAATGTGGCCCAGTATGGGATTATGTGTAAACAAATCCATATTTTCTTTTGACGAAATAAACGCACCAAGAGGCATACCCCCACCAATTGCTTTACCTAATAATAAAATATCAGGCACAACACCAACCGTTGTGAATCGAAACAAAGAACCAGTTCGGCCAAACCCCGATTGTATCTCGTCAAAAATAAGTAAGCATCCTGTTTCTACGCATTTTTGCTTTAATTTTTGCAGCCATTCATTCGCTGGAATGATTACGCCTGCTTCACTTTGTACAGGTTCAAGAATAACACAAGCTGTTTCATTATCGATTGCATCAATTGCAGCTTGTCTCCCGTATTCATACATAAATACATTGGGTAATAAAGGTCTATATGCTTGTTGAAAGTATTCGCTTCCTATCACACTCAATGCTCCTTGTGTACTTCCATGGTAGGCATTTTTAAATGAAATGATTTTACTTCGTTTTGTAACACGTTTTGCCAATTTCATTGCCCCTTCTGTTGCTTCTGCTCCGCTATTTGTAAAATAGACACTTTGTAAATTTTCAGGTAAGTGTTCTGCTAAAGCCTTTGCATACTGTATTTGCGGACTTTGAATTAATTCACCATACACCATCACGTGCATATATTTTTCAAGTTGTCTTTGAATCGCCATCTTGACTTCTTGATTACAATGCCCTACATTACAAACGCTAATTCCGCCGATTAAATCAATATATTTTTTGTCATTTACATCATATAAAAAAACATCTTCAGCCCTGTTAAGTTCAAAGCAAAGTGGAGATTCGGATGTTTGTGCAAGATGATTTAAAAAAATTTGTCGTGATGTCATTATCCTACAAAATTAAACATTAATATTCTTTGAAAATATTTTATGATTCCTAAATAATCAATGCAGACTCAAAGTTTATTTCTCAAAGTAAATGTATTCATTTTTCACTAACAAAAATTCAAGATTTCAATTCCATTTTCTCTTGTATTTTTGTTGAAAACATAAAGGATATTATGCCAATCATTTTACCTGTCAAAGGGATTACTCCTACGATTCCAACTTCTTGTTTTATTGCTCCAAACGCAACGATAGTGGGTGATGTAAGTATGGGCGAAGAATGCAGTATTTGGTTTAATGCTGTGATAAGAGGAGATGTCAATTCGATTAGAATGGGGAATAAAGTGAATGTTCAAGATGGAGCTTGTATTCATTGTACTTATCAAAAATCAAAAACCATTATTGGTGATCATGTATCTATCGGTCATCATGCAGTTGTGCATGGATGCACACTCCACGATGATGTGCTCATCGGCATGGGTGCCATCATCATGGATCATGCGGTGGTAGAAAGCAATACGATTATTGCAGCGGGTGCAGTGGTATTAGAAAATATGGTGTGTGAAAGTGGCAGTATTTATGCAGGAGTTCCTGCAAAAAAAGTGAAAGATATTTCGCAAGAATTAATTCAAAATGAGATTCATCGAATCGCTCAAAATTATTTAATGTATAGTTCTTGGTTTAAATAAACTTAAACATCTTTTCTTTTTAGTACAGCTACATATTTGTTTTTGCTTTGATAAATCATCACAAAATGATTGTTTAGTTGGTTGATTAGTTGTTGAACACATTCTATTTTTTCAAAATCTTTTCTCCAATTTTGAATCAACACATAATTTATTTTTCGATGAATCTGTTGTTCATAAGAAAGGATGTCGCCGCAAGGAGGATAATTGCCGGGTATTAGCTGAGCGATGGATTCCCTAGGGTTTTTCCCTGCTTGCCAATTCACAGGAAAGTAATTAATTTCAGCTTCGTAATTCATCACCATGATTAAATGTTTTTCTTTTTGTGCTCCAATAAAATCACTAAAATGTATGAACGAGCCATCTAGCTGAAACAGGCTATCGTCGGCATTTTTGATACGTTGCCAATCATCAAAATGCAAATTTAAAACTACACTTTTATCTTCAATATGCTCCCCTGCTGTCATTATCTCTTTCCCTATTTCATTTGCTTTCAGCACATAAGGAAATCGGATGATTAAAAAACTAATTGAAATAATAAAGGCACTTGAAATGAAGAGTTGCTTTGACAAATCGCTCCAATTTTTAGTAGAAAAAAATAATAGTAAAAATAAGGGAGGTAGAAATCCTAATCGAATATCAATGGAGCCCGCCCCCCCAATGCTGTGCGGACAAGTGA
Organism: Bacteroidetes bacterium OLB11; assembly: GCA_001567165.1. GTDB lineage: Bacteria > Bacteroidota > Bacteroidia > Chitinophagales > Chitinophagaceae > OLB11. The sequence continues at coordinate 25,034 of LNFQ01000014.1, forward strand.
TATAAGAAAAAAAGCTAAATACTATCATGATTAAAAACACATGACCAATTGACGTTCTATTATGAATATTCACTTTCATTCTGGTAAATAATAAAATAAAGAACAACACAATTAATAAAATTCCAGAAGCCATTGCAGGATACATCTCTGCATGTCTTGTGCTTTGTGATGTCCAAAACTGGAGAAACATTATCAATTTTTTGGAATAGCTCCATGCATGAGGCTCTGTTCCAAAACCTTTTTTTGCTAAAAATAAAAATAGAAGTAGGAGCGAAGGAAGTGCGATGAGCAAGAGTTTGGAAAGTTCACTTATAATTTTTTTAAAATGAAAAGGGATGAGAAAATGAAAATAATCAAATATCCAAATGAGAAATAGAATTAGCATGGCATAGACAGCTGGCATGCCATGAGAAAAAGTTGTCAAGAGCAGAAGAATCGCCAACACGAGCTGGTGAATGGTATCATCAAAATGTTGTTTGTGTCGAATATAATAACCGACTGTAAAAAACAAAAAGGCAAGAGATAAACTATAATTATAAAACCCTTGTTGGAAAGGAAGGTTAAACAAAAAAGGGAAAAAGAGAAAACTCAAAAATCCGTTTTTAGGTTCATTGCTCAGAATGAGATAACGCAACCCTGTAGCGAATAAAACTAAATATAATATTTGTAAAATTTTATCAGCAAGCCACATCGGGAATATCTGCAACAGTCCTCCTAAAATCAAATGACTCATCCAGTTGGGGTCGATACTGCGATTGATTGTATAAAACTCTTTATAAAAATCTCTTTCAAAATTAAAAACATAATCAAAAAGAACTTTAGCATTGTAAGTATGACTAGCTCCATCACCTGTTATGTAATAGGTCGGAATAATGACGATACTCAATGCCAAAAGCAATAAGACATAAAATAGGTATTTTTCAAACTTTAACATGCTATAAAGATACTAGCATTTATTGAAATCAGATGCATGTTTTGTTTTGATTCGTTTTATATTCGCATATAAATAAATTCAATCAATTTTGATAGAAAAAAAAGGAACAATAAAAGAGCAGGCAAATGCTATTTTAGTAGGGTGGTTGCCACAAGGAAAATCGGAGTCGTACATTCAAGAATTTCTTGACGAATTATCATTTTTAGCTGAAACAGCTGGAGCAAAAGAAGTCAAACGATTTTATCAAAAGCTAGAGCATCCAGATAGTCGTACATTTTTAGGCAAGGGGAAACTAGAAGAAATTAAAAAATATATTGATACACATTCGGTCGATTTAATCATTTTTGATGATGAATTATCTGGGTCTCAACTATCCAATATTGAAGCTATATTAAAAAGAAAAATCATCGATCGAAGCGATCTAATCTTAGATATTTTTGCCATTCGTGCTAAAACGGCTACGGCAAAAGTACAAGTAGAACTAGCCCAATATCAATATATTTTACCTCGATTAAGAGGCATGTGGAAACACCTAGAACGACAAGGTGGAGGCATTGGCAGTAGAGGCCCCGGTGAAACTGAAATAGAAACAGACCGACGTATTATTAAAGATAAAATTTCTTTATTGAAAAAGCGTCTTCAAGAGTATGATAAGCAAGCTCAAACACAAAGAAAAGAAAGAGGAGAATTAATTCGTGTAGCCCTTGTTGGTTATACAAATGTTGGAAAATCTACATTGATGACTGTGTTGAGTAAATCAGATGTTTTTGCTGAAAATAAATTGTTTGCTACATTAGACACAACCACTCGAAAGGTAGTGCTGGAGCGAACTCCATTTTTGCTGAGCGACACGGTTGGCTTTATCAGAAAGTTGCCACATCATTTAGTTGAAAGTTTTAAAAGCACACTTGATGAGGTGAGGGAGGCCGATATTTTATTGCATGTGGTGGATATTTCTCATCCTCAATTTGAAGACCAAATTGCAACTGTCAATAAAACATTACATGAAATAAAAGCAGAACAAAAATTGACGATTCTAGTTTTTAATAAAATGGATAAATATGAGCAAGATGCATATGACGAGTGGCTTGCAGATGATATTAAAAGTGATTTGCTCAATCAGTTAAAGAATAGGTGGGAGAATGAAACGCATGGTCTTTGCATATTTATTTCTGCCAGTCAAAAAAATAATATTGATGAATTGCGAAAAATATTATTAGATAAAGTGAGAGAAATGTATGGGATTCGTTACCCATATAAAACGGTATTTTATGAGTAGCTCTAAATTGTTTTCCATTTTTGAAAAATAATTTTCACATCCTTCCTAGCGTCATAATCTTTTGCATATAGCCATTCAAGATGCTCCTTATTGTCCTGAGGAATATCATAATCTTCAATGATAGGCTCTACACCTAAAAGCGAGTGTTTTAGTTTTGGCAAACGCTCTTGTGGTGCGTATCCTACGAAAGTGTATTGCCCAAATAGGGTATAAAAAATTTTTTGATAAAAGCTTGATTTGTTTTGAACACTCCAAAATAGGAAAGGCGAAAAGATAAATAAAATCAAAGCTGCTATTGCATCAACAAGTCGTTTATTGCGAATAGCACTTGGTGTGTTTATTAGAAAAAGTTGTTCGGTTGTGTAAAGGTCCCCTGCTGTGTTTTTACTGTTGCTACCAATAATACTATCAGAGCCGACACTATGAATTTTATAATCAAATTGACTTGCACAAGCTTGCATGGATTCAATAATTTGTTTGAAACTTAAATGCTTTTGAGCAAAAATAATTTCTTTAATTTCATATAATATAGATAATGGTTTTATGTCTTTTAGCAAGCCCAATTGATGAGCTGTCTTACTTTCTACAGGGCTGATGCTTCCGATAATTTGTTTGTCAACTCCTGCTATTTTTAATAATTTCTTGATTTCATTTTCTTCATCTTCCAAACCCACGATTAAAACATTATTGTTCATCGTGTCAGCCGCCACACTACTAATTTTCATCCACTGCATCAATTTTCGAATCCCTAAAATAGAAAGCAGTCCTAGCAAAGCACCTAGCACTGTTATGCCTCTTGAAAAACGAATTTCTTCATTTAATAGTCCATAAAATGCAAGGGTAAACATGGCACCAATAAACATTCCTCTAATCACTCTCATTGGCTTGTAAGGCTTATCATAAGCTCCATTGAAGTATAATGACAATATCCATATTAGGACATAAACACTAAAAAATGCAACGAGAAGAGTTGTAGAATAATGGGTATCTACTTTTATATTTTTTATCCAAACATATTTCATGACGAATAATGAAAAAGTCAAAATACCAGCGTCAATCAATGGAATTTTGATAGCACTGAGGGTGTTGGAAATTAAAGCTAAAATAGCTCTGATATAAATTGCAATTTGAATGAAGAAAACGTAAGTGTTTTTTTTTACTACTTGTAAAATGTTTTTTGGCAAAAATGATCATCGCTTGATAAAACATTTTGACATAATTGAGACTCCCTTTTTTGGTGCTTTCCCCTTTGTAATGGATAATGGTAGTGTCTGCAAAATATACATTTTGGAATCCCGCTTTTTTTATTTTATAACTCAAATCAATATCTTCTCCATACATAAAATAATCTTCATCAAATGAGCCTACCTTAACTATCGCTTCTCTTCTACAAAACATAAAGCAGCCTGCCAACACATCTACTTTGTTTGTGTCATTTTCACTCAAATGCCCTAGATGATATCCATTGAAAATTTTTGATTTTTTGAATATTGAGGAAATACCACTTATCTTAAAAAAAGCCACTTTTGTACTCGGAAATCCTCTTTTTGATTCTGGCAAAAACTGTCCTTGCCCATCAATCATTTTACAACCCAATGCACCTACTTTTTGATTTTGCTCCATATACGAAATGCACTTTTCAAAACAATCTTCAGGGACAATTGTATCAGGATTAAGATATAAAATATACTCTCCCTTGCTAATTGCAACCCCTTGATTATTTGCTTTTGCAAACCCCACATTGTGTTGATTATCAATAAGAATCACTTCTGGAAAACGCTGTTGCATCATTTCAACACTTCCATCTGTAGATTGATTATCAACTACGATTATTTCTGCCTCTATATTTTTACAAGCATGTTGCACCGAAAGCAAGCAATGCTCCAGAAAATATTTGACATTATAGTTGACAATAATAATACTTAATTGCATGTAACTAAAAAAAGAAAGTATATTTGTAAGAGTCCAAATTTAATCGAAATAATTTGATAAAATGAATGATAAACTTAAAAATACATTATTAACTGCAATTCACGAAGGAGCAAAAATCTTAAGACATTACTTTGAAGGTTCTTTTGAGATAAAAAGTAAGGATACGCTCAATAATCTTGTTACAGAAGTGGATAAGAAAGCAGAGGAGGCGATTATCAATATTATACAAGGCGAATTTCCATCACACTTTATTTTAAGTGAAGAGGTGGGGGAGTTGAGTACTGAATCGAATTATAAATGGATAATTGACCCTATTGATGGTACGGTTAACTTTGCTCATGGCATCCCTATTTGCTGCATTAGTATTGGCTTAGAGCTTGAAGGCAAAATGATAATGGGTGCTGTTTTTAACCCTTTTATGAATGAATTATTTTTTGCAGAAAAAGGGAAAGGGGCTTTCTTAAATAACAAACCGATTCATGTTTCAAATAGTCATCAAATTGAAAGTGCTTGTTTGGTAACAGGCTTTCCTTATAAGTGGGCAACAATTGATACAGACCCAATAAAAGTTTTTGAAAAGTTTATTCGTATGGGGCTTCCAGTGAGGAGATTGGGCAGTGCTGCTATTGATTTATGTTGGGTGGCTGCTGGGCGTTTTGATGGTTTTTGGGAATATAATTTAAATCCTTGGGATATTGCGGCGGGCTACTTAATTATCGAAGAAGCTGGTGGAAAAATTACGAATTTTAAAGGAGAGTCATACAGTGTATATGATAAAGAAACTTTAGCTACGAATGGCAAAATACATGATGAAATTTTAAAGGTGATTTCATAAAATGTTTATGACTGTAACTAAAGTCTCCTCTCTTTGTATTGTTTATGCTTGATACATTCTTTCGATAATATCAACCACTTTTAATCCTTCTAAAGCATTGGTAGTGATAGTGGCTCTGTTTTTTAATACATCTACTACATTTTCGATAACGTAGTGATGATTGGCAGCACTTCCTTTGTAAGCACCATAGTCATTTCCGGGATTGGTTGGAGCTAACTCAGGCATTTCATAATCTTTCACATGACACACGTCCACTTTATCCATATATTGTCCTCCAATTTTAACACTTCCATTTTCTGCAATAATTGTCATAGAGCTTTCTAAGTTTTTATCCCAAATAGAAGTTGAAAAATTAAGACATCCAATTCCGCCATTGACAAATTCAAAATTGATTACGCCACTATCTTCTTTGAATTGAGTTAGCTGGCTATGGTTGAAGTTGATGAATCGTGAATTGATATGATGAACATCACCAAAAAGCCAATACATCAAATCAATAAAATGGGAAAATTGTGTAAACAAAGTTCCACCATCTAATTCTTTATTTCCATGCCAACTGTCGGGTTTATAGTATCGGTCATCACGATTCCAATAGCAGTTTAGCTGCACCATAAATATTTTTCCAAGTTTGCCGCTTTCTACTAATTCTTTAATCCAAACACTAGGTGGGCTATATCGATTTTGCATCACGGCAAATACTTGCTTATGTACTCGCAATGCTTTGTATATCACATTTTCAGCGTCTTGTTTTCGTAAAGCCACTGGTTTTTCAATGACAATATGTTTTCTGGCATCTAAACATTTTAATGCATACTCTGCATGAAAACCATTAGGCGTTGCAATATTAACAACGTCTACTTGATTGGCTACATCACTTTTTAAAAAATCATCTATGTGATTAAAAAAAGGAACTTGATAATTTTCGATTCCTAATTGAGATTTTTCTTTGACATCAACTAAAGCGATTAGCTCTGATTCTTCATTTCGAGTGACCATTTCTGCATGGCGTTTTCCAATATGACCACATCCAATGACTGCAAATTTGATTTTTGACATAATATTATTTTTTATAAGGTTTTTTTAGACCTTGCGAAATTAGTAGAAATTAATGTATTTTGGAATGTTTCCTTTTTCAGTAACAAAGTTTTTATATTTCAACAACCATTACCCTTTCTTTTTTTTTATAAAAAATCAAATTAAAAAATAAGCATCTTGCTATTTTATTAAAGCGATAAAAAATTTATAA
>LNFQ01000015.1 GCA_001567165.1 Bacteroidetes bacterium OLB11
TGAGTATTAAATATACCCCCCACTACATTAAAAAAATTTGAAGAATTATTTGATGAAATCGGATATACGATTCGTTTTGAAAAGGGAAATTTTAATAGTGGATATTGTATTTTTCAAGATAAAAAAATTGTGGTCATCAATAAATTCTTAACGCTTGAAGGAAGGATAAATGTGCTCATTGATATTATTCTTAATATTGAAGTTGATAAAAGTCAATTAAATAAAGATGTCGTTGCTTTTTACGATCAAATTATGAATTATAATCAACTTTAACCTCAATAGTACTTCCTTTTTTTTAGATGCAATAAAAAATAAAAAAGCCTTGAGAATTTCTTCAAGGCTTTTTTATTTTCGATATTATTCTAATTGAGCTTTTGAAAAAACAGCTCTCTCATTGAGCTTGCTAGTCTGGATTATTCCCATTTAGAAAAGTATTAATCGTGCTAATATTTCCTCCATTTACTTTCACATGACTAAATGAATTGTCATTTGAATGTACATGCTCATCCAATGAAATATTATTTCGTTGATATGAAGGAATATTTGCTTCGTTGTTTTCGATATCAGCATTATTCACATTAAAACTCATTGCTCTCAATTTACTAGCTCTCTCTTCTAATGCCCGTTTTTGAAGTTCAAAATTTGCTTCTGCTTCCAGCTCCATTTCACTCATCACTCTGTTTCCTCTTTTTCGATTTAGAGTAATTCCTTTGATGGTAACATAGTCCTCTTGCATTTGCTCTTGCGTTTTTTCTACGTATTCAATTCCATCGTTTGAGCTATTATCATATTGAAAAAAGGTATCTAATTCATTTTGTATAGTAGGAGATTCATTTTCTTTATTTTCAGAAGAAGCAGTGCTAAGTTCTACATCGTTTGTAATCGTGGGTTCTAATTCAAAAACAATCTTTGTTTCGTTCTCTTCAGGTGTTTCTTCTTTGACAAATAAATTAGGTGTATTTGTATCTTCTAAAGTATAAACGATAGGCTCAGTAAGAGATTCATTCAAATAATTATTCGTTGGCTCTACGATTGCTTGTGGTACTGATACAATTTCATCTTGTGAAAAAGTGATCCTTTCAGTTTGATTTATTTCAGGAGGGTTAATATCTGTAGAAATCAAAGTTGGTTCTTTGATTTCATCCATCTGAATTTGAGTTGAAGTATTTTCTATATTTTCAGATTTTTTCAATTCAATTTTTGAATCAGAATTTTCAGAAATAGAATGATCTTCTAAAACATGCACCACTTTTCCTTTTTCTTCTGAAGGTCTCAAGTGTTCTTTATTGTATGCTGAATCGGTTTCATTATATTGAAATCCAGTTGCAATAATTGTTACACTGATATTTTCTCCCAAATTATCATCAAACCCTGTTCCAAATATAACATCACACTCATCGCCTGTTTGCTCTTCAATAAATGCTTGAATAATTTCGACTTCGTCTAGTGTATGCTCATGAACACCATGTGCTGAATTGACATTAAGCAATACCCATTTAGCTCCTCTAATACTATTATCATTTAAAAGTGGAGAATTGATGGCGGCTTCTACTGCATCATAAGCTCGATTTTCGCCACTAGCCATAGCACTACCTAAGATAGCAGAACCACCATTTCTCATCACAGTGCAAACATCTGAAAAGTCAACAACGATATGCCCTTCAGAATTAATCACATCCATGATACATTTGGTTGCAGTCGCTAAAATGTCATCTGCTTTCGAAAATGCTTGTGAGGTTGGAATATTTCCAAATTGATGTCTTAGTTTATCATTTGAAATAATGAGGATTGTGTCCACATTTTCTCTCATTTTTGCAATTCCTTCTTCTGCTTGTTTCATTCTTCTTTTACCTTCATAAGAGAATGGGGTTGTTACGATTCCCACAGTTAAAATGTCTAAGTCTTTGGCGGCTTTAGCCACGATAGGAGCTCCACCTGTTCCTGTTCCACCGCCCATTCCGGCAGTAACAAAAACCATTTTGGTATTATTAGCTAATAGGTTTTCAATTTCAGAAATACTTTCTTCACATGCACGCATTCCAATTTCGGGATTTGCACCTGCTCCTAATCCTTGTGTTAGGGAGGGGCCAAGTTGAATTTTAGTAGAAACCGAACTATTGTTCAGTGCTTTTTTATCGGTATTACATACGATAAAATCGACACCTTCGATATTTAGGTTGTTCATGTAATCGACAGCATTACCGCCGCCGCCGCCTACTCCTATCACTTTGATGATGGAGGCATTGTTGTTTTGTGGGAGCTCAAACTGAATCATAATTATTGAATTTTAGGGGTTTTTAATTTGTTTTTTTTATTGATAAAATTATTTTTTTTAAAGTTTTTCATCTTCTACATTTTCAAATAAATTAAGGATTTTTCCTTTCACTGAATTAAAAATATCATTAATTAAATTTCTTCTCTTATTAGGCTTTTCTTCTGATTCACCTTGTGCTGGATAAGGTTCTTCTATAACGCCATCTTCTAATCCATCTTGTGTTGGATGGGGTTCTTCAGAGTTAAAATCTGTTTCTTTATTTTGAGAACCAAAAGATATTTCAATCATTTCACTTGGAGTAAGCTCCTGATCTAAATTAGATGTTGTTTCTAATTGAGTGTTTTTGCTGAGTGTAGCATCCAAATTATTTGAAGTAAAAGAGATTTGATTATTTTCAAATTCATCATATCCTTTTAATATTAATCCGATACAAGTAGAATACATTGGATTGGCTAAGTCCACATCATAAGCTCCGTTCAAATGCTCATTAGGCAAGCCTATTCTAGCCGCCAATCCTGTTTTAAATTCGGTTAATTGTTTTAGATGTTGTAATTGACTTCCACCTCCTGTTAAAATAATTCCTCCATATAATTTTTCTTCTAACCCTAATTGTTTGATATGATATACTACATAATCGAGTATTTCATCCATTCTAGATTGAATAATTTTAGACAAGTTTTTGATAGATATTTCTCTAGATGGTTGTCCTTTAAATCCTGGTATGGCAATAAATGAATTGGATTGTGCTTCGCTTGATAATGCCATTCCATATTTTACTTTCATCGTTTCAGCATGTGCTTTCAACACCCCTAACCCTTGTCGAATATCATTTGTAATGTTGACACCTGCTATTGGTATGACAGCTGTGTGTTTTAACATTCCTTCATGAAAAATTGCCAAATCAGTTGTACCTCCACCAATATCCACAATAGCTACTCCTGATTCTAAATCATCTGAACACATGACAGCGGCGGCTGATGCGAGGGGCTGCAACACTAAATCTTTCGTATTTAACTCTGCTTTTTTTACACAACGATTAATATTTTTAATTGCCGATTTATTACCGGTTATTATATGGAAATTCGCTCCTATCCTGGCTCCCGTCATACCGATTACTTGTGCTAACGAAAACCCAGTGTGCATGTCAACAGTAAAATCTTGAGGAATCACATCAATGATTTGATCGTTGTTTGGTACAAATGTGTTGTACTGATCTTTTATCAATGCATCAATATCTTCTTTTCTAATTTCTTCTTCTGAATTATTAATCACTCGCTCTCCTTTGCTTTGCAAACTACTGATATGTTGTCCAGCGATACCAACATAAACATCTTTTATTGTTAAATTTGGATTACTTTCTAGACATCTCTCAATGGCGACAAGAATTGACTGTGTTGTTTCTTCTATATTTAAAACCATACCATGACTAACACCATTACTATCAGCTCTTCCAAAGCCTAGTATTTCTAATTTGCCATATTCATTTTTTCTACCGGCTATGGCTACAATTTTTGTTGTCCCGATATCAAGACCTACGATGATTGGATTTTTTTGTTGCATATATTTCAATTTTATTTATTTTAGTTTTCGTTAAAAAATTTGCTTTGTTTTACTTCAGTTACTTCTTTTTTTGTTTCTTTTGGTTTCTCAATTTTAGGTGTTTCTATATTCTTCTTGCTCTCTTGTTTAACTGCTATTTCTTTTGGTTTTACGATGACTATTTCTTTTGATTTTACTTTTTCAATTTCTTTCTCTTGCTTGATGGGATTCGCTTTTCCTACCACTTCATCATTTTTTTTCACTTGCTGAGTTGCTTTGATTTTGGGTGCCTCTTCCTTTTTCTGTTCAATATTTTTGGGAATTACTTTCTGAATTTTAGGCGTTACGGGTGTTGCTGATACAATAGTTGTATTCGTTTTGATTTCTTTTGGTTGAGTGTTTTCAATGAGGTTTGCCGTTATCATCCTTTGTGAAGGTTTTTCAATAGGGTCATTTGAAAACAGTTCTCCTCTAAGGTTTCTACATACAATTTGTTTATCGAATCGCAAATCAATTTCATCATATTTATCCCATTTAATTGTTGTAAGTCCTTGTTGTAAAAATTCAAACAATTTATTCATTTTATAATCTAATCGATCAGCATCTCCAATTAATATTGTGTATTTCCCAAGAGCTGGTGTTAATTCAATTTGTCCCGATCTGTTAACAACAATTTGCGTAATAGCAGCACTCCAAAAGGTATCTGCTTTTAAGAAATTAGCAATTTTAACAAGGTCTCTTTTGATAGCCAAATCTTGAGAAGAGTATGACAATTCATATACGGTTGCAATTGGTAAATTAGGAATGTATTGAGATGAGTAGGGTATCTTATTTGCATTATTGTCTAAATAGTAAGGATCTTCAAAATCGTTTTCAGGTTGAATACGAATATTAGGTTCTTTTTGAAGAATATTTATATTCAGAACATGGTTTGCATCTATGTAAATATCTGCATTTTTAATCCATTCATTTTCTTCTATTTGGCGTTCGAGTTGTTGAATATCAATCTCACTTAATTTCGTTTTTTGTTGATGAATATTTTTACTATTTAAAAGCCCAATGATATTTTCATTGGTAACAAAACTATGTTCGTTATTTTCAAAATGAATCAAAATGTCTTTACATAGTTCTTTTTGAGAAATACTATGTGCAAACACGAAAGCCCCTATAATGACTGGTATCGAGAGTAAACTCAATATTTTCTTTCCTATTATTTTAATTTTCTGTTTCATTTTGATTCTAAAAGTTTTTTAATAGGGAGAACTAGTTGGTCTATATCACCTGCTCCTGCAGTAATCAACACATCAAATTGTGTAAGTTTAACCCAATCGAGCAATCCGTCTTTCGACAATACATGCTTATTATTCAAACTCATGTATTGAAGAATCAATTGACTATTTACACCTTCAATCGGATGTTCTCTTGCCGGATAAATATCTAGCAAAACCACTTCATCGGCTAGGTCTAAACTTCTTGCAAATTCTGCCGCAAAATCTTTTGTCCTTGAATAAAGATGCGGTTGAAAAACGACTCTTATTTTTCGCCTAGGAAATAGTGATTTTGCACTTTGTAAAAGCATTTTTAACTCTTCAGGATGATGTGCATAATCATCAATATATACGAGATTTTCATTTTTAATAATATACTCAAATCGTCTTTTCACTCCTTTGAAAGTAGCGATAGCATTTTGAATTTTTTCAAATTCAATTCCTAAAAGGGAAGCTACAGCAAAGGTTGCCACAGCATTTTCAACATTATGTAACCCTCCAATATTTAATTGAAGTTGACCTAAATTATTTTCACCATTGCATATATTAAATTGGTAAGTTCCATTTTTTGCTTGCACGTCAGAAGCATAAAAATCCGCAGCTTGATTGAGCAAACTATAACTGATTTTTTTTGGCACTTTGAAATTAAGACTGTGTTTCATTCCGTGCTTATACACTAATGTATCTTTAACTTGAGCAATAAATTGCAAATAACATTTTTCCATTTCATCTTTTGTACCATATATATCCAAGTGATCAGGATCCATAGCTGTTACGACTGCAATCGTTGGAAATAATTTTAAAAAACTTCGATCATATTCATCTGCTTCAATCACAGCAGTGTCGTTTTCATTTGACCAATAATTGACTCCATAATTTGATGAAATACCACCTAGAAAGGCATTGCATCCATAGGATGAATATCTCAGGACATGAGCAATCATTGTTGAAATAGTCGTTTTCCCATGAGTACCAGCTACACAAATTGCGTTCATCTCTTCTGAAATCATTTGAAGAACATCACTTCTTTTCACTATCTTGAATCCTTGCTGTTGATACCATTGCAGCTCGATATGTTGTGATGATATCGCAGGAGTATAAACTACTAAATCTGCTTTTGGATTGAGCAAAGCAATATTTTCTTCATAATGAATTGAGATGCCCTCTTCTACCAATTGCTTAGTGAGTACCGTTTCCACTTTATCATATCCACTCACTGCTACATTTCTTTGATTAAAAAAACGAGCAATTGCACTCATACCAATACCTCCTATGCCGATAAAATAAACGCTATGGATTTTATTTAAGTTCATCCTATTTATTAATAATTCTTTTTAAATGTTGAGCAATTAATTTATCCGCATCGAGCATTGCAAATGCCTTTATATTTTGAGTCATTTCAGAGCAACCATTTTCATCATTGATAAAATGTAAAATAGTGTTGAATAATTGAGAATCGGTTTCACTGTCTTTTAAAATAGCTGCTGCATTGTGCTTAACTAAAGCCATTGCATTGTGTGTTTGATGATCTTCACTTGCATAAGGGAAAGGCACAAACACAACAGGTTTTGCAACGATGCTCAGTTCGGAAATAGATGATGCCCCTGCTCGAGAAATAATTAAATCGGCAGTTGAATAAGCATAATCCATTTCACGCAAAAAGTCATATACTTTTATAGTCGATTCAAATTGTTTGCATGCATCTTTTGCTTTTTCAAAAAAGGCTGTACCAGTTTGCCAAATCAGTTGAATATTATTTTCCGCAAATTGTTTGATATGATTGAATATTGCTTGATTGATACTTCTAGCACCTAGGCTTCCACCGAATGCAAATACAACTTTTTGATGATGATTTAAATTAAAAAATTGTATTCCTTGTTCTTTTGTAATCTGATTGTGAGCAATGGTTTGACGAATAGGGTTTCCGGTTTTTACAATTTTTTCTTTGGGGAAAAATTTTTCCATATTATCATAAGCCACACAAATCACATTTGCCTTTTTTCCTAAAATTTTATTGCTTTTTCCTGCAAAAGAATTTTGCTCTTGAATGAGTGTAGGAATACCTAATCGTTGAGCCATATACAAAACAGAAAAACTCGCAAATCCCCCTACACCAACGACTGCATCGGGTTTAAACTCTTTTAATATCTTTCTAGCTTGCAAAAAACTTTTTACAATTTTGAATGGAAGGGAGATATTTTTAAGAAGCGAACTTCTATTAAATCCAGCAATATCAAGTCCTATAATTTCATATCCTTCTTTTGGAACTTTTTCCATCTCCATTTTCCCTTTCGCTCCAACAAATAAAATATTAGCATCGGAATACATTTGCTTAAATGCATTCGCAATAGACACTGCCGGAAAGATATGCCCACCGGTGCCGCCGCCTGCTACAATGATTTTATATGGATTTATTGTTGTCATTTACGGTTATTCTGTTTCTGATATTTCTGGATTTGTGTCTATTTTATGAATATTATTTTTTTCTTCTTCTACGAATCTACTCACACTCAAAATGGTTCCGATTGCTATACAGGTAAACCATATTGATGACCCTCCCATGCTGACCAAAGGAAGTGTCAATCCCGTTACTGGCAACAGATTCACATTGACACCCATATTTAAAAATGCTTGAAAGACGAGTGAGAAACTAAGCCCCAATGCAAGGAATGCACCAAAAGCATAAGGACACCTTCGGAATATGAGAACACTTCGATATAAGAAAAGTAAATACAAAAAGATGAGTGCAATACCTCCAAGTAATCCATATTCCTCAATGATGATAGAATAAATAAAATCGGAATATGGATGTGGTAAGAAATTTCTTTGATTTGAATTTCCAGGTCCTTTACCTAAGATTCCACCTTTTGCAATCGCAATTTTAGAATGATAAACTTGATATGGCACTTCACTTTTTTCTTCAGAACTGAAATGCTGAACACGATTGACCCAAGTGACTGCACGCCCTACTTTGAGATAATAACTAATCGCAACTAAACTTCCCATTAAAATAAATACTGAGCCTGCCAAGATTAATAAATGTTTCATTCTCACATTTCCAATAAAGAACAACATTGCTGATGACATAGCAACCATTAAAGCTGTTGAAAGATTAGCTGGTGCTATCAATGCACAAATAACGATGACGGGTAAAAATATATTTATCCAAACTTTTTTAGTATTGTCTAAATCGTTTCTCATTCTTGAAAGTTGCCTTGCCAAGAACATAAAGAGGGCCAATTTTGCAAGATCTGATGATTGGAAAGTCAGTTGCACGATAGGTAATTTTATCCAACGCGAACCGTGGTTGAACTCTGCTCCAAAAAATAAAGTATAGATTAATAATGGAATACTAATAATAAATAAAATCAATGCAAACTTGGAGTAATACATATAGTTAATTTTGTGGCACAAATAAACAATGATGATTCCAGCAGCTAAAACACCTAATTGTTTTATCAAATAAATTTCGGCATGCCCTTTTTGCAGACGATAAGCCAACGAACTAGTTGAGCTGTAAACTGCCAATAAGCTCACCAAAGAGAGTAAGATAACTACACTCCAGATTACTTTGTCTCCTTTTGTTTTATTTAATAGTTGTTCCATTCTATTTTTGTTTTACAATGCTCTTACTGTATTTTTAAATTGCTCGCCTCTGTCTTCATAATTTTTAAATAAATCAAAGCTGGCACAGGCGGGGGATAACAATACACAATCTCCTGTTTCGGCTAGTTGGTAAGATTCTTTCACTGCATCGGAAATATTGTTCGTATCAACTATATGAACGACTCCTTGGAAAGCTTTGATAATTGGGCTATTGTCAACACCCAAACAAACAATTGCTTTTACTTTTTCTTTCACTAGATCAAAAATTTCAGCGTAATCATTTCCTTTATCGATGCCTCCCAATATAAGAATAACTGGCTTGGCCATAGATTCTAACGCATACCAAACACTATTTAAATTAGTCGCTTTGCTATCATTAATAAACTCAATTCCTCGAATGAAGGCGACGGTTTCCATTCGATGCTCCAATGCAACAAACGTTTTTAAACTTTCGCGAATAGCTGAATTTCGAATTTCGGCTACTCTGGATGAGATTCCTGCGGCCATTGAATTGTATTGATTGTGTTTTCCTTTCAAGGAAAGTTCATTGATGGAGATTGAAAATGGTTCTCCATTCATCCTAAAAATCATCTCATTTTGATTAATGTAAGCTCCATCTGATTTTAATTGTTCGTTCATTGTAAAAAACTGAATTTTGGGTGTTAGTTTATGATTTGCTAAATATTCGAGTGTTGCGGGGTCATCTTGACATAAGATTAATGTATCATTTGACTTTAGATTTTTTGAAATTTGAAATTTCGATTTTACGTATAAAGAAAATTCATTATTGTAACGATCTAAATGGTCGGGGGTTATATTGGTAATCACAGCAATATCAGGCTTAAAATCAACAATATCATCCAATTGAAAACTGCTGATTTCCATCACATACCATTCTGTTGGTTTGAGTGCAATTTGTCTTGCAAAACTGTATCCGATATTTCCCACCAATGATGCATCATAATTGGCTTTTTGAAAGATATCGAAGCAAAGACTAGTCGTTGTCGTTTTACCATTACTACCGGTGATGCATACGATTTTGCTATTGCCTTTATATCGATGTGCAAATTCGATTTCACTGATAATAGGAATCTTTTTTTCAATCGCTTTTTTTATAATCTCTACCTTGTGAGGAATGCCTGGACTCTTGATAATTTCAACGGCATTTAAAATGATTTCTTCTGAATGTTTTCCTTCTTCAAAAGGAATATGGTTTTGTAAAAGTTCTTCTTTATATTTTTTATCAATCAAATTTTTATCACTTACAAAAACAGAAATACCTTTCTTCTTTGCAAGCAATGCTGCTCCTGTACCGCTTTCGCCACTTCCTAATATGATTAATTTATAGTTCAATTTTATTGAAGTTTTAATGTGACGATACTTAATACTGCTAGGATGATTCCGATAATCCAAAATCGAATAGCGATTTTACTTTCATGATAGCCCAGCTTTTGATAGTGGTGATGTAATGGCGACATGAGGAAAATTCTTCTCCCTTCTCCATGTTTTCTTTTAGTCCATTTGAAGTAGCCCACTTGAATTAACACGCTCAAATTTTCTACTAGAAATACTCCACAGATAATGGGTATCAATAATTCTTTTCTGATTATGATTGCTAAGGAAGCGATGATGCCACCAAGAGCTAAGCTCCCAGTGTCGCCCATAAATACTTGAGCTGGATAACTATTATACCACAAGAATCCGATGCAGGCTCCTACAAAGGCTCCAATAAAAATAGAGAGCTCATCAATGTTCGGAATTTGCATAATATTGAGGTATTTTGCTAAAAAGAAATTGCCTGAAAGATAGGCAAACAGGGCTAAGCAGATCCCAATGATGGCACTTGTTCCTGTTGCCAGACCATCTAAACCATCAGTGATATTAGCTCCATTTGAAACGGCTGCAATGATGAATGTTACAAAAATAACGTAGATTAGAGGAGTGGTATATTTCAAATAATCATCACCAAACCATGATGCCATTTTGGAATAACTTAATTCGTGATTTTTTGCAAAAGGAATTGTTGTCACTTGACTTTTGACATGTGCATACGTTCTTGCATTCCCTCTTTCATCATTTCTTACGATTCCTTCTTTGATGACAATATCATCTTTGCTGTATATAGCAGGAGTGTTTCCAGTTGTATCTCTTGTAATATAAACATTATCGTTATAGTACATCGTAAGTCCAATAATAATTCCGAGTCCGGCTTGTCCTATTAATTTAAATCTACCTGAAAGCCCTTCTTTATTTTTTTTAAATACTTTAATATAATCATCTAGGAAACCAATAAGTCCAAGCCAAATTGTTGAAATGAGCATTAAAATAATATAGACATTTTCAACTCTTGCAAAAAGAAAAGTAGGAATAATGATTGCTGAGATGATAATGATTCCGCCCATTGTAGGGGTTCCTTTCTTTTGTTTTTCGCCTTCTAATCCTAAATCTCGGACCGTTTCTCCGATTTGTTTTTTGTGTAAAAATCGAATGATTCTTTTGCCATATACCAGTGAAATGATAAGCGATAATATTACTGCCATTGCCGCTCTAAATGTGATATAATAAAAGACTCCAACACCAGGCATATTGAACGTTTCTCTTAAATATGTAAATAGATGATATAGCATAATTTATTTTTCTAGTAGGTTTAATGCGTTAATGAATTCGGTTTTATCATCAAAAGGATTTTTAAGCCCATGTATCTCTTGATATTTCTCATGTCCTTTGCCTGCTAATAAAATGATGTCTCCTTTTGTAGATAAATGACAGGCGGTTTTAATAGCTTCTCTTCTATCTATAATACTGATAAATTTCTTTTTAAGATTTGCAGGTACTCCGTTTTCCATTTCTTTAATAATCTCTTCGGGGCTTTCGCTGCGAGGGTTATCGGATGTAAAAATGACTTTGTCACTATATTCACAAGCAACAAGTGCCATCAGTGGTCTTTTTGTTTTATCTCTATCTCCACCACAACCAATAATGGTTGTGAGTGTTTCTTTTCCAGTTCTGAGTTTGTTGATAGCTGCTAAAATATTTAGCAAGGCATCTGGCGTGTGAGCATAATCAATAACACCCATGATATTTTCATTTTTTGAAAACAAATAATCAAACCGTCCTTCGGCTCCGGTGAGTGTACTTAATATTTGCAACACCTTCCATTTATCTTCGCCTAATTCAATCGCTACAGCATAGACACAGAGCAAATTATAGGCGTTAAAAGTGCCTATCATTTTAAAGAAAACTTCGTGGTTATCTATCGACATCATTAATCCACTCAAATTGTTTTCAATAATTTTTCCTTTATAATTTGAATTGTTTTTTAAAGAATATGTTTGTTTAGTTGCAACTGTATTTTGGAGCATCACCATTCCTCTTTTATCATCAATATTGGTAATGGCTACTGCTGATTTTTCTAAGGTATCAAAAAAGGATTTTTTTAACATGGATGTATTCATCAAATGTTTTATGGTAGTCGAGATGGTCGTGAGTGATATTGGTGAAACATGCAATTGAAAAGAGGCAACCAGCGATTCTTTTTTGGTGAATAGCATGAGAACTCACTTCCATAAAAACATGTGTGCAATTTTCATGGAGCATTTCAGCTAATAGTGCTTGCAAGCTAATTCCATCGGGGGTGGTGTGTGTGGCGGGAATAATTTTGTTCCCGATTTGATTTTGTATAGTAGATATGAGTCCGCATTTGTAGCCTAATTGTGAGAATAATTTAAATAATAATGTAGCACATGTCGTTTTGCCGTTTGTTCCTGTAATGCCTATCAGCTTTAGTCTTTCAGATGGGTGTTCGTAAAAATTTGCAGCTAAAATTCCTGTTATATGTAGAGGGTTTTCCACTTGCACATAACAGATATTTGAATGTAGAGTTTGAGGAAGTTTATGACATACTATTCCAACAGCACCTTGCTCAATTGCTTTTTCAATAAATTGATGCCCGTCAACATGTTCGCCTTCTATTGCTACAAAAATATCTCCTTGGGAAATTGTACGAGAATCTGCACTCATTTTATGAATTGGGTAGCTTGCATATCCAATAATTTGGAGCGTTTCAACAGAGGATAATATGTTTTGAATGGTTTTCAATTTAACTGAGTTGAAGAATAATTTTGTTTCCTTTTTGAATATTTGAGCCTGGCTCTATTGATTGTGATACCACTTTCCCTTTTCCAGTGCTATGAACTTTTAATCCTGATTTTTCTAAAAGATAGATTGCATCTCTAAGCCCCATCCCTTCTACATTTGGGACTTTTGATAATTGTATTTCTCCAATTTTAGACAATATATTTCCGTTGGTATCTTTACTCATCACAATGCTATTTTCTTGAATCATTTTGGTATCAAATTTTAGTCTAGCGTTTAGTATATTGTATTGAGTTCCTTTGATATTTTTAAAATCAAAATTGTTTTTTACTTTTTTATGTTTTGCAATTGAGTTTACATTGTGCGTATTAATTGCATAGAGCCTATTTGCAACTTCTTTGAAAACAGGAAGTGCCAATTGACCTCCGTAAATATTTGTTGCTCCTTTTTGTGTTCTCAATATAACACAGATTGTATATTGGGGGTCTTCTTTTGGAAAGAAACCAACAAACGATGCATTATATACTTTATCACTATAGCTAATTTTTTCTTTTACAATAGAACCATCGGGTAATACTTTTTCTACGACATCAACCACCTTTGAGGTGCCTGTTTTTCCACAGATTGTGTAGTAAGGATTTTTCAAAGCTTTTCCTGTTCCAATTTCTACAACTGCTTGTAATGCATCTTTAATTTTTTCGATTGAAGTAGAATCCATTTGAAGATCTTTGACAACTGTTGGCTCATATTTGACGATTTCTTTTCCATATTCATTTGCACTATTTACGATATAGGGTTTCATGATTTTGCCATTATTAGCAATTGCATTATAAACCATACAAGTGTGCAAAGGAGTAATCACAATAGAATATCCAATTCCCATAGAAGCTAAGCCAAACTTGCCATTCTTTGCAGAATCTCTTTTAAAATAAGATCTAGGTTCTCTTTTTATTAAGTTGATTCCTGTTGGTTGGTCTAGTCCTAAGTCGTGTAGATTAGTCCAATAGGATCCTACTTTGTCTTTATAGTTTTCATAAATTAGTTTGGCAAAAGCTACGTTTGATGAATGAGCAAAAGCATCTCTGATTGTAAGCACACCAAGTCCTTTATGAGCGTCTGATATGTTATTTTTGCCAAATTTTATGGAACCGCCTTGGCAATTTACTTTATCATCTATCGTTGCAATTTTATCTCGCATGAGAGAAATGAGAGATGTTAGTTTGAATGTTGAACCGGGCTCTAATAGCTTTAATGCATAATTGTCATTTTCGGCATAAGAACCATCAGGTTGTCGTCCAAGATTTGCCAATGCCTTTATTTTGCCGGTTTTCACTTCCATCACGATGCAAGTTCCAAATTCAACTTGCTCTTTTTCGACTTGATTATAGAGAGCATTTTCGACAACATCTTGTATTTGCAAATCAATCGTAGAATGAATATCGGCTCCATTTTCGGGGTCTACTTCTGAGTCTTCAATTGGCATCCATGTGCCTCCAGCTAATTTTCGTACGATTCGTTGTCCGGGTTTGCCTTTCAATAAAGAATCGTATTGGTTTTCGATTCCTACTCCATTTCCATTTTCTCTTGAAATTCCTATAACTCTGTTAGCCAGTAGCCCGTAGGGGTAAATTCGTTTTGTTTTGGGTTCAACGATAAGGCCTCCTTTATTTTGATTTTTTGCAAAAGGTTGCAGTTTTTTCACTTCAAATAAATTAGCATAAGAAACTTTTCTTTTTAGTAAGAAATACCTATTTTGTTGATTGAATGCAGTTGTTAAAAGATTTTTATACTCTTTCCAGTTTTTATCTTTAAAAATAGTTTCTAATCCTTTTGATAGAGATTCAACATATTTATTGAATGTATCATTTGGGATAGATTTAAAATCGACCCGCAAGTCAAACTGAGGAATAGAAGTGGATAGCAGACAACCATCTTCTGAATAAATATTTCCTCTTTCGGGTTGCATTGTATCAATTTTGATAGTCATGCTATCTGCTTGACTCAGAAGTGTCTTTCCTTCTTTAATTTGAATGGAAGCAGCTTTATATATGATTAAAACTCCAAACAAGCACATAAGGAGGAATGTAATATACACTCTTAATTTTATGTTGATTTTGTCTTTCATGTGCTTGTTTTATTTTAAATATGTTTTATGATTGATTTAATTTTCTGATTGATTTTCTGATTGATTTTGATTAATTGTTATTTTAAAAGGTGGTGTTTTTGCAATTTTCAGACCTAATTTATTGGCTTTTGCTTCGAGGCTACTCTCTTTCGTCAAAGACATTATTTGTGTTTTTTGATCAACATATTTCCATCTTTGTTCTTTCAATTCTCTTGCTATTTTCACTATTTCTCTTTCAGTATTTTCAGCGTGATGACTGATTGAGATGTAAATAATTGCCAGAATGGACAAATAGATGATAAAGGATACATTGTTGACGATTCCTTTTTGTGCGATTTGCTTAAGTATTAATTTCCAGTCTGGTATTTTATTCATATTTATTATACTTTTTGTGCAACTCTTAGTTTGGCACTTCGAGCTCTTGAGTTATTTTTTTATTTCTTCTTCGCTAGGCAGTATGGGTCGTTTAGTGATTATTTTTAAGTTCTTCTTTTTTGTTTGTTTAGTAAAAAAATCAGGTTCATTTTGAAAGGTTTCATTTTTCATCCATTGCTTAACAATCCTATCTTCTAAAGAATGAAAAGTAATCATACAAATTCGAGCATTTTCAGACATTGAAAGAGTGATTGTTTCTAAAAACTCCATGAGTGCATTGAGTTCATCATTCACTTCAATTCTGATTGCTTGAAAGATTTGTGCAAAATATTTATTTTCGTTTCCGTAAATACATTTCGCTAGGGTTTGTTTTAGCTCATTGATTGTTGTCAATCGTTTAGCCATTCTTGCCTCAGCAATACTTCTTGCAACATTTTTTGCATTGGTTACTTCTCCATATTGTTCAAAGATCTGTTTCAATTGAGGCTCTTTATATTCATTCAATACATTCATTGCAGACAGTGGGTTACGTTGATCCATTCTCATATCTAGTAAGGCATCAAACCGAGTTGAGAATCCTCTGTCGGGAGTGTCAAATTGGTATGAACTCACTCCTAAATCTGCAAGCACTCCATCAAGCGACGGTAGCTTATAAAGCCTAACAAAGCGAGATGCGTATCGAAAATTTTCTGGTACGAAAAGGATACGTTTATCGTCGGGAATATTTCGCTTTGCATCATCATCTTGATCAAACACGATTAATGTCCCATGCTCATTCAGCCTTTTCAAAATCTCTTTGCTATGCCCTCCACCACCATAAGTCGCATCGAGATACACTCCATCTGGCTTTATGTTTAGCTGCTCTATACATTCATTTAAAAGAACTGGTTGATGATAAAATGTACTTTCATCTTTCATTTCTACACTCCTTTTATTGGGTTTGAATATGAACTCCCCAAAATTTTCGCTGAAAGTGCTTTTTGTCTATCTTTATTTACATCGATTGCTTTTTCGTATTCTACCGCATCCCATATCAACATTTTATCGGACATCCCTAACATGACAATGTCTTTCTTAAATCCCGCATATTGAATCATTCGTTTTGGAATCACTACACGACCAGCAGCATCTGCTTCAATTGGAGAAGCCCCGCTCATCATCATTATTTTCAACTCCATGGCCTCTTCATTATAATCGTTGAGTGTATCCAATGTTTCTTCTACTTTTTTCCATTGACTGGCAGTGTATAAAATCAAGTAATTATCATTTCCTTTTGTGAGCATAAAAGTCATTCCTTCCTCTTGGGACAGTTGCTTCTTATAAATAGCAGGCAAAGCAATTCTGCCTTTGCTATCAAGAGTAACTTCATATTCTCCATACGTTCTTGTCATCAATAGAATGATTTTTTTTACATTTAATGACACAAATCTACACTATTCGACACATTTTCAATTTAATTTTCATTAATTTTTTTTTTTCTTTTTATTTATCCACAGCGTGTAAGGGCTTATATTCAATAAACATGGTGATATTAACGTCTTTTATATGTTCATAATCGATAATTTATTGTTGATAATTTGTGAATTAGTGATAAATTTAGTTAGTTGGTGTGGAAATGACTTCTTTTATAGTTAAAAAAAAGTTTATAACATGCCTTATTCTAATAAAAAAATGTGAATTTAAAAATGAAAAATATTTCAAATTTAATTGAAATAAAATAGAATCTCTAATAAGCATCTCTTTTATTTTACATCAAAAAAGGAGGCAAAAGGATGTTAAAAATAATCAGATAGGGATACATTCAAGCTCAATTTTCCTATCTTCGTAAACTAATTAAAATTTTTTAAAAAATGATGAATAAAAATTACCTATTATTTTTGGTGAGCCTATTTTCACAGCTTTTTTTTCAAAATAAATTACAAGCTCAAAATAATGATAAAAATAATAGTATTTTATGGAAAGTGAGTGGCAAAAAACTTGCAAAACCTTCTTATCTTTTTGGGACTATCCACATGATTTGTGATCAAGATTATTTCTTTACAGATAAGATGCAGAAAGCGTTTGACGCAACTGACAAATTAGTTTTAGAAATTAATCTGGCCGATATGAATACGATTATGCAATATCAACAATCGATGATGTTGCCTCCTAATAAAAAACTTATGAATTTTTTTGAATCAGAAGAAAGTTATGAACGATTTTCATCTCGCTTCCAAAAGCAAATTGGGCTAAGCACCGAAGGGTTTCAAACTTTAAAGCCAATAGTCCTTTTATCATTAATTTCTCAAAAAGGATTTCAATGCGATAAAACCTCATCTTATGAAATGAATTTGATTGAAATGAGTAAAAAAAATGGGAACGAAATTGCAGGATTAGAAACAACTATGTCGCAACTAAAAATTTTTGATGATATGAAAGATAGCGAGATCGAAGCACTGCTCAATAGTAGCTTAGACGATATGGAAAAAGACAATAAAACTCAAGCTCAAATGATTACTTATTACAAAGCACAAGACATTGATCATTTGTATAATTTGATAATTGAATCAAAAGAATTTCAAAACCATGAAGATGCTTTGATTAATGATCGCAATAAAAACTGGGCAGAATTATTACCTGAAATAATGAGTGAAAGACCTTGTTTCGTAGCTGTTGGAGCAGGTCATTTGAGTGGAGAGAAAGGGTTAATTCAATTGTTGAAAAACAAAGGATATACTGTTGAAATGGTCAAATAAAGATTTAGATTAAATCATACTAAAAAACTGAGAAATCATAATCAGGAAAGTAAACAAAAGCGAAATCACGCTTAACACAATTGATAATTGAAAATAGCGATTCAAATCGCGAAATGCAGAATATAAATTTTGGTCATTCATTTCGTGACAATTGATAGAAAGTTTGGAACCAAAATGATACAATAAATATCCATTAAAAAAAAGGATTGAAAAGCTAACAAAACAGAAAAATAATAAAGCCGATTTACCCCCATTTTGTAAGATAGTGAGCATCTCTTCATTCATTCCGTTGACCTTACTGATTTCTCTTAAAATGATATCGAAGTTTAAAAAAATCAGGATAAAAGTCAGCACAATTGTAAGAGAGAAGATTAAAAAAATAATACCTACAAATCTTGACCACTTGCTTAAAGAACGCATCAACTCTATGCTAGGTGCATCCAACATTTGAGGTGTTTGCAAGTGTGAATTTTCCATGTCCATATTGATTTATATATTTTTAAAATTAGCTAATAATCATTGCGAGAATTGAAATCAAAATTCCAAATAAGATGAGTGAAAATAAAATAATAAAAAGAACTCCAAATACAATAAAATAATTTTTCAAATGACCTAAACTTACAGAAAAAAAAACTGCTATCCTTGCTTTGTTCATATTTAGAAATAAAGCTAGCATATTTAAATAAATTATATGCCAACACCAACGAGATTACGGTTTGAATGATAAAGGGGAAAAGTGATAACAAATTGCCGGTATTATTCATAATTCCTACAACAAGCTGGATAAACCCCAATGCCACACTTATGATAGTAAGATACGAAAACAGCTTTGCCCGTTGAGCACTTTTATTGAGTTCGGCATCTAGAGTTGGTTTGTCAAAAAAATCTTTCATGATTTTTAATTCAATTTATAATGTAAAGTAAAATAAAATAATACGGATTCTCACTTCAACTTTTCCACATTGTATGTGTTAGGGTTTACCAAATTTTGTTCAAAAGTCAGTTTTGCATTCATTTTTAATACAAAAGTAAATTACAAAAAATGACTCTTGTTATTTTTTTTTGCTTGAGCTCTAATCATCCTTGTTTCTTCTATCTATTAATAGGCTTTGGCAAACAAAACTCTTTCTGTACTTGGTTTTCCGGACAAGATACATTGGCCAGCTTCACTACGATTATTTAACGGGATGCATCGAATCGTTGCTTTTGTCATTTCTTTAATTTTCTCTTCAGTTTCAGGTGTGCCATCCCAATGAGCACTCACAAAACCGGTTTTAGTTTCGAGCGTTTCTACAAATTCATCCCAGGTGTTCACTTCTGTAATATGTTCATTGCGATAGTCGAGTGCTTTTTGATAAATCGAATGTTGAATTTCATTCAATAAATTTTCAATATAAACTGGTAGGCCATCTAATTGAACAGATGTTTTTTCTTTCGTATCTCTTCGAGCAACCTCAGCAACATTGTTTTCAATATCTCTCAACCCTAAAGCAATTCTCACAGGCACTCCTTTCATTTCGTATTCTGCAAATTTCCATCCCGGACGACTATTATCATCACTATCATATTTTGCTCTGATTCCTTTTGATTTCAATTCTTCTAACAAAGATTGTGCTTTTTCATCAATGATATTTTTGCTTGCTTCTCCTTTATAAATTGGGATAATTATTGCTTGGAATGGAGCTAATTTTGGAGGAAGTACTAAACCTTCATCATCGCTATGAGCCATCACCAAAGCCCCGATTAACCTAGTAGAAACCCCCCAAGAGGTTGCCCAAACATACTCTGCTTGATTGTCTTTATTATTAAATTTTACATCAAATGCTTTCGCGAAATTTTGACCTAAAAAATGGGAAGTTCCTGCTTGTAATGCTTTGCCATCCTGCATAAGAGCTTCTATGCAATAAGTATCCACTGCTCCTGCAAATCGTTCATTTTCGCTTTTTACTCCTTTGATGACAGGCATTGCCATATAGTTTTCTGCAAAATCAGCATAGACATCAAGCATTGTTTTAGTTTCTTGAATGGCTTCCTCTTTACTTGCATGAGCCGTATGCCCTTCTTGCCATAAAAATTCTGCAGTGCGTAGAAACAATCGTGTACGCATTTCCCAACGAACCACATTTGCCCATTGATTGATCAAAATAGGTAAATCACGATAAGACTGTATCCATGTTTTATAAGTATTCCAAATAATAGCCTCAGAAGTGGGTCTCACGACTAATTCTTCTTCTAGTTTTGCCTCAGGATCTACAATCAGTTTTCCTGGATTTTGAATATCTGTTTTCAACCGATAATGTGTTACAACTGCACATTCTTTTGCAAAACCTTCTGCATTTTTTTTCTTCAGCTTCAAATAAACTTTTCGGTACAAATAAAGGAAAATAAGCGTTTGAATGACCAGTAGCTTTAAACATTTTGTCTAAAATATCTCTCATATTTTCCCATATTGCATAGCCATAAGGCTTGATCACCATGCAACCTCTCACTGCACTATAATCAGCCAAACCAGCTTTAATAATTAAATCGTTATACCATTTGCTATAATCCTCTGCTCGTGATGTAATCTCTTTTGCCATAATACATAATAATTGAAATGCAAAGTAACAGAAAGTTTATGTCTATTTTCAAAAATCATTGAATAGAGTTTTTAACTCAAATTACACAATTGGAAATCGAGGTTACATCATAAACTTCTTATCTAAATGTTAAATGAATGTTTAACTGAATCTTAAAATAAACTTTTATGATTTTCTTGAGTCGAAATATGTAACTTCGAAAACAAATTGAAAACTATTTTAAACACAATAAAATTTACATTTATGAAAAGGTTTTTTTTTATTCTCCGCATTATTGCTTTTTGTCATTACAAATAACAGTTTTGCTCAAGATGATATTTATAGCAATGGCTCCAAACAGAAAAAATAGTTATGATATAAATCAAAATAATAATAACGATTATAATAACAATAACTATAATCAAAATTATTCAAATGATGAATACACAGAGGATGACACTGACTATAACAATCAATATAGTAAAACATCTAAAAGCTATCAATATGATGAAGGTGATGATTATTACTATGATGATGATTATTATTACGCAACAAGAATTAAAAGATTTCATCGCCCATTTTGGACTTGGCAATTTGGATACTATAGCAGTTTCTATTCAGATCCTTATTGGTGGGATTGGAGTTGCAACTACCCTTCATGGTATTACAATAATTATTACAGACCCTACTATGGATGGAGCAATTGGCACATAGGTGGAAGTGGATGGTATTTTGGATTTGGATATAATCCTTTTTATGGGTGGAACAATTGGTATTACCCTTACTATGGATATAACAACTGGGGATGGGGTGGATACGGTTATGGATATAACAATGGATACTACAATGGATACTACAACGGATACTACAACGGATACTACAATGGATATTGGGATGGATATAATAGTGGAAGTTACAACGGAGGAAAAAGAACTGTTTATCAATATGGACCACGCTCTGGCATGAATAGCAATAATATTACAGTATCTCCAAGAAGAGATAGACAAATGGAAATAAATACCTATAATAATATTAAAAATACAAATTCCAGCAATCCAAGGGCTATCAATTCATTGAATGCAAATGCAGATATCAATCCTAGACAAACTACTCCAAATAATAGAAATACAAATATCGACCGAAATAGCACTCCTCAGGTGAATGCAAATCAAAATGTCGATATTAGGAATAATAATAACACAATTAAAAATTCAAATCAAAGAGATATTTTTGATAGAAATAATCAGAATAACAGAAACATTGATAGAAATGCTGATGCCATCCAAAATAATAACGACAGACAAATAAATAACACTCAGCAAAATAGAAATAATAGCATCAGAGAGCAACAAATGCAACAACAACGCTCACAACAACAACGTATGCAAGAGCAACAAATGCAACAACAACGCTCACAACAACAACGTATGCAAGAGCAACGTCCTCAACAACAAAGAAACTATGAAAGAAGCGAATCTTCATCTCCTAGAATGTCTATGCCATCAAACAATAGTAATTTAGGAGGAGGCAGAAGCATGATGGGTGGCGGAAATAGCGGAGGCAGTAGCAGATCAGTCGGAGGAAGAAGATAATTCTATTTTATTTAAATTACACTTACTTAAAGCATACTTGTATAAAAATTGACATTTTCATTTAAGTATGCTTTTTTAAAAATATAAAAATGAAAAAAATACTTTTGACATTTACAAATGTGCTTGCTCTATTTGTGACAGCAAATGCACAAGATGAATTTGATGCTTTAAGATATGGTTACACTAATTATTATGGCACAGCACGAGGATTAAGTGTTGGGAATGCAATGGGAAGTGTCGGTGGTGATTTTTCCGCACTATCTATTAACCCAGCCGGTATCGGAATTTACAGACGTGGTGAATTTGTATTATCTCCCTCCTTTCAAATTAGTAATAATACCGGCACCTATCAAAACAATACAAATTTAGCCAACTCTAGCAAACTCAATATGTCTCAATTTGGTATCGTTTTGACAAATGCTAAAAAAGGAAATTTATACAAGAGAAGTGCTTGGAAGGCTGGCTCATTTGCAATTGGTGCAAATAGGCTTGCCACTTTCAATAATGAATATACTTATTCTGGCAACAATTTTCAATCATCACTTATCGAAAAATATGCCGATGAGTTTAATAGCCTAGGTGGTATCAAGGCAATCAATTCAGTTAGCTACCCTGCTTATGCCGCTTATGAAACATGGCTTATTGATAGAGGTTTTGGTGCAGACTCCAATACTGCTGTTTCTTATGTCCCATTCACTGGTGGTATCAATCAAAACAAACATGTTTATGAAAGAGGTGGAATCAACGAACTTGTTATCAGTGGCGGAGGAAACTACAAAGAAGTATTACTTTTAGGAGCTACAGTAGGAATCACCTCTTTAAATTACAAACGCACACTCAACTATAATGAAGAAGATATTTCAGGTGATAACAATAATGATTT
Organism: Bacteroidetes bacterium OLB11; assembly: GCA_001567165.1. Taxonomy (GTDB): domain Bacteria; phylum Bacteroidota; class Bacteroidia; order Chitinophagales; family Chitinophagaceae; genus OLB11. The sequence goes on from LNFQ01000015.1 coordinate 23,052, forward strand.
TAAATACATGCACTTCACTGAAAACCTTTCTACTAATGGAACAGGAATCAATTTAAAATTGGGTGCCATCATTAAGCCTTCCGACAATTTCCGGTTTGGACTTGCCCTTCACACCCCAACTTATTACCAACTAAATGATTTATCACAAATTGGAATGGAATCGCATACCGACAGTTTGCTACTTCATTCAAATCCTAATAACAGCCCTATTTCCAGCTACTCTCAAGACACCGCTTTGTCTTTCAATTATGGATATTCCTCACCATACAAAGCCATTTTAAGCGGCACTGCATTTATGAACCAATATGGGTTTATCTCTGCGGACATTGAACTAGTGGGCTATTCAAGTATGAAATATTATTATGAACCTGGGTTTGAAAATATCGCAAATGCAATGAATACTGTAATCAAAAATTTGTTTAAAACAGCTTTAAATGCACGTATTGGAGCCGAAGTAAAACTAGAAAACTTTATGCTGAGAGCAGGTGCTGCCTATTATGGTTCACCATATAAAAACACTCAATACGATGCTTCTAAATTAAATTTAAGTTTTGGGCTAGGATATAGAGCTGACAATTGGTTTACAGATATCACCTATATCAATAGCAATCAAAAATATGGCCAACAACCCTATACATTAAGCAATACTTCTGTTCCTTTTGCTGAAATTAAAAATTCAACATCAAACGTTGTATTTACAGTTGGGATTAAATTTTAGTTTTTATTAAAAATAACTATTTAATTTTACAAGAGCGATGAAATTTCATCGCTCTTGTAAAATTAAACTACATCAAAATGAATGAAAACCTACTCCAATTCATTTGGCAACATCTTGCAATAATCCCCTCCCAACACATTTTCAATACAGATGGCGATGAATTAATCATCATATCTCCCGGCGCGCTTAATAAAAATTCAGGACCCGATTTTTTAGAAGCTAAAATAAAAGTGGGCAGCACGACATGGATTGGAAATATCGAAATTCATATTAAAACCAGCGACTGGGTCAAACATCAACATCATCAAAATGAACAATATCAAAACATCATTTTACATATCGTTTATGAAAATGATATTGATTTAAAAAATATCAATCCATCTAGATTTATGACATTAGAATTAAAAAATCTAATTGATCAAAATATTTTAAATCGATATGACTTTTTGATGCAAAAAAAAAATTTATTCCCTGCGAAAAATCAATTCAAAATGTACCTGAAATTATCATTTCACAACAGCTCAATCGCTGTCTGGCAGAGCGTCTTGAAAGCAAAAGCCAACAAATCATATTCTTACTTTCCTTAAAAAATAATAATTGGCAAGAAGTGTTTTATATTCAACTTGCAAGAGGGTTTGGCATCAGAATTAATCAAGAACCTTTTGAACAAATTGCTCTTAATACCCCCATGAGTTTAATTGCAAAATATAAAAATAATCCCATTCAAATTGAAGCCCTTCTCTTTGGCCAAGCAGGGTTATTGAATGAATATTTTGACGACCCATATCCAATTTTATTGCAACAAGAATATGAATACTTGAAAAAGGTTTATCACCTTCAAGCCGTCAACAAAAGCCTTTGGAAATTCTTACGCTTACGCCCTGCCAATTTTCCAACCATTCGAATCGCACAATTCACTCAACTTGTCATCCAATCAACTCATCTTTTTTCTAAAATCATACAAGCCAATACTGTGCAGGAAATCATTGCTTTATTTGATTTGACGCTCCCTGAGTTTTGGGAAACACATTACACTTTTTCTCATAGTAGTACAAAAAGAAAAAAACATTTAGGCATCAATTTTATTCATACGATTATTATCAACTGCATCGTCCCTACTCTTTTTATATATGGCAAATTGCAAGGTGGACAAGCATATTGCGACAAAGCTATTCAATTTTTAAACGATTTGCCTTTTGAAAAAAATCAAATTATAAATAATTGGAAAGAGTGCCCAATAGAAATCAAGAATGCGGCTGAATCACAAGGAGCATTAGAACTTTATCATCAATATTGCTTGCAAAAAAATTGTTTATCTTGTAGTATTGGGTATCATATTTTAAAAAAAGCAGAATAATTTTTTCAAGTAAAAAAAACTATTGCAGTTCCACTTCGTTTATTTGATTTGACGTAATTCGCACATCAATTGTTTTAGTTCCCATTTGAGGCATTTGTGGATTTACAGGAAAAATTATTTTATATCGACCAGGTAATATTTCAATTTTTTGAGTGCTAAGTGACCCTGAAATTTTCATATTATAAAATGTTTCAAACTTATCTCCATGTTCATATTGAATAAAGATATTTCCATAAGGTGTCTTATTCGTAATCTGTAAATAGCCTGGCTCTGGAATTTGCAGCTCATATAAAGCTCCAAAAGACATATCAATACTGAATTTGCTGGCAGGAAGGGTATTAATTTCAACATAATAAGTGCCGGGCTCGTAGGGCAACTTTTGTGTGCAATTTTGTAAAACATCCGGTGAATTTGAGAATCGCCTATTCACGACAGCCTTGTATTCCATAGGTCTAGAGCGATTTCCCATATATGCAAAAGAAAGTGTCCCTTCAGAAACATTGATAATGACCTTATTCAATTTATTTGGAACAATGGTTACATTTTTGACAAATAAATCATTATATCCTTTCACTACTACATCATACTGACCTTCTTTAATGCTTTGTGGTATTGGATTTCCGCCGTTTACTTTTCGGATAAAACTAACATTTGTCCCTTGAGATGATAAGTCTTTAAAAATAATTTCAGGCGTTGCATTTGGGTATTTTTTTCCTGTTTTCCCTTCAAAATAAACAGCCACTTCTGTTTTCTCATTATTATTTTCAATTGTTGTTGTAAACTCAGCTACGTCTTGTGATAATTTTGTTGGTTTGGTTGGAATAGTAGGAGTTGTTGGCTTTACACTAGGCGTGGTGTTGTATCGAAATATGGCTGTTCCCAAATTAGTAGGTGTTGGTTTTGGCTGTGGTATTCTTATTGCATAGGCCACTCTTTTTGGGTAATTTTGTGCTTGAATAAATGTCAGTGTTTTCTTTTTTATTTCTTCAAAATTTTCAAATTTCAAAACGACCTTCTCTGTTTTTCGTGCAGCGATAGGATTTGGCTTTGAAAATGAATTGATATCTTTTTCCCATTTATAATTAGATGGATATATTTTTTTGAAAATATCACTTTTTCTTACAAGAGGTGCTTCTATATCAAATTTCAAAATGGCTGTTGCATTTTTATTGATTTGCCGAGGCTTTGCTGTTAGTTTTATATCTGATTTGAAATGCTTGGAAGTATAGGATATATTTTCTAAACGTGGGAGGACTTGAAGCTTCTTCTTAATGGGCGTTTCTGAATCAAAATGAATTGTGACTGTTTGAGTATTATTGACAATGAAATGCCCAGTAATTCTTGTCTTATCTTTATTTGGAGTGATTGGATATGGAATATTTTTCATACGTGCAAGAACAGTTGATGGTTTTGGTTTTGCTCTTTCTTCTTTTTTAATTTCTTCAAATACATATCTAAAAACGGCTATTCCTAAAGGTCTAGTTTGCGTTTGCCCAAGCAAAGTCCATTTTTGTTTGAGCTGATGATAAACGCTTGCATAAAGCCGTGTAAGTGTCTTATTATTTTGATTCGTTTTGAGTGGAGTCGTCACTTTCGGTGTTTCATTTTTTTATGGCTGAAGTGTTTGAAAAAGTAGGGCTGATATTTAATACTTTTGGTTTATCCAACAAAGGGCGATTCGCATTGACGATAGTTTGAATAGCCATATCGATATCATGAGGTTCTGCTACTTTCAAATAATTTCCCATACAATCATAAAGAAGATTGAGTTGTTCGTTTTTATCCAAACCAATAATGTAAGGAGTGATTTTAATTTTTTTCTTTATAAACTCTTGAAAGGTAGCACAGACATCACCGTTACAACTCTCTCCTCCATCGGTAATAAATATGATGGAATAGTCATATAAGGACGCATTATTCAATTCATTATTCGATGCTTGTTTTAGGCTGTAAGCAATTGGAGAATAACCAACCGGTGATATGCTTTTTAAACGAGTGTTGATTTGATTGATATTTTGAAGATTAAAAGGCACTTCCAAACGAGTGTCCGTGCAGTTTTTTTCAATAGCAGGATATGTGGCACCATAAGTTCTTAAAGCAAATTCCACTTCGGGGTTTAATGAGTAAATACTATCAACAATACGAAGTAAAATATTAGATGCAATGTCAAAACGGCTGTAGTTTTCACTCCAATTGTAAGTCATGCTCGACGATGCATCCAAGAGAAACAACACACGAGATTTTTTGGATTGTTGTGCAAATAAAATAAGCGGGAGTAAAAAAAATACTCCAACTATAAAAATGCTTTTAATGAATTTATTTTGAATTAGAAACATGATTTTATTTAATAATCACCCATCGTTTCGGCAAGTTGATCAAGAGCCTTTGAGAGCTGCTCATCGTTTGGTGCAATGCCATGCCAATGATGCGTACCTTCCATAAAATCAACTCCTTTTCCCATAATGGTTTTCATCAAAATGCAAATTGGTTTTTGTTTTCCTAATAATGATTTTGCATTTTGTAAAGTGCTATGTATATCGTCAAAATTATGACCATCCATCGTGAGAACTTCCCATCCAAAAGATTCCCATTTTGCTTTTAAATCTTCTAAATTCATAACACTTTGAGTGGGCCCATCAATTTGTTGTCCATTATAATCAACAGTCGCAATGATATTATCTACTTTATGATGAGCAGCAAACATAATGGCTTCCCAATTTTGCCCTTCTTGCAATTCACCATCACCAGATAATGAGTAAATAATGGAAGAGTCTTGATTTAGTTTTTTGGTGAGTGCAGCACCAATCGCAACACTCAACCCTTGACCTAGAGAGCCACTCGCAACACGCACTCCGGGCAAATGGTCATGTGTTGCAGGATGACCTTGCAAACGAGTGTTGAGTTTTCTGAAGGTTGCCAATTCTGCAACAGGGAAGTAGCCGCTTCTAGCTAAGACACTATAAAAAAGAGGGGATATATGACCATTTGAAAGGAAAAAAAGGTCTTGTTCTTTCCCATCCATATCAAAGTTTGGATTATGATTCATTTCTTTAAAATATAAAGAAACCAGAAAGTCTGTACAGCCCAATGAGCCTCCTGGATGTCCACTTTGCACTCCGTGTACCATTCTTACAATATCTCTTCTTACTTGTGATGATATAGCAGCTAAGTCTTGCATGTATTTTGATTTTAATGATTTAATCAACAAAGGTAAAATTTTGTATTGTACTTTGAAAATAAAAAAACCATGTAGTTACATGGTTTTTTTATTGCTTTAATTGTTCAGAATTATTTTTTGATTGTAATCTTATGAATCGAGTGTCTCCCGTTTTGTTCTAGCTTTAGGAAGTAAAAGCCTGTCGGGATTCCTTGCACATCAATTTGTATTTTATTATTCAAATCAACTTGGTTGGTTTGTGATAAAACAACTTGACTTAATGAGTTGGTCAAAGTGTATTTTATTTTTCCTTTTTCGTTTGTCAAAATGGTCAATGATGAGCTTGCCGGATTTGGATACACTACGCTTTGCAATGTAGCAATATCCTTAATTCCTGTGGGGCCGTTTCCTATTTCTAAAATGTCTATATCATCTATCGCAGCTTCTACCCAAGTTCCAGTTGCGGCACCTTGCACACTATCTGTTGCGATAAACATTAATCTGACTTTAGTACCTACATTTAAATCAGGCACAAAGACTGCTTTTCTCCAACTCACATCAGGCTGGAATGTTCTTTCTAACTGAAACCATGTGTTTCCATTATTGTATGATGCATACGTTCTCCATGGGTCTTTACGAGGGTTTGAGCTACTTTGACTATTAGAAAACCATCTAAAATAACTGATGATTGGTGATGAATAACCTGACAAATCAAACTCTTGTGAAACTAAAGTTGTACGTCCTCCATCAACATCTCCCGTACCGACACCAGCACCAGGTGAAGTATTTCCGGTCACTGCACATTTCCCAGTACCAGATGTATGGTCTTTATCTGTTTGAACGATTGCTCCGTTTGTAAAAGTTCCTACAGGGAAATCTACCACCCATTTACCTGCGGTTGCATTATCTGAAGGGACTCCAATTTGCCATTCTGCATTTAAATTGGATTCAAAATCTATACTAGATACGGTGTGATATCCTATAATATGGTGATATGGAAGGTTTCTTTCTTTGGATGCAATTGAGAATTTGGATTGTTTTGGAGCACTTGTTGCATATTGCCCTGCATTATCATAAAGGTCAAAATAGTATTCATAGATTTCACCCATTGTTGTAGAAGGGAAAATGCCAGTGAAATTATTTCCTGATTTTGTCATCAATAATGAGTCTAAAGTAGCTGTTCCTTTTTTTCGATAAAACATTTTCATATTTCCTACAAATGCAGGAAAATCAGCAATAGCAGTGGCGTCTAGCGTCACTTGAGTGCCTGCATTATAAACCCCCCAAGCTCCATGTTCGATTGTTGTATTCATGAGTAAGTAGATACCATGTCTTGCAAAAGCTTCTACAATTTCATTAAAATGGGGTGTGCCATCGTTCAAATTATTGTTATCATCATCATACTGCAATGCGTCAATTAATATATCATAATACACCTGCCCTTCTGCTCCATCTGGACCATTTGCAAGACCATAATGTGAGCGTGAAAACAACTGAGACATCGTATCAACTGCAGTCGAAAGTGGCATAGATTGAGATAAATTAACTGCGTAATCCCACCAAGCACCTGCAATAATTTCGCCATCAGCATGCACTTCACCCACTATGTTTTGTGGATACACTTTAGGATTGATGTCATATCTTCTAATCAAGCTATTTGGTTGGTTCACATAAAACCCTTTTCCAATATATGGATTTTTCAATAAACTCATTGCCCACACATCACTGTAGCCTTCTCCCATTGCTCCATTACTAAAATTTTTCCCTTGGCTTTGCCAAAAGACATTAGTAATACCATGTCCATATTCGTGAGATACTACATCGCCAACATAAGATAAGGCATTACAACCACCTGCCGTTGTGTAAAAATTAATTGAAGTGCCATTATAAAACGCATTACAATTAGCATCTGTTCTATCCACTCTAGCTGTGAGTGCATTATCCATACTTGTAAATAATGGCAGTCGCATTTTCATAAAATCATGAATCCTATTTCCGTGATAATAAACATTAATATGTCTTTCTGTGGCATTTGGATTAGAAGGAGTATATGTAACCACGTCATTATTATTTACTCCTACAGGAGTAAAATCATTAACTGTATTACCATTAACACCTGTTACCATTTTAAAGTATTTTCCTTGTAATTTGATACTTGGATTAATTGGTCCAGCAGGAGGTGCATTTAATACTCCATTTTCATCCGTATAATAGTTTGTGCCGTTAATAGTTACTAGCAAATGTGGTAAAGGTTGACTTACTTTTGTATCAAACGAATTGATTGGAAAAATATCTCCTTTTACAGTAAATCCGATTGTATTGACTTTATTTTGACGGTATAAAATTTGACCATTAATTGCATCCACATAAGTAGCATAAATGCCAGGTAGCACTTCGTCATCTTGCGTATTCACTGTTACTTCATATACCAATCTCAAATCTGTTTTGCCATCATTTGGTAATGGAAAATATTTCAATTCGGGCAATACGGTTGAGTTGATTATTTTGGTTGAAATTGCTTTTTCTGCTATGTGTATTGCTTCTTCTTGGCTGATTGCTGGATTTGTTTTTGGAATGTCTTTATAAGCATCTAAATAAAACATAACGATTTTTAAATCTTGAGAAAAACGGACTCCAACGTTTGACCACATCACTTCTTTTCCTTGATGCACTTGTTTGAAATCGACATGTATAAATTTTGTATCATTAAAATTTCGAGTTAAAACGAGTTCATCCATGGGGATTCTATAATCTTTTAATTCATTTTGAATAAAAGCTTTTGCTTTAGTAATAGGATCATTACCCCCAAGCGGATAGCTGATAGGTTCTCCAAAAGCACGATGTGGAAGTTGTGTATAATTGCTAAATCTCGCTCCCCAACTTGGATACTTGGCAATAAATGCTTTCCATTCTGGTTTGGATAAAAAACTAGTAGAAGTTACGCCATTTAAATAATCGATAGCATCATGGTATGGCGTAATATTCGGATTGGGGTTAAATTGTCCTTCATCGTTATGAGCAAATAAGCTCATAGTACTAAAAATTACAATAAAGAATAATAAGATTTTTTTCATTTGATACAATAATTTAAAGAATAATCACCTAAATTATTTATTTTTTTTATATAAAATGAAAAAATGAGGTTAAATTTAAATGTTTTGCCATGAGTTACAGTTTTCTAAATACTTATCAAAAAAGACTATTCCGGCTCAATCCAAACGCCATTTATTTTCAGTAATTCTACGAGTTCATGCACTGCCACTTCACTATCAATATTTCTTTTGACAACTTCTTTTCCTTTGTAAAGAGTTACTTTCCCTACACCACTCCCTACATATCCAAAGTCGGCATCAGCCATTTCACCTGGTCCATTGACTATACAACCCATTACTGCAATTTTCACTCCTTTTAAATGATTGGTCACAGCTCTTATTTTGGCTGTAGTTTCTTGTAAATTAAAAAGAGTTCGACCACAACTTGGGCATGAAATATATTCTGTTTTGGAAATTCGTTTTCGAGTAGCTTGTAAAATTCCAAATGAGATTGAATTGAGTTGTTTGATTTGCTTGCGTGCAATATCTTTAGATATTGGCACATCAAATTGATATCCTAATATAATTCCATGTAAGCAGTCTTCCAAAAACAAGGCTCCTGCTTCGACTGCATAATGAATTAATGATTTTTCAAACGAATCATTTTGGTCGTCAATGATAATGATAGTGGGTTTATAAATTGATTGCTCTTGCAGTTCATTTATCCTACTGCGAATTTCATCAATGGCTTGATTAGATTGGCTGCTCAAGCATAATACAATGGTTGGATCTCCTTTTAGTTTTTCAATAATGCGTTGATAAATTTTTTCGTTATAAACATTGGGCTTAGTATCCATCATTACAAAGTTCATTTTATCATGTTTGATATACGATGCCTCAATAAATTGAAGAATGTCAAATAATGGATAGCAGTGTGTGTTGGCACAATATGGCAACCATTGTTCATAATAGGTTATTACTCCTAAAGTGCCTGGTAATGCAAACGAGGGAGTTTGATTACAAAAAATATAATCAGCTGCTTGATCACCTATTTTCCATTTATCATTTTCTTGATCATAAACATATCCGGCAGCCTCTAAATCAACGGGAGTAAGTTGAGCAATTTTTGAAAAATCAGTAATTACTCTAGGTATTTTAAAACTCTCAAAATTAGGGTGGTTTTTGTTTTTAGACTGAATTTCTTGAATTTTGGGTGGATGATATTTTGTCAAAGGTGCGTGATGGTGTGCATATAAATCGATAATATTTTCGCAGACTGGCAATTCAAATTCGGGGTCTTCGGTCAGTGATACTCTAATAGTATCGCCAATACCTTCATTCAATAATGTGCCAATTCCGATTGCACTTTTGATACGCCCATCCTCACCGTCTCCTGCTTCTGTCACGCCTAAATGAAGAGGATAACATTCATCAAATTCGTTTTGCATGTGCTTGACTAAAAGCCTATATGCTTCAATCATTACATGAGGATTTGAGCTTTTCATGCTCAACACAATTTGGTGATAATCTAGGCTGCGAGCTATTCTCAAAAATTCCATTGCACTCTCTACCATACCGAGAGCTGTGTCGCCATATCGACTCATGATTCGGTCACTTAATGAGCCATGATTGGTACCAATTCGCATCGCGGTGCCATGTTCTTTACAAATAAGAACTAAGGGTGTGAATCGCTCTCTGATGCGTTCTATTTCTTCTTGATATTCTTGGTCGGTGTATTCAATTTTTTGAAATTTTTTGTCGATATAATTCCCCGGATTAATTCTTACCTTTTCGACTATCGTTGCTGCAATTTCTGCGGCATTAGGGGTAAAATGAATATCGGCAACGAGTGGAGTATCATATCCTTTTTCTCTAATTTGATTTTTTATATTGATAAGATTTTCGGCTTCTTTTTTGCTAGGAGCTGTTATTCGCACTAGGTCTGCACCTTCTTCAATACATCGGATGATTTCTGCCACGGTAGCTTCTGTGTTCATCGTATCGGTTGTAGTCATTGTTTGTTTGGATATGGGATGTTGTGCACCAATCCAAATATTCCCAATTTTTTACTTCTCTGGTTTTTAATCGTTGCATTTTACAAAATTAACTGATTCCATTATTTTACTATTCAAAATATTGAATTGTTAATCATTTTTATTAATAGATGTAAAGTTTAAGCATAATATATTAGTTGTATACTACACATAAAGCAATTAACAAAATGTTAATAAGCACTTTATGATTTAACTTTTTTCCATATTTATAATCTTTATATATAATTTAAATTAATCTTTTTTCTATGAAAAATAAATTCTTTCTCTTACTATCATTTTTAGTGCTAAGTCAAGTGGCATTTTCACAATATATGCCAACGGGCAATTTGACTATCTTCTCCGAAGTTGGAAATCCTTTTTATGTTATATTAAATGGAGAGCAACAGAATGAAATTGCTCAAACAAATATTCGTATTGAGGAATTACCACAACCATATTACAATTGTAAAATTATTTTTGAGAATAAATCAATAGCCCCTATTGTCAAAAACTATTTACAGTTGGCCGACGCGAATGGTATCATGCAAGATGTAACATATAAAATCAAACAGGAAAAAAATGGCAAACAATCTCTTAAATATTTTTCATTTATTCCAGCCGTTCAAAATATGGTACGCCCTTCACAATGCAATGTGTATCAATATGGCAATCCGAGAGTAATTATTGCCGGACCTGGATACTCTAATTCATTAAGCATTTTGGATAGAACGGTAGATGTCATTACAGAACGTTCATATCGAAACAATAATAATAATCAATATAGAAATAATCAATATCAAAAACCGAATCGTCAAGATAATAATCATTATCGTCGGCAAGATTATTCAAACCATTATTATGATAATCATGTGCAGTATAAAAGTTGCGATAGAGCTTATCCTATGAACGGAAATGATTTTGAAGTAGCCAGATCGACTGTTCGCAATGAAGGTTTTGATGAAACTCGTTTAGATATTGCAAAACAAATTGCATCGAGTAATTGTTTGAGCAGTAATCAAATTGTGAGTATAATGCAAACATTTGGATTTGAAGCAACAAAGTTAGAGTTTGCAAAATATGCTTATGACCATTGCACCGACCCAAACAATTATTTCAAAGTGAATAATGCTTTTTCTTTTAGCAGTTCAAAACAAGAATTAAACAATTACATTCGTCGATAATCTTGCATGTTAATCGTCTTCATAAATTTTCATTTTATAAACGAAAAGGCATCCAATTAACGCAGGAATAATAAGATTAATCAGCCATAGCAAAAGCGATGAAGCAACAATACCAAATTGATTTGAGCTAAAAACAGAAAGAAAAAATAAAGCCGTTTCACCCCTCACGCCCAACTCGGCTATTGTAATTGTAGGCACTATTGCCATTGCCCAAAATATAAGCCAAATAGTAAACAGCATATCTGGAAATGAAATAAAGACCAACATTAGTCGTAGTAATAATATAAACTGAAGTGTGTAAACAAAGTAGCGTAGTAACGAAATAAAAAGAATTTTATTCAATATTCCTTTATCAAATCGTTTGATGACTTCAATATAAATTTTCAGTTTTCGAAGAAATTGATATCGGTCAATCCAATCAACAATTTTATATAAATGAAAATAGAGATAGGTCAAAACAATACATAGCACAACACTTGTAGCCAAAAGGATATACAACCATGAACTTTGTTTTACAAAAAAAATATAATACACTAATCCAATCAACCCGAGGAATCCTGTGACAATTAACTGAGCAAAACTACCGATGATTGTAACAGTAATCCCTTTTATTTTATTTACATTTTTTAGGTATAAAATTCGCCCCATATATTCTCCAATTCGATTAGGGGTGATAACTGAAACTGCAACACCCGTTAATACCGATTGAAAAGAAGTAGATAAAGAAAATTCTTCAGTATCTTTCAATAATAATTTCCATTTAACCGCTTCAATCATCCAGTTAGAAAACATAAGGATTATCACAGTAATGAGAAGGACTACTTTTTCAAACGACCATTCATTAAATAAAGAATAAATGGTTGACTTTAAATTTTCTTGACTTTGAATCTGATTATATAAAGAATACGCCATCCATAAAAACAAACTCAATCCAAGGACTGTCTTGAGTAAAATTTTTATATTTTTGTTGTTTAGCATTTTGTAAAATTAACAGCTTGAAACACAAATCTGAAATTATTTTAGGAATAGACCCCGGCACACAATTAATGGGCTATGGAATCATACATATAGAAAACAACAAAGCATCATTAATTGAGATGGGTGTTTTGAAATTAGCAAAGTATCATGACACCAACCAACGCCTTCGAATCATCTACAACAAAGTGAGTGAGCTGCATCGAGTGTTTCATCCGACACAATTTGCTATTGAAGCTCCATTTTTCGGAAAAAATGTTCAAAGCATGCTCAAGCTAGGTAGGGCACAAGGTGTGGCTATAGCCTCAGCAATGCAACATGGGTTGAGTGCTTATGAATATTCGCCCAAAAAGGTCAAACAATCTATTACAGGCAATGGAAATGCAAGCAAAGAGCAAGTATTAAAAATGCTGCAAGAAATTTTAAAAATTGATGAACGACCTGAATATCTTGATGCTACTGATGCGGTTGCCGTTGCTCTTTGTCATCATTACCAAAATTCAAAAATCGGCACATCTGATACATCCAAAACATGGGAAGCATTTTTAAAGAATAATGCTCATAGAATAAAAAATGATTAATTTTGAAGATAATGTATGAGTAATAAAACAATCCGTGTTATATTTATTTTATCCGTACTATGTGCTATTTTAATGATTGTAACCCAATTTTTTTGGATAAAAAAAGCATATAAAAAAAGAGAAAGATATCTTCAGTACACATGCTACAATTGCATTAAAAAAATGTTGCGGTTCATTTATTACAAGCTAATCAGAATACGACAAAAGTAGATAGCATCGTTTCGCAAGTGGAAGATAATTTTTTCACAGTGCGAGTAAACGATCGAATTGACACAAATGTTTTAGAAGCTCTTTTGAAACGAGAGTTGCTAAATCAACAATTAAAAACAGATTTTGAATATTTTGTTTATGATTGTGAAAGCGACAGTGTGAAACATCAAAAATATGTAGGATTAAGCTCAAACAAATTAGAAGAAACGCCTACTATTATCCCTTTAGAAGCTAAGCCTATCAAAGTTCCTAAAAGTTTGAAAGGAAATAATTATTTTGCAGTCCATTTTACAAATCTGGATCAGTTTCTCAACTACGAGATGATTAACTGGGGGGTTTCAAGCTTTATTCTTTTACTATTTCTTTTAATACTATCTTACGCAGTATTTACAATTTTCAAGCAAAAAAAATTAAGTGAAATTCAAAAAGACTTTGTCAACAATATGACACATGAGTTTAAAACTCCATTAGCCACGATTAAGCTCTCTTCAGATGTTTTAAAAAATCCAAATATTATTAATAATCCTGAACGACTTTTCAACTATGCAACTATTATTAATAATGAAACAATACACCTAACAAACCAAGTGGAGAGAGTACTACAGATGGCAAAAGGAAATAAACAAGCTATTAAATTGAATAAAGAAATGGTTGTATTGAATCAGTTTTTAAATGAGATAATTGACAAAACGTATAGGCCACTCATTAGGTCAAAAGGAGGGAAAATTGAGCTAAAATATTCAACAGATAATATTGAAACAAAAATAGACAAGCTACATTTTAAAAATGTTATTGGAAATTTGCTTGACAATGCATTAAAATATTGTAAGGAAATTCCGGAAATTACGATATCCTGTATGGAAGGAAAAAAAATGATAGAAGTTTCAATTGTTGATAATGGAATTGGGGTGTCCAAAGAAAATTTAAAAAAGATTTTTGATAAATTTTATCGAGTCCCAACAGGTAATTTACACGATGTAAAAGGATTTGGTTTAGGGTTAAATTATGTTAAAACGATTTGCAATTTACACGGTGGAAAAATAAAAAGTAAAAAGTGAACTTGGAAAAGGTTCAGAATTTAGTATCTTTATTCCAAAATTTTCAAATTAAAAATATTATATGCCTCAAAAAACACGTATTTTATTAGTAGAAGATGATGCCGCACTAGGTTTTGTTATAAAAGATAGCTTAGAAGATTTAGGATATGAAGTAGTACACGCCACCGATGGAAATCAAGGCTGGCTCTATTTTTCTAAAAGTTTCTTTGACCTATGCTTACTTGATGTTATGATGCCACAAAAAGATGGTTTTACATTAGCCACACAAATCAGAAGAAAAAATACACATATTCCAATATTGTTCATCACTGCAAAAAATATGCAAGAAGATCGCATACTTGGGTTCAAAGCAGGAGGTGATGATTATATTACCAAGCCTTTTAGCATGGAAGAGTTAATTTTGAGAATCGAAGTGTTTATAAAACGAACAAAGGGGCCTGACATTGGAGAACTCATTTTCAATATTGGAAGTTCAGTTTTTGACTTTCCAAATCTAACCATAAATAGCAATGGCAATGAATTGAGATTGACACAAAAAGAGGCTGATTTACTAAGATTTTTCTGTCTTAATGCAAACAAAGTTGTAAAAAGAGATGAGATTCTGACTAAAGTTTGGGGTAAAGATGACTACTTTTTAGGAAGAAGTATGGATGTGTTTATTACAAAAATTCGTAAATATCTTAAAGATGAAAAAGAAATCGAAATTCAAACAATACATGGCGTTGGATTTCGATTTATCAATCCATCAGTTAACCAAGATGAAGAAGAATAGTTTTTTGTACTGCTTGTAATTCTTCATTATTCAATTTTAGTTTTGCTCTTGTAAAATTCAAATCATCTGATGAGTTTATCGGAATCAAGTGCATGTGTGTATGAGGAACTTCGAGGCCTATAATGCTTACACCACAACGATCACAGTCAAATGATTTTTCAATAGCTTTTGCAATTGGCTTTGCAAAAACAAGCATTTTTTCTAAATAGGCATTTTCCAAATCAAATACTTTATCTATTTCACATTTAGGAACGACCAAAGTATGTCCCTTCACTAATGGATTAATATCCAAAAAGGCAATAAAAAAATCATCCTCCATAATAGTAAACGAAGGGATTTCTTTGTTTATAATTTTCGTAAAAATACTTCCCATTAGATTGAAATATTTTCAATTTTAAACTGTATAAGTCCTCCTGGAGTAATCACATCAGCTATTTCCCCAATTTTCTTCCCTAAAAGTCCTTTCCCAATAGGTGATAAAACTGATATTTTGCTTTGTTTAATATCAGCTTCATTTTCAGAAACGATTTGATATTCAAAATGCTTTTTTTGTTTTCAAATTAATCATTTTGACTTTGCTTAAAAATAGTTACTTTACTGGTATCGATATTACTTTTATCGATGATTCTTGCATTGACAATTGCACTTTCCAAAACAGCAATTTTTCGCTTCATGATGTCCTTGAGCTTCCTTTGCAGCATCATACTCAGCATTTTCTTTTAAGTCTCCTTTTTCACGTGCTTCTGCAATCGCTTTTGCTATTTCAGCTCTCCCACTAGATTTGAGTTGATTCAACTCTGCTATCATTTGATCTAATGTTTCTTTAGTAACATAAGTAATATTTGACATAGTTTTATTGTTTTATTTGATATAAAAATATCAACGCCTCCATAAATGAAAGCGTTGACACGCAAATATAAAAAATTATTTTTGTATTAAACCTAATTAGATTGCTTTGCTAAGCTCATTTTAATTCCTAACACATGCACTCCACCTGCGATATTGGTTGGTTTAAATGCATATTCAAATGCAATAGCGTGAGCTTTTTCTGCATTCGATAATTTTGTTTGAAATGAAACTCCCGCACTAATTCCGGTATAAAGAGTGGTAGATTTCTGTTTTTCCATAATTCCATTTTCATAACGGTAAGCAGCTCTTAACATGAATTTTTCTTTAAAAGCATATTCTAAGCCTGCTCCTAACCAATCATTGTTGAATGCATTTGATACAAAACTTGCCATTGCTGAAAGTCTATGTTGTGGTTTTTCACTTTCACCTGCTTTATTTTCATCTAAATAAAAATCATAAGAAGCTGCAATGTTAAGCTGAGAAGGTAAAGATGCTTTTTCGGAACGAGATTGAACCGTTAGTTGTTTTGCAAAATCAGGGCTTGTTCCATTGAAGCTAAAGCCGTCTCCTGAAAATCTTAAATTAGAACCTATGTTTCGGAGAGCAATTCCGATATGTAAGTTATCTCTTTTCCCATTTGTATATTGTACACCTGCATCAAAAGCAATTGCACTTGCTGTGATATTACTTATTGCTTCACTTACAAAAGTTGCAGAAACACCTGCAGACATATTTTTCGAAAAAGAATGACCTAAACCTACTGAAAAGTTTAGAAAACTTGGTTTATAATTTCCGATACCTCCTTCTGGTGATGTTTCTGTTGTAATAGGAATTTCTCCAAAGCCAAAGCTCATTATATTGACCCCTAATACACCTACATCTCCAAGATTTTGAGCAAGACCAACATTGCTGATGCTCATTCCTGTACCAGATAAATATCGCGTATGTGCAATCCCAACATCTGTTCTTTCTGTTTTGGCTAAACCTGCTACATTCAACTTCATGGCTTCAATACCAGAAACATAAGAACCATTAAGACCAAACATTCCACTTGAGCGTGTCCATGGGTTAAACAAGAGTTCTCCTGCCCCGGATTGTCCAGATCGATCTCTATTTCCGGCTAAAGCACTTGTTGCTATTAGTGTTAATACTGCTATATATTTTATTTTCTTAAGTATCATATTTTAATTTATAAAATTTTAATAGTTTAATTTTAGAAGCTTATCAAATCTACAGGTCTCATTGCTCCAAACCATTTCAGTACAGTTTCGCCAACATTCGGAATATTGACATGTATTAAATACATTCCGCTAGCTATTGGAATTCCTTTATCATTCTTTATATCCCAATCTATATAGTTTGTAGTTGCGTCGTTTTTGGTTAATTGTTCTTATTAAAGTTCCATCAATTGTGAAAATTTTAATTGTTGCTTTTGCTGGCAAATTGATAATCTTTACTCTTGTATCAACTCTTGTTTGTTCGTATTGACTGTATGCGTAATATGGATTGGGTACAGCTTGTATTCTTTTTAATAGTGCTTTTTTATCACTAGTGTAATCATTTTTGGATTCTCCAAGTTTTGCAGGTGCTAGGTCATTTGTATTAAATGTATATAATGGCCAAGCATTATTTCGCAAACTTCCAATGTTTGTTGAATCAGGTACGTGTTGAGAATAAGGTCTTGAAACACGAATTCTCAATCTTGTTGTAGTAGGGATGATTCCGTCTTTTACATTCAGTAGTTGAAAGCCACTATTTAATAGAGGTACTCCTACCCACATTAGCGTACGGTATGCAGTACGCATGTCTAAATCTTGAGGAGAATTGGTATTTTTCTTGATTGCGCTTGCAAATTGTTGTCCTCCATCGTATTTAGTTTTAGCTACATAAATAATATGTTTCCCACCCCAAACATTTGTTCCAAAGCTTGTAAAATTGCTTGTTGGGTTCCATATTAAATCTCTACCGTTATTCCCTTTATCAAATGATGCTTCGCCAAAGTAAATGTTTAATCTTTCACCTGTTTCTACATTGATAGCATATCCAGGGAAGTAGCTCATACCAGAATCTGCAGGGTTTGTAGAATAAACTGGATTTCCTTGCTCGTCAAACTCTTTGTTCCAACCTTGGTGTTTTCTCAAGTTGTATTTAAATGCACCTCCTTCAGAGGCTGGAGATGCAATTCCTTGTGTTTCTGTCATTTCAATTACTGGGCATCTTGACCATAATGATTTATCGGAGGTAAAGACAATGTCAATACTTTGTACTGAGTAGATACTGTTTAGTTTTCTGTCATTACTATTTGATCCAAACATTAGACCAAATCCGCAAGCTTCATTATTGATATTGCTTGCAAAGTAATAAGGCGAAAATGTTCCGTTTAGTACTTTTTCAAAAGTATTCATTTGGTCTAAGTTTCCAATATAAGCACCATTATTTTGTGTAAGGGTATTGTCAAAATCGATTGTTGAGCATTTGTTATCATTGTCCATAAATTCATTACTGAATTCACTTCCTGCTCTTATCCAGTTTTGGTAAGATTTTCCATCTTCATCTGCAACACCTGTTAACCACTTATTGTTGATATCTTCAAAAACAACATCCGAAGTTATCAACCCGTTGTCTAGTGAGGTTGGGTTGTCACCAGGTCTTATTGCTTGTTTTAAGTTAACGGAAAGTCCCCAGTCAATTTCAGGTAATCCAGTTTGGATATCATATTTTCTTAGGTATTTTTCGTTAAAATTTAAAATATTTCTTTCAGAAAAAATTGTATCTTGAGTTCCAACTTTATTTATAAACCAAGTTGTTAAAGGAGCATAAGCACCTCGTGAAGTATCAGTAGTTGGATTTGCATAGCTGCTATCTGCTTTAACCCAAATTTCGTAATCTCCTGGTTGTATCTTATTTGGATTGACTACTTGTAAAAATACAGGAGTTTTACCTGCTTTATAAACTGGGGTTAAGGATTTATAGTTTGGAGCTTGTAAAGCTTCCATTTCTGATTCTTCTGTCAAATCAATATCATTTCCTCCATTTCCAATCCCTTCAATTTTTTTCAATTGAATACCAGTTCCATAATCTGCGTATGTTTGAACATAAATGTTTGTGTTAGCAGCGGTAGGCATAGCTTCTATTATTGAGATAGGCTGTTCTCTTCCGTCAGTTCTACTTTCTACGTATTGAATCAATTGGCTTGAATCTGGTTTAGTAGCATCAAAATCTTTAAAGTTGTTGTAACCATAAGCAATAGCAACATAATAGTATGTTTTATAATTTACTAGATTTTTAGAAGTTCCTGTTGCGAATAAGTCTTGAGTTAATTGGAAAGAGTGTGCAATTCCGGTATCGGCTCCTGTTATCATTAATTTAGGAATATATTGAGAACCTGAAACGGAAGGGTCTATTTCATAATTGATAATTGTTTTTATACCATTTTTAATATCACACTGAAACGCGATACGTGCTTTATCCGTATTGATAGATCCATCCTTTGCTCTTATATCTGAAAGAGCGACTAACCCATCTTTTAATTGATAAACGATATACCCTTCAAATTTATACAATGTATCGATTGAGCCATTAGAGATTGCTCTTTTAGAAACTTCTCGGTATTTTGCTTGGCTTAAATCGGTTCCATATCCTTCTTCATAGTTATTGGAAGATAATAAATTGTTTATATCAAAAACTAATTTTTTATCAAATGAACTAACAGTTACATGTGGTGCTTGAGGTCCAAAAGGCAATTTAAATTGATTATCAAATAAATCTTGTGCTTTATCATCACAAGCTTGAATTTTGGTAAAACAAGCAGATTTACCACCTCCTACGTTTGGCACCCAAACTGCACCGATAGTGATATCATTTGGTTCAGCACCAGGAATCAAAGGGAATGGCCCAGATGAGTGAATAAATCGTCTATCATAAGGTGTGTTATTACAAGATACTTCACTCCAGCCACCTTTACAAGGATCTCCAGTAAAGATGAATTTAGTTTGAGTACCTGCACCATAAGCATTGCAAGCTGTAGTAAATAGAGAACCATCTTTCCATGAGCCTGTCATAAATCCATAAAAGTCAGATTTCTTTTGAGGGTTTCCAGTTACCGTCCAGTCGTTATTATAATAGGTGAATGCTGTCATTTTTAATTCGACCATTTTTGTACCGTCAAAGTATTTTGGGCCTTTAAAATAATCGACACCTACCATTGGTATTTCAAATCCGTATCCTTGAGCTCCCTCGTCATATCCATCTCCATTGTATAAAATACCAAGCCCTCTAGCTGTGTCACAACCAACAAAATCATCGAATGCATAACCGAGGTCAGCATCTGACCATGTTGACATGTATGTTGAATCTACCTTGAGGTACTGTAATTAAATACTTTGTAGTTGTAGAAAGTCGCTTCGTTTAAACAGTCGTTTGTAGAGAATGCGAAAGCGGCTGCATGTATTTCTAATCCAATTGCTTCAGATTGTGTTTCTGTTTTCGCATTACCTTTATCATTAAATACCCACCATATATATTGGTCTCCTAGTATTGACGGATAATCCCCTTTGTGCCAATTATAAACACCGTCATTATCAACATCTACAAAAGGTGCGAATTCTCTATTGGGTAATTGCATCGGAGCACCACCTGCTGTGAGTACTTCTGAATTCCCTTTTGCTGGCCATTCTTTAATAACTTGGGCTATTTTATCTTCATTATTTTGGATAATTGATTCTATTTGAGCAGGGTCCGTAACACCTAGTGTTAATCCTTTAAATTTATTTATGTCTGAGGCATTTATTTTCCAAAATCTATCCCAGTTTGCACAAGTTTGTGCTGTAATACCCGCTGCATTATCTAAAGGACCTGACCAATAATCATTACCGGTTTGTCTATAAGTTTGTGCTGCTACTTTTAACTCATTTGTTGTGTGATCAATTCCACCTATCCAAATTGACCCTGCAAAAAGTGAGTTTTTATTGCTGCTTTTTGGCACTTCATAAGCAGCAGATGAGCTTGGTCTATCCCACCACATATCACCTCCTGTCATTAACCTAGCCCTTACATTGTTTATGTCCAAGTCAATAACTGCGGTTGTGTTATCACATCCAGCCGCTGTTTTATTTAATCCATTTTGCTGTGATGTTGGTCTTTGTCCAACATTAGGCATGGCTAAAATATTTATTGCTAAACAGTTAAAGAAAGTTGTAATCAAAAAAATCTTTCTCATATATTTTATAAATTATTTTTGTGTTTTAAAAATTAAGTGAAAATCCTATGTAAATTCTTCTTGGGTTGTTAAAATTATCCGGACTTATTAATCTATATCTATATAAGTCAATATAAGATTGTTGGAACTGAATATTTGATAATGATTGTTGTCCTTGAGGTGAATTTAAATATCCGTCATCATCACCAACACCAGTATATCGATATACAGATAATGTATTTCGTGTATTGAGTAAATTAGTGATATAGGTGTAAACGTTCAATCCAATTGGCTTTCCGTCTTTTATTACTTTCCCTTCTGCGTCTTTTTTTACGTCCGATATTTGTGATTAAGAAGTCTTTATCGATACGTGTGCTTACTTCAAATTGCCATGGTAATCTTGAACCATTTATTGTACCTTGTAGAGGAATACTTTGGAAGTCTCCACCAACTATTGGAGTAGCCACAGAAGCTCTAGTATATGGCTCACCACTTCTTGCTCTCATGAAGATATTGATACCTGCATTTTTAAATGGATAGCTTCCTGAAATTTCGGGTCCTTTAAATTGTTCACTATAACGGTAGTCCACAGTGTAGTTGATTGTATGTCTTGTATCAACTGCTAATGGGAATACTGTTCTTAAATTAGGTTGTCCTGTTGCAAGTAATGAAGATTGCGTTGTAGTAGAAGAACCAGTCCCTTCTGCAAATTGTAAGGTGTATGCTAATTGCATTCTCAATGGACCTACTCTTCTATATTCTAAATTTACTTTCAAACCTTTTGTTGATGAGAAATCTCTATTCCCAAAAGAAGTGTATTGAATTGGGTAAGCCAAAATGAAATTTTGCATTTGAATTTGGTTTTTCCTTTCTCTATAATATGCTTCGATTGTAAGTCCTGCTGTTTTTGATAGGGCTTGTTGATAGCCGATAGTATAGTTTATCGCTTTTTCCATTTTTAAATTTGCATTACCTATGGTAGTTTGTCTTTCAGCTAGGAAATAGTAATCATCAGGAGTTACGAAGTTGCTAGAACTTGGTGTTTGAGTAATGACATCATAGTTACCATAGAATAATGATTTATCAGAAACAGGAAAAGCAAATTGAATCCTTGGAGTAAAAGTTACTTCTGGTTTATAATCAACAAAAGAAGAATTTGGATTAAATGAATTTGATTTTATACTATCTGATTTATTTTGCAACCAAGGTTGGATAGGCATTCCTCCTGCATATAATCCCGATAGGATAGTAGGGTCAGAGATTTCTTTTCCGAATGGGTCATACCAAGTATCTCCTTTTCTATAACCTACAATAGTTGGTTTTTGAGATTGGTTATTATCGATGTATGGGACATAGTTTGAGTCAAATGTACTAGGCAAAGGAGCTTGGTTATTATTGTTGGTTTTGTCAATAGCAACATTATAAGTTCCTGGTTTCAAATCACCATTTTTCTTAATTCCATATAGTGAGTATGGGTCTTTTAATACTTTTTGGTTTGCATCATATCTATCGACACGCAAGCCAATATTGAAGTTAAGGTCTTTATATGAGAATTTATCTAGGATATATCCGAACATATAAATTGGTCTGAATGCTCCAATTGGTCTTTCAAAATCTCCTCTTGCATCTTTTTTCGTCCAAAAATCATTAAAACTTGGATTTGATTTTGTTTTTTTACCTAAATAATCATAACCCCAGTATTGAACATAGTCATTTCCATTATTAAATAAATCATCAGCTGAGAACATATTTAATGAGAATGTTTTAGGGTCATAATTATCGATGTCTAAATATGATTTATTCAAATATCCGTTTTTGCCGAAAATATTATTTCTAAGTTCTTTATCAAATCTTGATTGCTCACCTGCTGAGTAATATCTATTATAGTTTATTGTGTCAAATGGTGAAGGAGTTAGTCCGTTTGCGTTAAGCTGATCGAGAGTATAATCAACTCCACCGATTCTATAAATTGGATTGTCTAAATCTAGATTTAATATATGTCTATTTGTTATTAATCTCATGAGTCCCCATAAGCCGGATGCTGATAATGAGTATCCTCTTTGAGTTCTTTGGTCGTATCCAAGTCCAAATTGGATATTATGTGTGATAGGGTCAATTCTTTTATTATTTTTAGAGCCTTGTAAAATGTCGAGAGAAGCGTCTAAGTTAATAGATACTTGATCAACTTCACTATAAGAATATCCTGATATTTGAGCTCCTACTCCTGTCCATAGAGAATAGTTTGATTGAGGGGCATCTCCATTTCTAAGACCAAGATATCGTTGAATATCTGTTAAATTGTTAATAGGAAATCTACCATCTGCATATACTGCTTTTGTGTAATTTTCCAATAAAGGATTTATGCCTGCCGGTTGAAAGGTCACGGAATCACTAAAATCACCTAAATACTTAATTCCCATAAACCCACCTGCAGCAGTGTCAATCGTGTATATTGGTCGTCTATATGTTGTGAATTTTCCAAGATAGCCATAGTTAAATATATCTCTTTTGTGTGTTGGGTTTGCACCTTCGCTATAATCTTTTTGATATGAGAATTGAAGAGAATAATATGCGTTTTTAATAGCCGATTTTTTACTATCATCTTTTTCTTTAGATGATGGTTTTCCTAAGCGTTGGTATAATCTTAAAAATCCTCTACCACTATATGCTTTACTTATTTGATTTGCTTCAGGAGCAAACAGTGAATTAGAAAACGCCCATCCTCTACCATATGAATAGGTTAAGTAAGAGCCTAATGTCACGTTGATATTTTCTGTCGGTTGATAATCTAATTTTCCTAAATAATTCAAACCATAAGTTTGCCCATATTCTTTTGCTCTCGCTTTTTCCATATCATCTGTTGTGATCATTTCTCCAGCTCTCACAAAACTACCTGTTCCGTTTGGATTTGGAATGATAGGCGTTTCTTGTATTTCTTTTAATTTGTCTTTTTTAATTCTGTTTAGCTTATAGTAATAAGGGTTATTATCTTTATCATAGGTTCCTGATGCATTGATTACGAATCCTATCACGGGTCTTTTCACTCCACCATCTTTTTTGCTAATTAATGGTCCTGATAAGTCTAAAGATACCATATTGTTATTGTATCCATCTACCGAATGTTGATATTGTAATCCACCAGATAATTCTTTTTGTATTCCTCTTGTAGTAATCCCAATAACCGCACCGGTTGCATTTCCATATTTAGCACTCAATCCGTTGCTCATTAATTCTAATCTATCAATTGCAGCTGGAGGAAAATTAGCAGAACGTCCTGCTCGTAATGGGATACCATCAACGATAACCAATGTGCTAGAAGAGCGATCTCCACCTACACTCAAATTATTATCTCCTTGCTTTCTTTGATAAGTCCCACCCATCATACTCACCATGTCGGTTGTATTTAATGTTGGTGCTTTTTTAATGTCTGCACCAACCATTACACCGGAAGATGGATCTCCTGGATCAACTAAAGGTTTACGATATCGACTTGCTTTAATCACAACTTCTCCTTTAGGAGTTGCTGCTGGCTTTTTCTCTAATTTTGCATCCACTTTTCTTCTACCTTCATTACCTAATGGTATGCCGGATATTTCTTCCGTAACCATCCCTACAAAGGATATTTTCACTGTGTATTCTCCTGGCTGTAAGGGCTTGATGGAATAGTTCCCATTTAAGTCAGTTTTGGCTCCTCCTTTTAATATACCCCCTTGAAACGCTTGTACTGTTGCAAAGTCAAGACCTTCCCCTTTTTCATCTGTGACACGTCCATAAATTTCACCAGCTACTGCTTGTCCAAAACTAGTATTATTTGCAACAAAAATTAGAAGTGCTAATAATCGTAATGTTTTCATCATAAATTATGTATTATTAATTTAGCTTGTAAATATATGTTAAAGTTCCAATTCTAATCATTTTTTTAGAAAACATTTTTTTTCAATATAAATGATTATATTCGTATGTCATTCAAATTCAAACAATTGCATTCATCTATATTTTTAGTATTTTTTGTTCTAATTCAAATTACATATTCAGTTCATTGTAATAAAAAAATTCTATTTCAATTCAATTGCTATTGGTAAATTGTATTATGTTTTATATTTTGATATCAATTTTATAATCTTTTTCATTCAAAATTTCGAATGATTCATTGGGGTTTAATAAAAGAAAAATAAAAATTAGGTTTCAGTATATCTATAATGAAATCCAAAAAAAAATTGAAATGAGCGTTTACGCACTTTATCTTTTTTACAAAATTCCAATATCCTACCCCTACTCCTCTTCATTTTTTGATATATATTTACCCTCTACTAAATGATTCTTTATATTTATGAAATCTAATATTTTATGGATTCTATTGATAGCTGTCATCTCTTGCAATTCGCCTATTCAGCAGAATGAGCATGTGTTAAATGTGAAAACTCATTCTTTTGCAAACTTGGACGATGTGAAGACGACTCACCTTGAATGGGATGCTCAAATTGATTTTGATAAAAAACAAATACAAGGTATGGCTAGTTGGCATTTTAAAAATTTAAACAATGCTCCGTTTTTGATATTAGATATTTTTGATTTAAAAATAGAATCGGTTCGTGTTCAAGATAAAAATGTAAATTATTCTCTCACAAAAAATAACGAGCATTATGGACAAGGATTATTGATTCCAATTGAGAAAAATGATAGCGTTGTTTCAATTCAATATCATACCGGTCCAAATGCCACAGCCCTTCAGTGGCTTGAGCCAGAGCAGACTGCCGGCAAGCGACTTCCTTATTTATTTACACAGTGTGAAAGCATTCATGCTCGCTCTTTACTTCCATGTCAAGATGCACCTCAAAATCGAATTACTTATAGTGCAAAGGTAAAAACACCTAAAGGAATGCTAGCACTGATGAGTGCCAAAAATCCTATTCAAAAAAATGATGACGGAATTTATCAATTTGAAATGGAGCTCCCGATTCCAACATACTTAATCGCCTTAGCAGTTGGAGATATCGAGTATCAAGCGATTGATAATCGAACAGGTGTTTACACCGAACCTTCAGAGCTTAAACAAGCAGCGATAGAGCTCAGCGATATTCCAAATATGATGAAAGCCGCTGAAAAAATAGGAGGCCCATATCGTTGGGGAAAATATGATGTATTGATAGCTCCTCCATCTTTTCCTATTGGAGGTATGGAAAATCCTCGCTTGACGTTTGCAACACCCACTATTATTGCCGGAGATAAAAGTTTGGTTTCGCTTATCGCTCATGAAATGGCTCATAGTTGGAGTGGCAATCTTGTGACAAATGCTCTTTGGGGAGATTTGTGGCTCAATGAAGGATTTACAACCTATTTTGAAAGAAGAATTATGGAAGAAATCAACGGGAAAGAATATACTGAAATGCTTTGGGAGCTTGGGTTTCAAGATATGATGTCTGATTATCAAGAAGCAGGTGAAAATACAGGTGATTTAAAACTGAAAGTTGATTTGACTAACCGTGAACCGGAAGCCGCATTTTCAAATATCCCTTACGAGAAAGGAGCAATTTTTTTAAGAACGATAGAAGAGCAAGTTGGTAGAAAAAAATTTGATTTGTTTCTAAATGATTATTTCACAGGTCATGCTTTTCAAACCATGACGACTGAAAAGTGCATTTCGTTTATGGATCAGCATTTATTTGATGGAGATACCAATGCTAGAAATCAAGCCTTAGTTTTAGATTGGATTTATAAATCAGCACTCCCAAATAATTGTACAAAAATAAATCCAAAACGATTTGCTATTGTCGATAATGAGAGAGAAGTGTTTGAGAAAAATGGAGATATCGCAACGATTCATCCGCAGAAGTGGAGTACGCATGAATGGTTACAATTTTTGAGAAAACTTCCTCATCCATTTGCTAAAGAAAAAATGAGTTTATTGGATAAAACATTTCATTTGAGTGATTCTAAAAATGCAGAGATTGCAGATGAATGGTATAAATTAGCAATTAGCTCTGATTACGACTTTGCCTTTCAAAATATGGAAGTTTTTTTAGCAAAAGTAGGTCGAAAAAAATTCCTTGAGCCACTCTATGGAGAATTAATAAAAACAGAAAAAGGGAAACAATATGCAAAGAAAATATTTGAACAATCAAAAGCCAATTATCATCCTTTGACTACTATAAAAATTGCTAAAATGATAGAAGGAAAGCCATAAATTTTTAAACTCAAATACGAATTCAGTAATTGGGTTAAAATCGTTTTGAAAAACCTTTTATAGCAAAATGCGATTGTGTAATTGAGCTTTAATTGACATTATCCCAACGTCTTTCTTTATACCAAAATTCTGTTTTCTCTTTATTGAAAATTCGATATTTGAGAGAGAAATAAATACCATAAGCTTGGTTGATTGTTGTCGCTCTTTTCCCTGTAGATGTTGCTGATTCACGGTATTTTATTTGCAAATTATAAATATCAAATGGATTAACAATCGGTGGGTCGTTTTGAATCGATATTGAATTTTTTGCATTACTTTCAACTGAATTTATACCCATATCCATACGCCCTCCAAACCCAAAGACAAGATTTTCGTTCAGTAAAAAATCTAAACCTAGTGTTCCAAAAAATGTTCAAATCGGTTTTGTTATAAATAGGTTCGGCAAGCTCTCCAACTACAAGAACAGTGTCACGCATGCTAACATTTAAATCGTTTATGTCTAAAATATATCGGTCATTATTATACTCAATTAACTCATAACGCTCTTTGTAATTCGTAAGAAACCCATAATTAGCACCGATTGTAGCTGCTAGTGATACTTGTCTTCGTATGTTTGTTCCAAACTGCAGACTAGCACCAATTCTAAAATAATTTAATCGGCTGTAAGCATAAAAGCTTGAGCTGTCCTCGTATTTTCCATTATAGTTTTGCCCGCTTTGATTATAAGAAGCGATTGCAGAAATACCAAGTGGAATGGCTTTAAAAAGCGTAAAGTGATAGCCGGCACTCACTCCAACTCCAGGTTTAAAGGTGGGCAAATAATCGCCTTGTTTTTTATCGTCTTTGTTTAGCAAAGAAGTATTGCTAATGCTAGTAAAAATACCGATTCGGCCTTCATTTTGAGCAAAGACAGTTTGATATATAAATGTGACAAACAGGAGTGTGATGATTCTTTTCATTTGAGAGTATTCTAAATCGATTGCTTTATGATATAGGTATTTTTAAAAATATTTTCTGATTGATAAAAAGGCGCCCACTGATAAGTTTTTAGTAGCTCTACGGTTTTGTCCATATCCTGCGGCGATATCCTCTGGTGTGCATAATGTGTATTTCGCATAATATCCACTCCAATAATTAAAATCTTGTTCGTTTGATGGGTCACTTTCAAAGGTCACTTTTAATCCATTTCTATTTTCAACATTTGAAATTCCAACATCAGAACGTATCATTAGTGCAACAATTGTTCTTCTCCACAAACGAACCTCTCCACCAAGCCCAAACACAAATCCAGCATCCAATGGATTCATAATGCTACCACTTACTTTTCCTTTATCTGTTCCATTAGTTATCGAAGTATTGCTAACACTAAATGAATGTACTTTGTCACCGTTCGCATCTTTGTAAGTTCCTTTATCAGAAAAGCCTGTCATTAATCCTACATAAGGTCCAAATTGTAGGTTCATTCTAAATCTTCGATTTGGATAATATCGATTATAAGATTTAAAATAAAACATGATAGGAATTTTTGCATAGGTTAAAGCAGTTTGTGCTGATAGAGTCAAATCGGTGAGTGAATCATATCCTTTATAGGCAGCTCCTCCATTCCAAAAAAGTGCTTGCCCACCTAGTCCAAATGTTGGTTGAAACCAATAGATGCCTTCTATACCGGCAGCCCAACTAAAATTCATCATTTGTGGGTCGAGTCTTTTATCGGCTCGTTGATCGTCTTTATTGTTCAACATCGAAGTGAATCCTCCTCCAGCAAATCCCCACGTCCAACCAGTTACAGGCACATTATAGCTTTTATTTGAGAATTCAAACTGTGCATTTACACTCGAAAATGCGAGTATAAAAAACGAAAAAGTGAGTATGATTTTCTTTATCATTTGTGTATTAAAATTTATTGTATTTTTCAAGTTTACACTCTAAAAACTTATTTACATTTACAAATATATAAAAATTGTTAAAATTTCATACTATTCTTTATAAACTTCAAAAACACCAGGGAATAAAAATTTTTTATTACTTGAAATATTTACGCAAACGTAGCGTGTTCTTTTCTTTTCTAAAATTTTATATGTATCTCCATTATCTAAAGAAAAATGTTGATTAATGTCAAGAGTTGATATCAAAATTTTGGGATTGTTAAAATCATATTTTAAGAGCACTTTAAAAAGATGGTGATCAGTGCAAGTCGTTGCTGTAAGCTTATTGATTGATTGAGTGAGTGCTTGCACTATGTCTTCTGGAAATAGTTCTTTGTCTATAAAATCGGTTAATAATTCTGCAAAATATTGTTTCCATTCTTTGCCATGTGGTGCCACTTTTCGATTGTGTTTTTCGTAGGTGATCAAATGAGCCATTTCATGAATGAGTGTAATCAAAAAATGATATTTATTCAAATTTCCATTTACGGTAATTGTGTGTGGATGCCCATTATATGCAGGTTTATAGCTTCCTAATAATGTTTTTCTACTTTTAGTGATTTTTTAAAAATATTTTATAACGATAAATAAATTCGACTAGCGTATCATAAGAGCCTTCAGGAATAAAATTCTTAAGGGCGTTCATTTCTTGTCTTTTCAATGCCATTTTTATTCTATAATTGCTTGTCTGATTTTAATTAACTTTTGAAGTAATGATTTCATTTCTGGAAGTGGTAGCATGTTAGCACCATCGCTGAGAGCCTCGCTGGGTTTTGGATGTGTTTCAATAAAAAGTCCATCTACACCTGCTGCAATGGCACATTTGGCTATCGTTTCAATAAGTTCGGGTTTGCCACCAGTGACTCCACTCGGCTGGTTGGGTTGTTGGAGTGCATGTGTGCAATCCATGATGACGGGTTTACCAAATTTTTTCATAACCGGAATGCCTCGATAATCGACAATTAAATCGGTATATCCAAAGCTTGTGCCCCTTTCTGTCACCATGACTTTTTCATTTCCTGAGCTTGTGATTTTTGACACGGCAAATTGCATTGCTTCGGGAGATAAAAATTGTCCTTTTTTGATGTTTACATATTTCCCTGTTTTGGCAGCAGCCACAAGGAGTGAAGTCTGGCGACATAGAAATGCCGGTATTTGTAGCACATCCACATACTCGGAAGCTATCGCTGCTTCTTCTTCTGTGTGAATATCTGTAACAATTGGCACATTATATTTTTGTTTGATTTCAGCTAATATTTCAAGTGCTTGTTTGTTACCAATGCCGGTGAACGAATGAATACTGCTTCTGTTTGCCTTGGTGTAAGAAGATTTGAATAGAAAAGGGATTTCCAATTCATCGCATAGCTGAATCAAATGAGTGGCTGTTTCTTCTACAATTTTGTAGTTTTCTATCACGCAAGGACCTGCAATTAAAAAGAAAGAGTTTGTTCTGTTAGGCTCTTTAAATAGAGGGTTTAATAATTCCATATTGCAAGTTACATTGAGGAAATCAATTTTAAACTAATTTTTGTTTTTGGATTTTTTTGTTATAAAAAAAAGGGTCTTCAAATGAATCATTTTTATTCAAAAAAATAACTCATCAATTTCTCTTTCGTTTGAATCTATTTTATTCTTAAAGCATCTCATTCTATCTAAATTTTCATTAAATTATTTGAATAAAAAAAATGAAAAAATCTTTTGTAATTTCACAACAGAAAATCGGATTTATTTTGCTAAAAATAGGGATAACAGGTGGTATTGGAAGCGGTAAAAGTATCGTATGTAAACTTTTTGAGTTGCTGAATGTGCCTGTGTTTTATGCCGATACCGCAGCAAAAAATCTTTATAACCAAAACGCATTTTTAAAGGAGAAATTGATTGCAATGTTTGGAAGTGAATTGTATCGAAATGATGTGTTTGATAAAGAAATTTTAAAAAAGAAAATATTTCAAAATGACGAGAAATTAATAGCACTTAATTCGATCGTACACCCAATTGTGATTGAGGAGTCAAACCGTTGGATGCAGGCTCATCAAGAGTTCCCTTATGTCATAAAAGAAGCAGCTCTTTTGATCGAATCAAAATCATACTTGAATTTAGATGAAATTATTTTTATTGATGCCCCAGTGGCTTTAAAAATAAAAAGAGTGACACAAAGAGATCAATTAAGTGAAGAGGAAGTATTGTTGAGAATAAAAGCCCAACTTGCAGATGATGTGAAGAAACGTTTTGCAAATCACATCATCTATAATGATGAAAAGCACTTGCTTATTGAACAAGTGCTTTTATTACATCAAACTTTTTTATTAAAAAGGAAATAGAAACAATCAATTACTTCATAGAAGGAAGTGCTTTGATTAATTGTTTCGCTGTATCATCTTCTGGATTAAATTGGAATAATTTATCAGCATATTTTTTGACCTCTTCTTTATTGTTATTATTATAAGCCACCATTGCTAAGTAAGTATATGCTTTGGTAAAATCTTTTTTCTTAGCGGCATCTTCTTCTTTCACCATTCCTAGCCATTTGGTGTAGGATTCTTTAGCAGCACCGTTTTTGTAATCTCTATCTTTATCTCTTTCGATTGTTCTTGCCATCCATAACACTCCTAAAGGTTCTGTCTGATTGATTTGGTTATACTTTGTAAACATATCCATTGCTGTGCTGTAGTCGTTTGAGTAGTATGACATATATCCTGCCCACCAAAAATCTCTATCTTCTTTTGATGCATAATTTGATTCGGCTAATTTTTTTATACCATTTAGCAGATAAAGCATAATCTTCTGCTTCGTAAAATGCTTCGGCAATTTTTTCTCATTTCAGGAGCTTTGTCTGAGGAAGTATCTACATCGATTGCTTTTTGGAATTTTTTCAGATGCTAGTTCTTTTTTTTTGTAGAATCTTTGAGTAAAATTTTTTCCATAATAACTATAATCTAATGGAATGATTTTTTCGGGAGATTGTTTTTGAAAAAGTTTTTTCAATATTTGTTTGAGCGTTGGTATAGTCTTTCGTTTCATATTGGCTATACGCAATCACACGATACATATAAGGCTTCTCAACACCTTTATTGATGAGCTCTTTCATTTTACTAATTGCTTCATTATAGTTTTTAGAAAGATAAAGAACATTTGCATATCTGATTTGATCGTCGGTTGTATTGTCAGAAAGCGGTAAGTATTGTTCGATATTTTCTTTTGCTTTGTTGTATTTATTGATTTTGTTATAAGCGTTTGCAAGGTCGTTAAATGGCAATGGATTTTTAGGGTCAAATTTTGATGCGTTTGCATATTTCACCAAAGCACTATCATAGTTTTTAGCAGCATACCATAAGTTTCCCATTTTATAATTAGCCATTGATTCAAACCCGGGCATTCTTTCAGCAAATTCATAATTAGTCATTGCTTGACCTCCGCCACCTTGAATTTTTCGATAGGCATCACCGAGCGAAAGAAAGAGATCACCTCCTTTATCAAATTCCATTGCTTTTTTATACCATTCAATCGCCATATTTGGGTCTCCTCCATCAGTGTAAGTGATGGCATCTGCTGCATATACATAAGGCATAAAGTTTTTCTTTTTAGCTTTAGATGCAACACTTTGAAGCATGCTGACAGCTTCTGGTGTTTTTTTCTCGATAATCAAGATTCTTGCAAGCCCCGCTTGGTTTGCAGGATCATCAGGAAATTTTTGAAAAATGGATTTTGCTGTTGCATTATTATCGTCTCCTAACTCAGATAGTCCTAAATAATAATTAGCAACAGGATTAGAAGTTGCTAAAGGGGTAAGTATTCTTTTAGCACTTTGAAATCGTTCGTATTTGTACATTTGAATTCCTTCTTCTAAGGTTTGAGCTTGGGCAGTTGTGATGCTCAATACTGAAACGAGTGCAATGATAATCTTCTTCATTCTTTTTGATTTTTATATTTTGATATTTATTTTTACTTTTAGTTTAAAAATGATTGAGAGGTTAAACTTATTTTAACTTTTTGTTTCTGTAGCAAAAATGAATGTTATTTATTTTAAAATTAACTTCTTTTATTCATTAACTGTAGCATTTTTCAAAAGTACATTGACTCTTAATGGAAACATTTTTGCTTGTTTAAAAACGATTTGTCCATCTCTGCAAAGGTAATTAACAAGCCCTGTGCCTAAGCCTGGCCAAGTTTCTTTTGAGATAAAATAAAATTCTCTTGTGCAAGGATATTCTTTTAATCCAATGTACGCTTGATATGGTTTTACATAAAAATTGATCGAATCGGCATCGGGTTTAATAGCTGCAATATTAACTTGTTTTAAAAATTGTTCAACAGTAGAATCTTTATGGTCTGCTATCCAGCTGACACCTATTACACCAATTGCTTTATCATTTTTTTCTATATAATGAATGACCTCTTCGCTATTATTGGTTGCAAAAATATTGTCTGAAAGTTTTTGTCCGTTTAATATTGAGTCGTTGACATAGCGAACTGTGCTTGAGTTTTTATTATCAAATACGATTTGAAAATTTTTGTTGACGCCAGTCAAGATATCTCTTAATTCAGCCATTGTAAACTTTGGCTCAGGATGAGCTTTAGACATAATAAAGACAATTGCATCTCTTGCCATTGACATGCTTTTTGCTACAATTTGCTTACTGAGTGCGTAGTCTTTTTCCTCTTGTGTTAGCTCTCTTGTAATAAAAATTACGCGAGTTGTATCTTCAAAAAAATCTTTTAAGCAATCATTTTCTGGCTTATATTCAGCAAGGATATGAGCATTTGGAAATCGGGAAGTGAAAATTTTCAATTGCTCTTCCATCACTGGTTTATAGGTTTCGTCGATACTTATTTTGATTGACCCTGCTGTTTGATTGTCTTTAGGTTCATTGCTTGTGCATGAAAATAGTAGCATGATGATGCTCAACATGAATGCAATGTTTAGGTAATTCATTTTTTTTATTTGCATAAAAAGATTTTTTAAAAATGTTTGCTGCGTTGAATGTAATGAGTATCTGCAAATATAAAAAAAATCTTTAGACTATCTCAACCAGTGCGGTGGACGATTGGATACCTCAGATTGAAGTTTATATTTTAACCTTAATAAAAAATAGAATTTAATTATTTTAAATCAACTGATGTTAATTTCACATAGGTGCTTATACCACTCACTTTACCATCAATAAGGATATTGCCAACCCCTTCAGCATAATAAGTGTCGCCAGAGAGAGTGATATTGTTTCCATTTTTTCTTTCTTGATAAATTTTCAAAACATTTTTAAATGTAAACCCATCTAATTCGTAGGTTGGATATTTAGCAGACATGGTATAAGTATAAGTGTCATTGCCATTCACACCGCCAACCCAACTTTCGCCAACAGCTTTGGAAGCATCAATAATCATGAGTTCTGTTTTATTTGCAGCAGCTGTTATCACTGAGAAATATTGATTTCCTTCTTGTCGTATAAATTGCAATCCTTGTTTTTCATCATTAAATACACGATAGGTGCGTCCATTGATGACGCTATCATAATCAAGGCAAGTCACATTATAGTTTGATTTAAGCAGACCACCTAATGTCATTTCATAACTCCATTTTGAGCCAGAAACATTTGGTTGATAGGTAAGAGAGTCTTTGCTGTTATTTGTATTGACAGATTTTTACTTCTGATTTTTTTACAGGCTACTGTAGAAAAAAGAAAAAAGGCAATGATTAGAAATTTATTCATTTTTATTTTGGATTTGAGTAAACGAAAATACAATAATATTTTTAAATATAAGCATATTTTAATCGCCCCAAACCTTTGTGCCTTCGCTACAATTAGCACAAATATCAATATTTTTTCTTCCACTGATGAGTTGTTTTCTAAAATATTTGTAGCTATCACTATGCCAAATTTCTTTAAAACTTGCTTTTTTTAAGTCACCCAATTTATGTTGAGCATCTTTGTCAAAGCAGCATGGGACAACCATTCCATCCCAACTAATTACACAGGCATGCCATAGTTTCCAGCAATGATTATCTAATGAATTTTTTATTTCGTATTTGCCATCTTTATTTTTTCGGTATCTAGAATATTTGTCAATGCTAGGAATTAGCTTATTCCCATTTTCATAATCATAAATTTGAGCTGTCTTAAAACGCACTCCATCAACTCCTATTTCAGCAGCTAATTTTTTGATGTCTTCGATTTGATGTTCGTTGTGTTTGACAACTAAAAATTGAAAAAAAACATAAGGCGTCTTTGATTTTAATTGTCTTTTCCATTTGACGATGTTTTTTGCACCCTCAATTACTTTTTCTAATTTTCCTCCTACGCGATATTGCTGATACACCTCTTGTGTTGTACCGTCTATTGAAATGATTAATCGGTCGAGCCCACTTTCGATGGTTCTTTTTGCAATTTCATCTGTTAAGTAGTGAGCATTGGTGCTAGTGGCTGTGTATATTTTTTTT
>LNFQ01000016.1 GCA_001567165.1 Bacteroidetes bacterium OLB11
ATAATAATCTGCAAATGCAGGCTGGCATATATCCCAATCCTGCTGCCGACTTCGTAACTGTCACCAATATACCAAACGGTTCAACCATAAAAATAACAGATATTACAGGCAAAACCGTTTACAGTTCAGTAATCAACAACGAGAAAACCACAATCGGCACAACAGATTTTGTAAACGGAGTTTACATCATTCAAGTAACGAATAACGGAGCAATTACTACAAGAAAATTGATAGTGAACAAATAAGAAATTGACTTTCTTTTCAATAATCACCGCTCCTTACAGGGGCGGTGATTATTTTATTGCCTGTTATTCGAATACATCCAACAACATCCCTAAATTTAAGGCTTGAAATGACACGTTGGTAAGAAATGTCAGAAACACAAAATATAGAAAATAGCAGCAATTTGTATCTGTCTTGTCCTAAATAGGGTTACACAAAAACTTGTAAAAATGGACAAGAAAAGTAAAGTCATTTCAGGACTAAAAAACAACTGTAAACTCATAACAGGGTTTAATCTCTAACCTGTAAACTTTTTTTAAGACGAGAAAGTTCAAATACATTTGCCTTCTTCGTTTGTTAGCATCTGCAAGCGTACTCTTTTTGGGTGGTTGTTTGAGCTTAATATGCTTCAATTTACCCTCTAATCCTAATAAATTGATACATACCTCACGCAAAGAAGTGCAATGAGAACCAATACAAAACAACATTGTAACTAAATGTTCTAATGTTGTGAAGCGTTTGATGTATTTATTACTATTATGATTTTTAACAGCATTATCAATAATAGCATTAGGAGTTAAAGAAATCAGCTGTCCGAGAACGGAATTACCAAAATTATTTGTACTTTTATTCATATAGTAAGTTGTGCAAAAACAAACTATAAATTTTGAGCCATAATTACTAATTATGGCTCGCTTTTTTTGTCTTTATAGGACAATAGTGATTTCTCATGTATAATAAACTTTAAGTTGGTGCAAAATTAGTACATCAACTGTACGTAAAATTTACATAAGGAACTTTAAATGTGATAATCGAAAAAACCATAAAAGCAGTCTAAGAAGTATTTTACAAGTATTTTTTCTAACTACGCAAACAAATTGCGTAATGATTATAATATTATTTTACAATAAAAAATTGTTTATTTATAAATGAAAGAATACAAAAAAGACATTGATAAAATTAATCACTAAATAACTCCCATTGAATATAGTGCAATGGTGCAGCCAAAATAGGTTTTAATGTTTTGCTGACTTGCTAATGCTGCCAATTCTTGGTTTTCATAACCAGGATTAAAAATAATTTGTTTCGGCTTTAAATCTAAAATGGCTTGATAGTATTTTTTTTGTTTTACCGGTGTAACAAATATGCTAACTGTCTCTACATGATTGGTATGAGGAGTGTCTTTGGAAATTATTGGTAGCTCTACATGCTGGACTTGTTCATTATGAAGAGGAATACCCACAATTTGATGTCCAATATTTTGAAGAAAACGATAGGTTAAAAAACTATTTCTTTTTTCATTATTTGAAATTCCCAATATAAATACTTTCGATAGATGCATTGAAATAACTCTTTATATTTTTCCTTTTCAAATATTGTGCCAAAAGAAATTTTTGTTGAAAAAAATGAGAAATTGAATGATAAAAAATAATGATAAAAGCTGTATATATACTGGGTTTTAGCTCATAAAAACAATTTAAGAATAGCATTTTCCCTGCTAAGCATCAATTGTGTTATTTGAGTTAAATTGAATATCAACTAATTTTTTATAAACCCCTCCTTTTTCAATTAATGATTGATGTGTGCCTCTTTCTTTGATTTCGCCATTTTTCAAAACGATAATTTCATCTGCATTTTGAATAGTGGAAAGTCGATGGGCTATCACAATAGACGTTCTATTTTTCATCAAATTATTAATGGCATCTTGCACCTCTCTTTCGCTAACTGTATCAAGCGATGAGGTGGCTTCGTCTAAAATTAATATGGGTGGATTTTTATAGATTGCTCTAGCAATGGTGATTCGTTGTTTTTTCTCCACCACTGAGCTTGTTGCCCCTATCTCCAACATGTTCCTTTTCTTTATTTTCTTTTTGATTGACAAAATCAGTTGCATTGGCAATTTTTTATAGATTCCTGCACTTTTTTTATTATCGATTTTTTCTTCCCCTAATGCAATATTATGTTCGATGCTATCATTAAAAAGAATAGGCTCTTGTGATACAATCCCCATCAGCTTTCGCACATCTGCAATTTTATATTCTTTAATATTAACGCCATCAATCAATACCTCACCACTTTGCACATCATAAAATCTTGGAATTAAATCAACCAACGTACTTTTTCCAGCTCCAGAAGCTCCTACGATTGCAATGGTTTTTCCTTTTTCAATTTTCAAATGAATCTTATTTAGCACGACTTTATCTTGATATGAGAAACAAACATTTTTCAATTCGATTGAATGTTGAAATGATGTAATTGGTTTTGCATTATCTGAATCCTGCATGGTGTTTTCAACCGATAGGATGCTTTGTATTCGATCGAGCCCTGCTTTTCCTTGAGTTAAATTATAAAATATTTGCGAAAGCTCTTTCAAAGGATTGATTAAAAAATAGAAAAATGAAATGAAGGAAATAAAAGTGCCGGCTTCGATTTCGGGTGGAGATTGGATAGCCATTTTTCCGCCAAACCAAATGATAATAGCCAAGATAGCCACTCCTAGAAATTCAGAAAGTGGGGATGCTAATTCTCGCCTTGATGCTATTTGATTATTCACTTGATATAGTTGTTCATTTTCTTGATTGAAAGAATTATTTCTATCTTTTTCTGCAGAAAAGGCTTTCACTATTCGTAGCCCACTCAAGGTTTCATCAA
Source organism: Bacteroidetes bacterium OLB11 (assembly GCA_001567165.1). Classification (GTDB taxonomy): domain Bacteria; phylum Bacteroidota; class Bacteroidia; order Chitinophagales; family Chitinophagaceae; genus OLB11. Next base: position 2,875 of record LNFQ01000016.1, read on the forward strand.
TGATTGTGAGTATTCCGCTTAGCCTTTCTTGAGTCAGTTGAGTATTTCGTTTTAGACTTTTGCTCACTCGCCCAATCAACAAACCTGCTATCGGTAATAGTACGAGTAAAAAGATAAATAATTTGGCACTGAGAATAAATAGAAGAATGAAATAAAAAGTAACGGTGAATGGAGTACTGAATAATAGCTTCATGGTGCTGATAATGGATTGCTCCACCGCATTGATATCATTGGTCATGCGAGAAATGATATCTCCTTTTTTTTCATTTGAAAAAAAGCCAATTGGTAATTGAGTTATTTTTTCAAAAAGTTCTTTTCGAATTTTGAAAACGATTCCATTTCGAAGAGGGTGTAAAATATAATTTGAGAAAAATAGAAATCCATTTTTCAAAAAGGTAGAAGTCACTAAAATAATACAAATAAAAATCAATCCATATACTTTTTCATTTCCATGAGCTGCAATATAGCTGGTCATTTGGTATCTAAAATAAAGGCTAATGCCCTCTTTGCTCAAATGAAAACCCGGATTGGTAGTCAGTTCCATATCTTTGTCGAATAGCATGTTTAAAAAAGGAATAATCATGACTAAGGACATCGTAGAAAATAGCACCGATAACATATTTGAAATAGCATAAGCCAAAACCCAATGCCACTTTCCTTTTAAATAAGGTAAAATACTTTGTATTGATTTCATTTAGATAATAATCTGTAAATTTACATTCTAAATTTGATAAGCATGGAAGAAAGTAAAAGACAAAGACAAGTAGCACAAGTTATACAAGGAGAGATGAGTGATATTTTTAGAAGGGCCGGGCTTAATGTGATTCATAATGGGATGATCTCTATTTCTAAAGTGAAGGTGACACCCGATCTTTTAGAGGCAAGAATTTATTTGAGCTTTTTTCAAATTCCAGATTCTGAAAAAATGTTGAATACGATTAAAAATCGAGATTGGGAATTGCGAAAAGAACTCGCTGCACGCATTAAAAATCAAGTGCGGAAAATTCCTGTTTTGCATTATTATTTAGATGATACTTTGGATTATGTTTTCAAAATGGAAGAAATTTTCAAAACAATTCATATTCCTGATAATCCTGATGAACAAGAAGGGAATTAATTTTCTAATGATTTTACAGAATGAAGTAAACGTTTCCAACGAATTCCATTATTATCATAGCTCATCCATATAAACCAAGCTTTACCTACCACATGATCTTCTGGCACAAATCCCCAAAATCTTGAGTCGAGCGAGTTATGTCTATTATCTCCCATCATCCAAAAATAATCCATTCCAAAAGTATAGGAAGTGGCCGCTTGACCGTCTATGAATATTGTTTGATCTTTTATTTCTAATTTATGTTTTTCGTAAGTTTCTATGAGGCGTTGATATAATGCGATATTATCTAAATTTAGTTGAACGGTTTCTCCCTTTTTAGGAATCGTAAGTGGTCCGAAATTATCCTTTGTCCAATTAAAATGAGTGGTATCATGCGGAAAGCAAATTTCGCCTACCGTTTTCCCAAATTCTTCTTTCTTCAATATCACTTGTTCGACCTCTGTAACATTCTGATATTTCTTGATTATTTCTATATTTTCTTTTATCGTATTGACGATATAAACATTAGGAGCTATTTGGCGAATATCATCATTGAGAATCCCTATCGAGTTCAAATCATCTGTATTTAAATATCCATTATTGACTTTTACAAAATATTCTTGTTGCACAAAACGAAATGATTTTGCAGGTTGATGATTGACATAAAGCACTCCCTCTTTTATTTCGATAATATCACCTGCAATTCCAACACAACGTTTGATATAATTATCTGTTTTATCGACAGGGTGAGTAATGTATGGATGCACAGTTTTGTCCCAACGACCATACCGAACCAAGTCGTAATAAGTAGGATTACTGGTTTCTACAAACACTGTGTCTCCCTCTGGGAAATTAAATACGACATCATCATATCTCTCCACTTTGCTAAATCCCCATAAACGATGATATTTCCATTGAACTGCTGTGGTATAAGATTTCCCCCCAAATATAGGCATTACATTATGCACAAAAGGAACTGCAAGAGGAGTCATAGGAAGTCTTGCTCCATAGTGCATTTTACTAACAAATAAATAATCATTTACTAAAAGCGATTTCTCCATTGAAGGGGTAGGAATTGTATAAGCTTCTATAAAAAATGTTCGAATGATTGTGGCTGCTACAATTGCAAATACTGCTGCATCAAGCCACTCCCTTAGTATCCCTTTTTTGGGCTTAGGTTTATCATTTTCAGTATTTTTTTTGCTTATATATGGAATATTCATTTAGTATGCATTTATTGAATTGGTAAAATTAAGAAACGCAAATATAAAATTATTTTAAAATTAAGAGTTATCTCTTAATGAAGGGAATCGTTTAATGGTCATTGTTAATAAAAGGGAAGTGTAGTGCACATTATATTCTCCCAACTTCAACAATCGCTAATCCACATCAATGCTATGCCGACATGTCTGTGCATCATCACCTGACACAACACTATACCTTGCATCCGCTTTTTTCGTTTTACTGATAACCTTACCCAATTTATTGTATGCATTGATATCCACTATCCTTTAATCTACCATAGGTTACTCGTCTATCTAAATTAGGATTATTCATATAATACATATAAGCACTATCTCAAAGAGAAGAAATGTATATTTATTTTTTGGGTTGATTGGCGATTCCTAATGATTTATAGATATACGCCTGTGCCGTTTCTCTTACATTAAGAGATGAATTTATTAACTTATTTTCAGCAGAAGGATATGTTCTATTTGATAAAAATACAAATACAATATCATTTTCAGGATCTGCCCATACACAAGTTCCGGTGAACCCTTGATGCCCAAACGTTTTAGACGACACATTATCACTACATGGCGAAGGAAATCCTTTTCTAAAATCAGGTTTATCAAATCCTAAAGCTCTCCTACTGATAGATGAATATTTTGCTGTAAATAAATCAACTGTTGATTTTTTAAAATAACGCTTACCATCATACACTCCTCCGTTGAGCAACATTTGAAATACGGTTGCGATATCGGTTGCTGTTGAAAAAATACCAGCATGCCCACTCACTCCACCAAACATAGCAGCTCCCATATCATGAACATATCCTTGCACCACATTATACCTAAAATAATTATCTTTTTCGCTTGGTGCTATTTCTCTTTTGGGCAATGTTTGATAGGCATTATAGGCAGTATTGCTTAGTTTCATCGGCTTATAGAATGTTTCATCAACATAGAGATCTAATGTTTTTTTGTAATATTTTCTACTACTTTTGTAAAAAATAAAATCCAAATCACTATATACATATTTTTTTCGACTGTCAAGTGGGCTACTAATAATTCGTTTCCACATGGTGTCAATCCATTGGCTATTCATATATAGTTTTTCATCTACTTTTATATTAAATGAATTTGATTTACTTTTTTGATAAATTTCTGATTTGGGTATTCCATTTGCATCCAATGTTTCTTTATAAAAAGGAATCCAACTTTTAAGACCTGCTTGATGTGTAAGAATGTCATTTATTTTTAAAAATTCTTTATCTGTTCCTCTTGTAATTTTCAAATATTTCCCCAAGTTATCTTCTATTGATAATTTCCCCTCATCATAGAGCTTCATAATGGCAAGAGTAGTCGCCATTACTTTGGTGACTGATGCGACGTCATAAACGGTATTAATATCTACTAACTTTTTTTTTTCTTGAGTGAGATAACCAAAAGGCTTATCATAAAATACTTTTCCTCCTTTGGCTGCTAATATTCTGCATCCCGGAAATGCACCAACGCTTATGCATCGTTCAATAAAACCATCTAATTTATCAAGTTCCTTAATATCAGCACCTACTGATTGAGGGCTTACACAACATTCTAATGCTTTATTATCGTTGAAATATCGAGTGTTATTTAATTCTTTAAAGGTGTTGACATTTCGGCTTTCTTTTTTTATAAGCACTTGTGTCTATAATTTGTCCCAACACATTTCGCATTGATAAGATTCCATCGCCTGCTTTATAATTTTGACAAATGCTAACGGGTAATTTTCCTTTTGCTTTTAATTCACCTGATAAAATTTTTTGCAACTACTTCTTGCGTTTCTATTGCTTCATCGTAAGCGACTATCATGCCTTTGGCTTCACAAAAGTTTTTTTAAAGCATAAGGGTTTCCAAATAAAATAGTGATTGAGTTGAATTGTTTAGACAAAGAATTGACCATCGAAATTTCGAGGGAATCTAAGCCAAAATTATTGGTAGGATATCCGCTCATGTTATGAACTCCGATAATCAACTTCGTTTGTTTATCTATTTTATTCAAAAAACTAATTTTCTCTTTTGCATTGGTTGGAGCATATAATATTTTTTTTACACCCAGATTTTTTAATGCCTGAATGAATTTGTTTTCTTTTGTGGTGCCGACTGCAACATAGGTCAAATTAGCTTGTGCGACATTTTTAAACATGTCAATAATCTGGTAGGGGTCGCTTAGCAAAGTAGTGGATGCTTCTGCTATTTGTGTCCTCAATGGTGAAATGTATTGATTGATATCGTCTTCGATATTTTGAGTGTCGATCGGTTCGTACTGATTGAGACCAGCATTCAATTTAGCTTTTAAAATCTTTTGTACACTTTCATTTAATCTTATTTCTAATTGAGGATTTTGTCGAATAGCTTCTTTAATTTTTTTAATACCGGCGTTGATATCTTGAGAAAAAAGAAGGATGTCATTTCCTGCTTCAAAGGCTTTCAAGTCGATTTCGCCGGGAGAATAATATTTCGCAACTCCTTCCATATTGAGGGCATCAGTAAAAATCAACCCATTAAAATTCATTTTCTTTTTCAGCAAATCGGTCACGGCATTGTAAGAAAGTGTTGTGGGTGTGTTTTTCCGGTTGTCGATGGCGGGTATGTTTAAATGGGCTACCATAACTGATTGCAGCCCGTTTTGAATAAGCTGATTAAAAGGAAAAAGTTCTAATTGTTCTAATTGTTTTAATGTTTTTTTGATTTCGGGTAAATCTTTGTGCGAATCCACTTCTGTGTCACCATGACCGGGAAAATGTTTTGCACAAGCAATAATTCCGTTGTCTTGCAAGCCTTTCATGTATTGCATTCCATAGTTAGCGACTTTATTTTTATTTTCTCCAAACGACCTAAAGTTAATGACTGGATTGAGTGGGTTATTATTAATATCGATAACAGGTGCAAAATCGACATGCACTCCAAGTCGCCTGCATTGGCTAGCAATAGCCGCAGCCATTTTATAAACGATTGTGCTATCTTGCATAGCCCCTAACATGATTTGCCTTGGAAAATCTTTAATTCCGGTTAATCTCATTCCTAGTCCCCACTCAGCATCCATTGATATCAGTAGAGGCGTGCGGCTTAGTTTTTGAAATTTGTTAGTAAGTTCGGCTTGTGATTTGGAATTTCCTTGCATAAAAATAAGTCCGCCGATTTGATTTTCTCTAATGAGTTGTTCAATATAGGTTTGATTCATTTTTTCACCTCCAGAATAAGCTGCTATCATATAAAGCTGACCTATTTTTTGGTCAATAGTCATTGAGTTGAATATGCTATCAACCCATGATGTAGAGGTTTGTTTAGGGGCAGGGATATTATTAATAGCAGGTTGTGCAAAGACTGAAATCAAATTAAGAGTACTAAAAACAAACAAAAGAATTTTCTTCATTACAATATTTATGCGTTTTGTCAAAGATAAATTTTTCTATTGTTTTTATCAGGAATGAACGAAAAGAAAATAATTAGTTTGAATTTTTAACATACCATTATCATTAAGTCTTATACTAATTGTCGTTATCTTTACAAAACAATTAAAACACATTATTTTATGAAAAAGTTGCTAAGCCTTTCCATATTAATTTCCTTATCAATTGGATTACATGCACAAAGTTCGAAAAAAGAAAAGATAGATTATGGGAAAAATATTGTCAGTTTTGTTCCATTTTATGCAGTCGCCAATAATCACATGGGAATAGGTGTGTCTTACGAATATTTGATGAATGATTATATTGGGATTCGGGTGCCTTTGATGGCGGATTTAAATAATCCTTATTACAATGGAGGTGTTGAATTAAAATTGTATCCTGCTAAAAATACAGGTGTTGCAAAATATGCAGTGGCTCCTATGGTGATGTTCGGCTCGGGTAAAGAAAGCAAGGACGATTTTGTTTGGGATCCAATACAAAATAATTATATTCATACAACCTATTATAACAATCGGACTCACTTTGGTTTTTTGCTAAACAACAGTTTAAATTTCACAATTTCAAAAAACTTTTATATAGCGATGGATGCCGGTATTGGCGTGAATTATTATGATAAAATTTCTTATGCAAAACAAGCTGGACTCCCTCCTAACAATAGCAAAATTACTTTTTTAGCTCAATTCCAAGTGCAGACTGGCATTCGGTTTTAGTCATCATGGTCAGTTGTAAAGGCTAGTATGTTTTTTCTAAAATTACTTCACTGCTTTGCACTTTTGCATTGAGTGCTGGATTGAATTTTTGGATAGAAAAATAAAAATATTTGAGTCCCTTAAAAAGGATTAAACATTCTTGTTCTACGTTTTGAGCAATGGTTTCTAAGAGGTCTTCTCTGTTAGAAAAAACACGCTTGATGGTATTTAATAGATTGGAATAGTCAATAGTATCATGAATCGTTTGCACATTACGTTGTTCAAATCCTAACTTACAATTTATTTCAAATCGATTCCCTAAAATTTTTTCTTCAGGATATAAACCGTGATATCCAAATAATGCTATTTTATTTAAACTGATATAATAGATGGCAATTGAAAATTTAAATCAATTATGGTTGAACGTTTACGGTTTTAGAAGATTCAAAATCGTTGATGAACTTTGAATTTGTAACGTATAATTTAAACGTAAAATCACCCGGATGCGAAGGAACAAAAAATACGAAATCGTTGGTGCTTGTTGTGCTGTCGGGCATCAGCCATCTTTGGGTGTCATATCTTTTGGAGCAGTTATTAAGCTTAATTGTGTCTCCAACATGAAAGGTGACATTATCAACACAAATTTGAGAAAAGGGTTCTCCTTTTTTGTCGCAAGCAATAATAAAAAGAATTGGCAATAAAAGGAGTAATATTTTTTTCATTTTTATTAAATTAATCGTACAAATATAATTTTTAATATAGAATTTCAAAAGCAAATGATTAGATTATTTGCGATTCTACAAATTTAACTTGGTAGCTTTCCAACTCTTCCAATATGGGTTTGTAAACCATATCACTCATTGGAATTTGCACTCCATAAAGGTCCTTTATCTTTCCTGTCAAAAATAATTTTGTGTAAATAGCCATTGGCAAACCTACGGTTTTAGCCATTGCTGTATAAATATTGTTTTCGCCTTCTACAATTAAAGTGCTTGTTTTCTTCTTATGTTGGGTTTCGTAAATGTATTCAAACTCATGGTGCATCACAATCATATCTTTATCTTCTTTACTCATTTTCCATTTATCTTCAATCAACATTTGTAATATTTGGGCAGATGTGAAAGTCCCATTTTTAGGAATCACTTCTTCGCTATCAATTCCTAACCAATTGAGCAATGTCATTGCCGTTTCAAATTTTGAGCCTGCTATTATGGCCACTTTTTCTTTTATTTCTTTTTCATTTTTCAATCCTGTTTTGGATGCAAACCACTGTGAGTATGTCGTATGTTGCGTTTTCATTTCATCTGTGTTGTCCACCAATCCCAAATTCACAATGACATTCCATGCAACACAAAATTCTTCATACCGGAAAGTAGCTCTCAAAAGGGTATTGACATGTTGCAATCCATAAATATCTTTATACTTCAAACTATCTCTGTTTGCATACGCAGCCAACTTTCCAAGGCTTGGCACATCAATGATTTCTATTTCTTGAAATAATGCTTCATAAGTTAAATGATGCTCTTCTCCATTTTGAAGATACTCTGCACCTGATTTCCCGGCATTGACGATATTATTTGGATTCCAAGAAACTTTATAATGCCATGGATTGTTATCGCTTGCCGGCGAAATCAAGCCTCCACAATAGGACTTGAATGCAGTGATAGTTGCTTGTTGATTTTCCAACTCATGAATAATTTTCATAGCACTCATGTGATCCAATCCTGGGTCTAGCCCTATTTCATTCATAAAGGTCAATTTATTTTGAACGACTTCTTTATTCATTTTTTGAATTTCATCAGACACATACGATGCCGTCACAAGATTTTTTTGAAAAGACAAACAATCTTTAGCTACAACAATATGTAAAGATGGCGGCAAAAGAGAAATGACAAAATCGGCTTGTTGAATCAACTCATTTCGATGTTTATCTTCAAAAATATCAATTTGAATTGCCTTTCCATTAGCACTTTTACCGATTCGCTCTTGTGCAGCATGAATATCCGCATCGGCTGCAATTATATTCCAATTGTGTTTGGCTGCATGTTCTAGTAAATATTGATATAAGTATGAAGATGACTTTCCAGCACCAAAGATTAAAATATTTGTCATTGAATATAAAAATTAGTTAACTTCGCAAAGTTATAAAGAACAATATTTTAAAATGAAAAGAAATACTTTCAAATTGTTATTACTTGCTGCTGTTTTAGTTGTATCTATTTCTTCTTGTGCTACAAAAAAAGAAATATGGGTGCCCTGAACATATTTCAATCGAGCGTTTTTTAGGATTTTAAAAATAATATGAAATGAAGTGGATTGACTTAAAGGAATCGGCTCAATTAGATACTATTGATAACCAGAGTAAAAAATGCTCCTGTAATTATTTTTAAACATAGCACCCGATGCTCAATCAGCAAAGTGGCTCTCAACCGCATGGAAAGTGGCACTACAGAGCTTGGTGTTGATTGTTATTATTTAGATTTATTAAAGCATAGAGATATATCCAATCAAATTGCTGAGCATTATCAAGTAGAGCATCAATCACCCCAAATATTAATCATCCGAAATGGTCAATGTCAATATTCTGATACGCACATGAATATTACATTTGAAGATGTGAAAAAAGAATTAGTCGAATTAGCGTAATTCTATATGAAACGCTTTTTTATCTAAGACAACAGTTGCATCATTATCACATGAACCATCGCCGTAATCGAGTGTTCTAAGGGTTTTGCCTTGTGGTTGCATTTCAATGATTCCTTTTGTAATATATCGGCAAGATAAATCGCGAATTAAAGGGTCAGTGATATTCATTGAGTAATATTGTTTATTTGCATTTTTACCATTCCCTTTTCCTTCAAGTTTATAAATATCATCACCCCACATTGGAGTATTTTCGCCTTGAATCCAAGTGCGTGTGCGACTGGCATTCCAATAAACAGTATCTTCTCCAATAAGTTTGATAAATTTCCCTTCTGTTTCTATCTCAAAATATTTTTGCCCAACTACATTATGCCCCATGTTAGCGATTTTCATCGTTCCAGTCACATACATATCGTTTAAAAAATAATTATCAAATTGAATAAGCGTAGAGCTAGTGGTATCAGTGTATTTCCCACCTGTATATTCGGCAATAATTTTTCCTCTTCGAATCCGTCCATCATTACATAAACAATTGGAAACCCCAAAATCGATAATAATTTTGCGGGGATTCGAAAAAGTATCATGAATAATGTCTGCACAATATCCTGCCATTTTATAATTTGCCAAAAGCTCTCCTGTTGATTTTGTGCCTGCATCATCAACTATTGAAAGCGTATTGTCATAAATCATTTCGCCCAATACTTCTTCTTTTACGATATCTACATCAGTATCTCTTTCTCTTACACATGCACTAAAAATAGATAGAGTTACCAAACTAGTTAATAATACAGTTGCTATATTTTTTTTCATTGACATATCTTAGTTCTTGCTAAAAAACGAATAAAAGTAATATAAAACATTAAGATTGTATATTTTTTTTTAAAAATATTCCCAAACGAGCATTTCTAATAAATCAAAGGAGGCAAATCTGACATCATTAGAACCCGATTTATTTCAAAGCACAACCTTCATATCCATCTGCCATATCAGGAGTTGAATTGTGGGAATAGCACATCTTTTCAGCTTTTTTAATAGAATAAGTTGAAATGGATATTTCAATCCCACTCCCTGAAATTCCACCTCTACACTGACATGTATAGGATTGTTTTTTACACGAAAAGAATGTCAATATAATTGATAAAAAAAAGAAAGTTGATTATCAATATTTTGTACTTATTCATTTTTATTCTCTTTATATATTTATCAAATTTAATGATTCTTCATAATTTCACACAATCTATTTTTTTAAAAAATTAAACCCCAAATGAGTAAAATAATTGTATTAGGATGTGGTATGGTAGGAAGTGCTATTGCATTGGATTTGTCAAAAAAACATACAGTCAGCGTTGCTGATTTTTCAGAAAATTCATTGCAGAAAATTCAAGAAAAAAATAAAGGGATAAGAACATTTCAATTAGACGTTACCAATATCCCTGAATTGAAAAAGGCGATACAGGATTTCGATTTGGTCATGTGTGCTGTGCCAGGATTTTTAGGATTTCAAACTTTAAAATCATGCATTGAAGCAAAAAAGAATGTAGTTGATATTTCATTTTTTCCTGAAAATGCTTTGGAGTTGCATCAGTTAGCTATGGATAATGAAGTGACGACTATCGTGGATTGTGGAGTAGCTCCGGGAATGGATAATTTTATTTTAGGATATGAGAATGAAAAATATGAATTAAGTCATTTTGAATGTCTCGTTGGAGGATTGCCAAAAGTAAAAAAATGGCCATTTGCTTACAAAGCCCCCTTTTCACCAATAGATGTGATAGAGGAATACACACGCCCTGCTCGGTATGTAGAGAATGGGCAACTCATTATCAAAGACGCATTGAGTGATATTGAACATGTGGAATTTGATGGAGTAGGAACTTTAGAATCTTTTAATAGTGATGGACTTCGTTCGATCATTTACACGATGTCGCATATACCTAATATGAAAGAAAAAACACTTCGCTATCCCGGTCATGCAAAATATATCAATGTCTTAAAATCTAGTGGCTTTTTTGATACACAAAAAATCAATTATCAAGGAATCCGAATAAGCCCAATTGAGTTTACATCCAAAATTTTATTCAATGAATGGAAGCTCAATGAGGACGAAGAAGAAATGACAATTATGCGCATTACGCTTCAAGGGAAAGACAAACAGGGCAACAAAAAAACAATCGTTTATAACCTACATGATAAGTATTGCGGAGAATCAAAAACGGCATCTATGTCAAGAACGACAGGCTATACAGCTTGTGCTGCTGTTCATCTGCTCTTAGAAGGATGGTTTGACAAAAAAGGAGTCTATCCACCAGAGCTAGTTGGGAAATCTGAAAAATGTTTTCAATATGTGTTAAACTATTTAAGTGAAAGAGGCGTTTATTATCACAGACACGAATCATAATAAAAAAAATTATAATAATTCTACTATAACTTCGTTTTGAAAAATGAAACTTAATTCCGATTTTTTCTATTGAAATATAAATTAAAAAATATATTAATCTCTCTTCCACATGATAGTATTCAATTTATAGCTTGTGTGCTTATTATTCTTGGAATGTATTTTTCGAGAGCATTAATGAGCATTGGGATGATGACGCTAATCGGGGCAGCATTGCTCAACATCGGGTTGCTCACTCACTTGAAAGAATTATTTAAAAAGCCCCATCTACTGCTCACTACAGGATATTTTTTACTCAATGTATTATCTTTTTTTTGGTCAGAAAATATCTCCTATTTTGATGAACGCATTCGGATTATCTTACCATTTTTGATTTTACCTTTTTCTTTTTTATCAATCAATCGATGGGAAATGAAATGGTATGATTTATTACTCCTGCTGTTTATTCTTGCAAATCTACTAGGCATTTCTTGGAGTCTTTATCAATATATCCAACAAAAAGAAAGCTATGATATTGCTTATAGTTATTCAAAACTAATTCCAACTCCTTTTAAAAATGACCATATCCGATTTAGCCTTTCGGTAGTGATGAGTATTTGCTTTTGTGTCGATTTATTTTTAAAATATAAAAAGAGTTTTGTTCGCATTTTATTACTCTTCATTGTTTGCATCGACATTTTATATATTCATATTTTATCAGCAAAAACAGGCATCGTCGCATTTTACTTAGTTGCCTTAATTGGTGCTATTCAATTATTTTTTTTCTATGAAATATAAAAAAGGCAGGCGTTTTTCAGCATTTTTTATTATCATCACACTTCCCTTTATTATGTATTTTATTTTTCCATCTTTTAAAAATAAAATAGGCTACTTTAATTACTCTTTAGAACAAATCAAAAACGATAAAAAAAGAAGCCAATATTAGTGATGAAGGTCGTATCATTTCTTATCGATATGCTATTGAAATTATTAAGAAAAATCCCCTAGGTGTTGGACTGGGTGATGTATATGATGAAATGGATAAATTTTACAAACGTGATTTTAAAGATGCTGAAGTCACAACTCTTTTGCCACACAACCAATTTTTAATGAGTGGGGTCGCCTTAGGATATCTGGGAATTTTTTATTTGGTCATTATGATGATTTCTATTTTTAAATTAATTAAAAAAAATGATTTTTTGTATTTGAGTTTTTGCATCATTATGCTTTTTTACAATGATGATAGAACCATTATTTGAAACACAATACGGCACCTGTTTGTTTTTTATTTTTTCTTACTTCTTTTGATGAAACGCTCAAAATATCACTTAGCCTCAATATAGTTCTTTATAGAAAGTCGCATTTGATATGAAGTGATAAAATTGTAATTTTGACTTTTAATAAAATTAAATCATGAGCAAAAAGCCCATCGAATTAATGTCACCAGCAGGCTCCTTCGAGTCAATGCAAGCAGCTATCGACAATGGTGCAGACTCGATATATTTTGGCATTGACCAGCTAAATATGCGAGCAAGAGCAACGATGAATTTCACATTAAACGACCTACCCGAAATAGCAGCTAGATGTCAATCGAAAGGTGTCAAAACCTACCTCACGCTCAATACCATTGTGTATGACCACGATTTATCAGTCATCAAACGAATTATCGACCATGCAAAAAAAGCAAATATCACTGCCATCATTGCATCAGACCAGGCTGTCATCAATTATGCATTTGCACAAAAAATGCCAGTGCACGCTTCTACTCAACTGAACATTACCAATATTGAATCTGTAAAGTTTTACGCTTTCTTTTGTGATGTCATGGTGCTATCGCGTGAACTTAGTTTAAGGCAAGTCAAAATGATTTGTGAGCAAATCGAAAAAGAACAAATCAAAGGACCATCAGGAGAACTCATCAAAATTGAAATATTCGGACACGGAGCTTTATGCATGGCGGTTTCAGGAAAATGCTATCTTAGCTTACACACCCAAAATGCTTCTGCTAATCGAGGGGCTTGCGTGCAAAATTGCAGACGAGCTTATAAAGTGATAGACTTAGAAGATGGACATGAACTCGAAATTCAAAATGAATACATCATGTCTCCAAAAGACCTATGTACTATTGATTTTTTAGACCAAATCATTCATGCAAAAGTGAGTGTTTTGAAAATCGAAGGAAGAGGCCGAGCCCCTGAATACGTAGCCGTTGTGACTAAAGTTTATCGTGAAGCCATTGACAGTATTGCAAATCATTCTTACAGTCCTGAAAAAATAAAAAAATGGATGACTGAATTAGAAAAAGTTTACAATCGTGGTTTTTGGAGTGGATATTATTTAGGCCAACAACTTGGCGAATGGACAAATCAAAGTGGCTCATCAGCTACACAGAAAAAAATATATATTGGTAAATCAACTCACTATTATACTAAATCCAAAATAGGCGTTTTTCAAATAGATGCCGGTTCAATAAAAGAAGGTGATTCAATATACATCATCGGTCCAACAACGGGAGTTGTGGAAAGTGTGATTGAAGAAATCAGAATAGAAAACCAATCAGTTCAAGAAGCCCAAAAAGGAGATTTGTGTTCTTTCAAAGTGCCTTGTACTGTTCGCAATTCCGACAAGTTATATAAAATCGTATTATCATAAAATGGTTATCATCACACATCAAAGAGAAAAATGTATTGGTTGCAATTACTGTGTAGAGCTTGCATTTCAACGCTGGCGTATGTCTAAAAAAGATGGAAAAGTGACGCTGATTAGTGGAGTCAACAAAAAGGGATTTTATTCAACCAAAGTAGGCGATGAAGAATTGGAAGATAATTTAAAAGCCGCACAAGCATGCCCTATGAATATCATTCAAGTAAAAAAAAATTGATTAATTTTACAAACTAACTTATTATTAAAAAAAATAAAACTATGGCATCCATTTTTGAACCCTTTAGAATAAAATCAGTAGAACCCTTAACATTCACAACTCGTGAGCAGCGAGTACAACTTTTAAAAGAAGCAAAAAACAATGTATTTCTTATCAAAGCAGAACACGTTTTGATAGACCTACTCACAGACAGCGGCACCTCTGCAATGAGTGCTCAGCAATGGGCAGGCATGATGGTTGGCGACGAATCGTATGCAGGTGCTAAAAGTTATTTTCGTTTTCAAGAAAAAGTCCATCAAATTACCGGGTTCAAAAATATCATTCCAACGCACCAAGGACGTGCTGCCGAAAAAATCATATTCACTTTACTAGGTGGTAAAGGTAAAACTTTTGTGAGCAATACTTTTTTTGACACCACTAGAGGTAATATTGAATTTTCAGGAGCAGAAGCTCTAGACTTTTTAACTGAAGAAGGAAAAATACCTCATCATATCGCAGATTTCAAAGGAAATATAGACACTAAAGCTTTGGAAGAATATATTCAAAAAAGAGGTGCTGAAAACATTCCAATGTGTGTGATGACTATCACCAACAATTCAGGCGGCGGTCAACCCGTATCTCTTCAAAACATCAGAGAAACTGCTGCTATTTGCAAAAAATATCAAATATTATTTTTCATTGATGCGTGCCGATTTGCGGAAAATGCCTACTTTATCAAACAAAGAGAAAAAGGATATGAAAACAAATCAATATTAGAAATATCACAAGAAATATTTTCACTCGCTGACGGCTGTACCATGAGTGCTAAAAAAGATGCCTTGGTAAATATCGGAGGGTTTCTTGCAATGAATGATGATAAGTTAGCACTGGAATCTAAAAATTTATTGATTATTACAGAAGGGTTTCCTACTTACGGAGGCTTAGCTGGTCGAGATTTAGAGGCTATTGCACAAGGTCTTGAAGAAGTTCTTGATGAGGAATATTTAAAATACCGAATTGGAAGTATTCAATACATGGGTGAAAAATTAAAAGCAGCTGGCGTTCCCTTAATATTACCTACAGGTGGACATGCTGTCTATTTAGATGCTAAAAATTTCCTCCCACATATCCCCGCTTCTGAGTTGCCCGGCATCGCTTTAACCAACGCCTTATACATAGAAGGTGGCATTAGAGGTGTTGAAATTGGCTCGCTCATGTTCGGAAAATATGATGAAAACGGAAACCATATCGCACCGCCAATGGAGCTTGTCCGACTTGCTATTCCTCGAAGAGTTTATACTCAAAGTCATCTTGACTTTGTTTGTGACACCGCTATCAAAGTGTATCAACAAAAAGAAAATTACAAAGGGTATAAAATCACTTACGAATCGCCATTATTAAGGCATTTCACAGCTCACATGGAAGCTTTGTAATGGTTGGATTTAAACCATTTTTAAACTAATTTTTCTTCTTCCCAAAAAGGAAAATAATTATGCCATTGGAGTGGATATACTTTTATCATCTTTTCTATTTCTTTGGTATAATCATTTAAAATAGTTGGAATATCTTGTTTTCCTTTATCGTATATTTTAGCTCTACTAGCAAAAAAATGATAATGTTTTAAACCTTCTTTCAAAGCAAACACAAAACTAACCGGGGTTTTAAATGTAGTAGCCAACACAAAGGGTCCAATCGGGAATTTTGCTTTAGCTCCTAGCAAATTTGTTTCAATCGTTTTGTTTCCTTCCACAAATCGGTCTGCATGAATGCACACAAATTCATTTCGTTTTAATGCCTCATTAATTTCATAAATATGGCTCAGGTCATCTTTTATAAAAATCACATGAAAACTTCTATCCCTAATTTTTTCTAAATACTCTTTAATTTTTTCTTGCTCTACTTCATACATCACAATATTAATATTCGTTTTAAGCCTTTTTAATAAATGTCCGGCTGCTTCCCAATTTCCAACATGAGCACTAATGAGTAGTCCTCCTTTTCCTTCTTGCACCATTTTTTCCAAATTAATCACGCCATCATGATTGATAGAGAAAGGTGAAGAAATTCCACTCATCAAAATCATTTTGTCAATCAGGCTTCTACCTAAATAATTAAAATTTTCATAGATTGAAATTTTAGTTTTCAGGTAATTGTATCCTAATCGTTTTTGAAAATAATAATGAAGCGGTGCCTTTGATTTTCCTGGAAAAAAAAAGTAGTAAATTGTGACTAATCGTAATAAGCCATAAGCTGGAAATATTCCTGCTGTTTTTAGGATAAAAACAAAAATTTTATACCCAAGCGGGTTTCCTCTCGTCTTACCCCAAGCTGCCATTTTAAATGTTGCTTTTGTCTTCCATTTTTTGGATTACGTAGTCGTAAAAATCTTGTAAAGTTAGCATTGATTGAAAGTCTTCCGGTTTTACTTTAAACCCAAAATTACTTTCAATACTCACGACTAAGTCAACATAATCAAGACTATCCAAATCGAGTGTTTCTTTAATGGGTGCTGATGGTTTGATTTTAGATTCATCCACTTCAAAATCTTCAATCAGAAAATGGTTAATAGTATCAATAATCTGTTCTTTGTTCATAGTTCAATTTTAATTAGAGTTTGGATTCCATTTTTTTACAATTAAAGATGAATTAGTACCTCCAAATCCAAATGAATTGGACAAATATACATCAATATTTTTTTCGATGGTTGTGTTGGCTATTTTTAATTTTTGAGAATGTTCATCTGGATTTTCAAAATTCAGATTAGGTGCTATAAAATTGTTCTGCATCATTAAAGTTGTATAAACAACTTCGCTAGCTCCTGCCATCCAACACTCATGCCCTGTCATTCCTTTAGTTGAGCTGATATAGGGCATTGAATCTTCAAACGCTTTATAAATAGCTTCAGCTTCACTTGCATCTCCTGCTAGGGTGGAAGTAGCATGTGCGTTTAAATAATCAATATCTTTTAGTTGTACTTTCGAATCTTGTATAGCTCTTATAAGGCTACGATATGGACCATCAACGGTTGGGTTTGAGATATGAGCTCCATTGCTTGAAAAACCATAGCCGATAATTTCGCCTAAGATGGGGACTCCTCTCCTTTTTGCACTTTCTAGGCTTTCGATAATTACAGTTGCTGCACCACCACTTGGAACCAATCCGTCACGATCACGATCAAAAGGGCGAGATGCTTTATGAGGTTCGTTTTCTCGTATTGAAAAAGCACCAAGTGCATCAAAGTTTGGCATAGAATAAAGGTTAGTTTCTTGAGCTCCACCACAAACAATCATATCCTGCATTCCATTTTTTATGAACATATAACCCAAGCCAATACTATGAGAACCACTAGCACAAGCTGCACTCATCGTTAGGTTAATCCCTTTCAATTTAAAAATGGTAGAAAGGTTCATATTGACTGTTGAATTGAGTACTTGAAAAACCGAAGCAGAACCGAGCAAAACTGTATCTTTCTTTTCTCTCAGTTTATCAATTCCTTCAATGACAGCTTGAGCACAAGTATCATTTCCATAAATAATCCCAACCTCATTATTTTCAAAATATTCTTCATCAATATTTGCAACTTTCATAGCTTCTTTTGTAGAAACATAAGCATACTCTGCATGTTCGGGCATAGTGATTCTTGCTCTTCTATCAATAAGCCCTTTCAAATTGGGTCTTTCTACGAATCCGGTTAGGGCACTTCTATATCCAAATTCTTTTCTTTCGGGTGCCACTATGATTCCACTTTTACCTTCATATAACGACTTAGCCACTTCGTCCAAATTTTTTCCGATACAAGAGTATATTCCAATTCCAGTAATAACGACTCTATGATTCATATTTTATAAGATTATTAAAGTAAAATTACAATTTTTTATAAAAAAAAGGTTGCTAATTATAAGCAACCCCCTTTTATAAAAAAATTATTAATTATCTAGATTTCTTTTTGCTTCCGTAGAAATAATTTCCAGCGGGTCCTTTTAGTGAAGGGCTGCCTAATCTATCCATGCAACATCTGAAACCGATAGTAGAGCTAGAGTGGTCAGCTTGAAGGAAGCGTCGAGTGCCGGGACTCATCCAATATGCTCTATCAGCCCAGCTACCTCCTTTATACACATGAGCATCATCATTGATTAGTGTTGATTTTGCATAGTCGTAAAATACAGCACTTGAGCTATCTCCGTCAGAGTAATCGATGACATTAGCTTGTCTATAGTTTATATTTTTATTTGCTAATTCTTCATCTGTTACTTTTCTTTTTACTAAGTGACCGACACTGTCTTTTTCTTCAAAAGTAAAGTCTTCAAGAGTAACATAAGTATCGAATACGTTTCCTCTGAATGGTCTGAAATCGTCTGCATCTAAAGGAGTGTTTGGTCTATAAACATCTAATACCCATTCGCTCACATTACCGGCCATATTATATAACCCGAAAGCATTTGGTTTGTAAGAGTAGATAGGTGCAGGAATATCAGCATTATCGTTAAGACCTCCGGCTACCCCCATTTGGTCACCTTTTCCTCTTTTAAAGTTTGCTAATTGTTCACCTTGATAAGCATTTCTGATTCCTTCTCTTGTGGAAAGATTATCAGACCAAGGATATATTTGTCTGTCTGTCACAACTTCTTCTCCTCTACGTCTTTTGCTATCGGGTTCTGGGTTTCGACCTATAAGCCCTAAAGCTGCATATTCCCATTCTGCTTCTGTTGGAAGACGATAGTCTGCGGTTAAGATTCCATCTTCATATCTAATATTTCTTTTACCACCACCGGTTGGGTCAATATCTCTCTTTTTAATACCTGCTTTTCCTTCGTATTGACCAGCGATATATGTATTTAAATTGAAGTTATCTTCAGACACTTGATAAGGATTTTTCTTTAAATATCCTTTTTTAATTAATATTAACTCATTCACTCGATCTGTTCTCCAAGAACAGTAAAGGTTTGCTTGATTCCAACTTACTCCCACTACCGGATAATTGTTATAAGCAGCATGTCTAAAATACATTTTCACTTGAGGTTCGTTGTATTGAAGAGCTCTTCTCCAACATTGAGTATCGGGCAAAGCTTTTTGATATATTTCAGGATAGTCGTTTCCATAAACACGATTAATCCAATATAAATATTCTCGGTAATGAATATTTGCAACTTCGGTTTCATCCATATAAAAAGAGGAAACACTCACAGTACGTGGCACATTATTATTTTCGTAAGTTAAGTCTTCGTCAGTTTGTCCCATTGTAAAGCGTCCACCTTGTACAAATTGCAAACCAGGTCCTATATATTGTCCTTCATATAAAGGCACATCAAAGCCACCATAGCCCGGGTCGTTATACGACCAACCTGTTTTGGATGATACAAGATTACTTGATTTTTTACCACCGCATGACGCTAAAAAAACCATCGTACTAAGCAATAATAATCCATTAATTCCGAATATTCTTTTCATGTTAGTTTTTATCATTTTTTTCAAAAATAAATTTATTTTCTATTTTTTCGATATAAAGAAAGTACAATTATATGACATTCATTTGAAAATTACAATCTTATTGTAAAATTTTCTTAAAAAAATTTTTTTTACTTTTTTCAATTTTTATTTGTATTTATCTATTTTTCAGCATATTACTCCTTTATTGATTGATTCATAAACTGTATAAAGGGGGCCATTATTTCGATACTGTTGAGGATAGTTGTAAATACAGATTCATTCATACACTCTTCATCTAAAATATTTTTCATCACTGTAAAACTTTTTAATTTTAAATATTCAGCGGCTTTGCGGTTTGTTTCAAATCCTTTTCGCACTTTTTTTAATTGGCTCTCTTTATTTAAATCTCCAAATGTTTTTTTGAATTTTTTTTCGTTTATTATTTTAAAAAAATCTTCCGTATTATAATCAATCTCTTGTAATATTTTATTAAGTTCATTGGGTGTTGGCATCCATATTCCACCACCTATAAAGCTGTTGCCTGGCTCTAAATGTAAATAGTAACAAGCACCTTGAGTTTTCTTACCTTGTGGCCCGATAGCCGCACCAAAGTTGATTTTGAAAGGTGATTTATCTTTTGAAAATCGCACATCTCGATTCAATCGAAATATACATTGTTTTGTCAACGTGGATTCATACGATTGATCTTTTTTTTTCATTTCAATCAAAATTTTTTCTACCATATTAAAAAAATCATTTTTTGCAGAAGCATACTCTTTCTGATGAGAAGCCATCCAGTCTCTGTTATTATTTAATTTTATATTTTTTAGAAAATCTATTGTGTTTTTTGAAAACATTTTTAATTATTTTACGTTTAAGAATAGAAAATACAAAAATATTCATTATCTTTCGCACCTAAAAATATTATAATTCAGATGTATAAACAAATTTTCAGTCTTGCCATTGCCTTTACGCTTGTAGGATTTTCATTTTGTAGTCAGGCACAATCGAACAAAGAGAAAAAAAGTAAATATTTTCAAAACAACATTCCCGAAGCAGAATTTAATGTGGAAGGATTTTTTACCGAAAACGAAAAAAATGAAGTAGATGAAAAACCTATCGAAAATGAGTATAAAGTAAATGTGACAACTAACGAAAAAGAAGGGAAGTATAAAAATGAAAAACGTATAATCAATAAACAAGCAGATCAAGATGTAATCTATACAAGACCCGCTCAAACAGAAGACAGAGCTCCTCAAAATGCTCATCCCGAAAAACCAAAAGGCTATTACACTAGCTATGGTGCTTACGTCACATACGATGAAAGTCGTAGCCGATATGACCGATACTATGATGAATCTGCTCCCGCAAAAACCGAACCTCATTATAGAGAACCGGCTCCTAGAGCTATAGAAGCTCCTCAAAAACCTCGAAAAGAAAAAATCATCAAAATGTCAAATAAAGAAAACGAATACCAAACAACAGTTGTCAAAAGAAGATATACCAACCTTGACGTTTTGGCTGACGATTTAGATTTGGCAAAAGTACAAAAACCAGTATTTAAAGGTATTTGCACCGAAGCTGCTCGTGATGTAGATGCAATTATTGTCAATAAAACATTGACTAGCCTCGAAAAAAATTACCAATTAAAACAATGTTATGTATTAAGAGATAAAAGACTTCGTGAAGTATTAGACACCGATCAATATAAAAAAATTCTTACGTATTAAAGATGCTGATGAATATTTAATTCTTACTCATGACTTAGAATTAAAAGACGGAGTCAATAAATAATATTTTATATCTTCCTAAAAAACCATCCAATTGGGTGGTTTTTTTTATTTTTACCAAAATTATATTTCATGAAAACAATATTTTCATTTACTGCAATTCTTTTATTTTTGCAATTCTATTCCCAAGCACAAGTAACTAGCAGTTGGGCTGAAGGGAAAAGCGGACAATACACCTATAAATATGTGAAATCAGATCCTACTCAAACTCGATTTTACACCCTAAAAAATGGGCTCACCGTAATCATGAGTGTCAACAAAGAAACCCCCCGATTACAAACCATCATCGCCACAAAAGCAGGGAGTAAAACCGACCCAAAATCAAATACCGGATTGGCTCATTATCTCGAACACATGCTCTTTAAAGGCACTGATCAATTTGGCTCTCTCGACTGGGATAAAGAAAAAAAATACTTAATGATGATTGATGATTTATATGAAGATTATAACTCCACCTCCGATGAAAATAAACGCAAAATAGTGTATCATGAAATAGACTCTGTATCAGGCATCGCAGCCAAATATGCTATTGCAAATGAGTATGATAAAATGATGAGCATGATTGGAGCAAAAGGTACGAATGCATTCACTTCTTTTGAACAAACGGCTTATATCAATGACATCCCGGCTAACCAGATAGACAACTGGCTCAAAGTAGAAGCTGAACGTTTTAGAAATCCCATTTTAAGAATTTTCCATACAGAACTCGAAGCGGTTTATGAAGAAAAAAATAGAAGCTTAGATAGTGATGATGATAAAGTATTTGAACTCCTTTTTGAAAAATTATTTCAAAAACATAACTACGGTCAACAAACAACTATCGGAACGATTGAACATCTAAAAAATCCTTCACTAAAAGAAATTAGAAACTATTTTAAAAAGAATTATGTACCTAATAATATGTGCATCATTTTGGTCGGCGACATTCAACCCGATGAATTAATTTCAAAAATTGATAACGCATTTGCATATATGCAACCAAAACCCGTTCCTGCATACACATTTGAAAAAGAAAGTGAAATCACAACTCCTATCGAAGCGAGCGTGTATGGCCCAGATGCCGAATATGTCAATATTGCTTTTCGTTTTCCGGGTGCAAATAGCAAAGAAGCAAATCTTCTCAACTTAATGAGTTCTATATTATCAAATGGCACAGCAGGATTAATGGATTTAAATTTAGTCAAAAAACAAAAAGTACTTTCTGCAAGTGCAGGGGCTTACACTCTACAAGATTATAGCGTATTATTCATCGATGGAAAAGCAAAAGAAGGGCAAAAATTAGAAGACGTCAAAAAACTCATGCTTGAGCAAATCGAACTTTTAAAAAATGGAAATTTTGATGATAATATGCTGAAAGCAGTTATCAATAATTACAAAAAATCTTTAATGCAACAGCGTGAAAGCAATGCTGGGCGTGCATTTTCTGTATTGGAATCATTTACCAGCGGAGTGCCTTGGGAAAAGAATATTCAATTCATCGATGAGCTAAATAAAATTACAAAAAAAGACATTCAAGAATTTTCAAAACAATGGCTGAAAAACAATTATGTGTGCATCTATAAAAAAATAGGCAAAGATGAAAATGCTCAAAAAATTGAAAAACCAATCATCACACCTGTTGAAGTAAACCGAGAAGCCGAAAGTGATTTTGTAAAACAAATTGCTTCATCAACTGTAAAAGAAATTCAACCTGTATTTGTCAACTATGAAAAAGACATTGCACACAATACCGTAATGAATAATAATAACAGCGTAGAACTCCTTTCAGTGAAAAATAAAATCAATTCCTTATTTTCTCAATACTACTATTTAGAAATCGGAAAATTGCATAACAAACTCATTCCAATTGCTATTAAATATTTAGAATTTTTAGGAACAGATAAATACAGCAATGAAGAAATTAGTAAAAAATTCTACACTTTAGCTTGTGATTATGGAGTGAGTTCGTCAAATGAAGAAAGCTATATTTACCTAAATGGTCTGCAAGAAAATTATGACGAAGCCAATGACCTTTTCAATCATCTTCTCAAAAATTGCAAACCCAATGAGGATGCACTAAAAGAAATGATAGCCGACATTAAAAAAAGAAAGAGCCGATCAAAAACTAAATAAAAATGCCATCCGTTCTGCCATGAGATATTATGCTCAATATGGCGAACGAAATCCTTTCAATAATGAATTGAGTAATGATGAACTCGACCAAATTCAATCTTCCGAATTGGTGGATATTCTTCACTCGATTATTAATTTCAAACATAAAATTCTTTATTACGGCCCCGAAGAAAGTGAAAGCCTTACTAAAAAATTAAATAAAAGTCATACCCTTCCTTATAACTTCAAAGCTATCCCAGAAATCAAACGTTATACATTTAATAAAGTACAAAATAATGAAGTCCTTTTCACCGATTATGATATGGTACAATCCGAAATTCAATGGTTTAGAAATGGCGACGATTACAACCCTAACCAAGTTCCTATCATCAGTATTTTTAATGAATATTTTGGCGGAAACATGAGTGGGATTGTATTTCAAGACATCAGAGAATCAAAAGCCCTCGCCTACTCAACTTACGCATCCTTTGGCTCACCACAACGCAAAAACGAACCCTTTTACACGATAGCTTATGTTGGATGTCAAGCAGACAAAATGAAAGAATCAATTGCGGCGATGCAAAATTTATTGAACGATTTACCAAAATCAGAAAAACTTTTCAATAATTCAAAAGCAGGTTTAAAAAATGTAATTTCAACATCAAGAACAACCAAAACAAGTCTATTATTTTCATACCTCAATGCGTTGAAAAAAGGAATTCAATATGACATGAATGAAAAAACTTACAAAGAGTTAGACCATTTTACCTTTGAAGATATTCAAAAATTTCACTCTCAAAACATTGCAAAAAAACCTTATACCCTTACCGTGCTTGGCAAAGATGATAAAATGAATTGGGACGAACTGAAAAAATATGGAACCATTAAAAAACTTAGCTTAGAAGATATTTTTGGCTATTAATTGTTTTACAAATGCACATAAAAAGACTCACCATTATGTGAGCTTTTTTTTATGTGCATTTGTAATAAACTTTTTTTAATTGAATGATTTAATCTCTCCTATTTAAAAATATCATAATATAATAAAGCAAAGTAGCGATAGAAGAAATAGCGGCTACAACATAAGTACGAGCAGCCCATTTTAAGGCATCTTTTGCCATATCATGTTCTTGACGATTTAACATGTGTTGATTATTGAGCCATGCCAAAGCTCTATTACTCGCATCATACTCAACCGGTAATGTGACTAACGAAAAAATCGTACTCATAGCAAATAGAATAATTCCTATTAATAATATAGTAGCATTACCTCCTCCAAATCCCATGAATCCAATGCCCGCTAAGATAATCCATGTGGATAAGGTAGAACTAATCTTCACAGCAGGTACCATCTTTGACCTTAATTGCAACATACTATAAGCGGTTGCATGTTGCACCGCATGTCCACATTCATGTGCTGCAACCGCTGCCGCACTCACACTATAACCATTATAAACGTCCTCACTTAAATTCACTGTTTTAGAGGTGGGGTCGTAGTGGTCGCTCAAAAAGCCAGGAGTACTTATGACTTTCACATCATAAATACCATTATCAGAAAGCATTTTTTCTGCAATTTCTTTGCCCGACATTCTATTTGACAAGCCCACTTGACCATATTCTTGAAACTTTGATTTCAATCGATTACTCACTAACATTCCTATTAGCATCATAATCCCTGCTATTACATAATATCCTGTGTAAATTCCCATATTCTTAAAACTTTTATCTTTTATATTTCTATTTAACAAATATAAGTCCATAATACACACAAAATGAAAAAATAAGTCATATTGGCATATTTTTAATAAATTTTTAAGACATTCTGTAATATTTTCTATTATAAATCAATGATTATGAATAAAAGTAAAAAAAGCAGTATAAAATAATATTTGGCTATAAGGGAGTTTTGTAGTACTTTAGCATTGAATTTATGGGTTAGTAAGAAATGGGTTATCAATTTTTTTGGTAACCCTTTCTTTTTTTAATACCCATTTATTATTAATTTTATTTCAATACATTTTATATTTTAAAAGACTAAGAATTGAGTAAGCAAAAAACAATATATTACTGTCAAGAGTGTGGAGCAGAATATGCAAAGTGGCAAGGAAAATGCACATCATGCAATCAATGGAATAAAATTATAGAAGAGCTTGTTATTAAAGAAAAGAAAAAAGACACTTGGGAAAATCACACACAAAATTCACAAAAGACAATCAAGGTTTCAGATGTTTCATTTCAAGATACCCCACGTATTGTCACAAGAGATGAAGAGCTAAATCGAGTGTTAGGTGGAGGCATTGTAAGTGGCTCTGTAGTGCTGGTTGCAGGCGAACCGGGAATTGGAAAAAGCACTTTGTTTTTGCAAGCATGTTTAGAAATGACTGACGTGAAATGCATGTATATTAGTGGTGAAGAAAGTTTACAACAAATCAAAATTCGTGCAGATAGGATAGGCATTCAAAACGAAAATTGTTATTTACTCACTAGCACCGACACTCAGGTTATTTTTAATGAAATCAAAAAAGTGAATCCTGAAATCATCATCATTGATTCAATACAAACATTAGAATCGCCTTTTATTGAAAGCACACCAGGCAGCGTGAGTCAAGTGAGAGAATGTGCAGCCGAAATTATACGATTTGCAAAAGCCACACACACTCCTGTTTTTATCATTGGGCATATCACAAAAGATGGCAGCATCGCAGGTCCTAAAGTACTTGAACACATTGTGGATACAGTATTACACTTTGAAGGAGACCGACATTATTCTTATCGAATTTTGAGAACAACCAAAAATCGTTTTGGAAATTCAAATGAATTAGGCATTTATGAAATGAATGAAAAAGGATTAAGAAAAATTACCAACCCATCTGAAATTTTAATTACTCAAAAAGAAGATGACCTAAGTGGAATCGCCATTGCATCTACCATTGAAGGAGCAAGACCACTACTCATCGAAACACAAGCATTGGTTTCTCAAGCCGTTTATGGCACTCCACAACGTACAGTCAGTGGGTTTGATTTAAGACGACTACAACTCCTTTTGGCTGTTTTAGAAAAAAGAGGCGGTTTCCATTTTGGAGTAAAGGATGTGTTCATCAATATAGCTGGAGGCATTCGTGTGGAAGACCCTGCATTAGATTTGGCTATTATCGCTTCCTTACTTTCTTCTTATGAAGACAATCCTATTTCTCAAAAATATTGCTTTGTAGGTGAGGTTGGCTTGAGTGGGGAAATTAGAGCTGTCAACCGTTTGGAGCAACGAATTTTGGAGGCAGACAAGCTGGGTTTTGAAAAAATATTTATTTCAAAATTCAATCATAAAGCCATCGGATTAAAGGCCAATATCGAAATGATTTCTTTAAGTAAAATTGAAGAGTTGTATCAAATTTTATTTTAAAAAAATATGAATACAATATCCCTTTTGTAAATTCGTAGTAAAATAATCTACATGTTTTTGAATGATCTCATTTTAAAACCAATTACACAATTGTTTTTCCCAACCCTTTGTCATGCTTGCAGCAACGAACTGCTGAGTAATGAGCATTTGATTTGCAACTACTGCATGAGTACCTTGCAGAAAACGAATTTTCATCTTGTCATTTCAAATCCAGTGGAAGAAAAACTATTTGGAAGAGTGAAGTTTGAAAATGCGACTTCCATATTTTATTTCAGTAAAAAAAGTAAAGTTCAACATTTAATACATCATTTTAAGTATAAAAAAAATATAGCCCTTGGTCAGCTATTGGCAAGAATGATGGCAAAACAATTAGAGCTTTATCGCTGGGCAAGCGACATTCAAGTGATTGTGCCACTGCCTTTATCTTCTCAAAAATTAAAATGGCGAGGATTTAATCAAAGTGAAATTATTGCAAGTGAAATCGGAGTTCGGCTGAATATTCCTGTCAATAATAGCGACTTAGTGCGTATAAAAAACACTTCATCTCAAACGAAAAAAAGCAATTTAGAACGAATACAAAATGTTCAAAATGCTTTTTCATTAAACAATTTAAAAGCGTTTGAAAATAAACATGTGCTTCTCATTGATGATATCATCACCACCGGTGCTACTATTGAATCGTGTATCCACACGCTCAATCAAGTTCATAACTGCAAAGTCAGTGTGCTTAGTATCGCTTATGCCACAGACTTGTAATCAATAAAGATTATTTATTTTTTATTTTGATGGCGAATAATAACAACCGGAATATCGCTCAATCGCATCACACTTTCGGTCACACTTCCCATCAACAATCGCTTAATACCTCTTCGACCATGTGAAGACATAATAATCGCTTCTGCTTCTATTGATTTTGCAAACTCCACAATACTTTCAGCACTATCTGCATTATCTTTTACTACACCTGTAAACTGATACCCGGAATATTTTTCACGAAGTTCAGCCAACAAATTATTCATATCATTTTCTGCACTTGCATTTAATGTGTCAATCATTTTTTGATAGTACATAGCAGAATTAGAATCCATCACAATAGGCGCTTCCAGTGTATGAATTAAATGAATCACTGTTTGACTTTGATTTCCCATTTTCACAGCATATCGAATGGCTTCTTTTGATTCAGCAGAAAAAATCTGTTGGGCATAATAAAATTTTTTAAAATTCAGCATTGCATTTTTTTTTATAAAACAAAAATAATGTTTTCCTTTCAATAAGTAGAATTCATTCTTGTTTAAAAGTTATTTAAAACATAAGTTATACATTCCAAATTATTGCTATAAAAGAACAAATTTCCAGTTTTTTTCATCCAATTCAATATTTTCAAATATTCATTTTGTAAAGAAAAAATAAACTCCGAATAAAATTCTTCTTCATTTTCATATAAAAATTAACACCTTTTTAAAAACAAAAGTTAACTCTACGTAAAATATTGGCTGCCTAACATTTCATTATGTTTATATTATCCTAATCATAAATTATAGACCTTGAGACGGTTTATCTTTGCCACCTTAAAAAAAAGAAATGAAAAATTTAAGAAAAATAATTCTAATTCTTTTTAGTGTTTTAATTCTAAATACCCTTTTTTCTTTTACTCCTATCAAAAAAGTATCAGAAAAACAATGGCATGGAATAGCTAGTTTTTACCATCATAAATTTAGTGGCAGAAAAACATCATCTGGAGAAATATTCAACAATCAAAAATATACAGCAGCTAATAATTTTTTACCATTAGGAAGCCTTGTAAAAATTACAAATATTGCAAACGGGAAATCAGTTATAGTAAAAATAAACGACCGCATGAATAAAAACAATAAAAGATTAATTGATTTATCCCAAATTGCTGCAAAAGAACTCGCAATAATCAATCAAGGAATTGCACAAGTTTCAATGGAGCTAATTGACAAAGAAGAATTTTTTGCAAGTAAATAGTTTTCGATTACGATAAAAAAACTATCTTGCAAGCTACACAATGTGCTAATGAAATTATTTTATATAATCGTTTTCCAATTCATAGCAACTTTTGCAAACGCTCAAATAAAACATGGGCTTGCTAGTTATTATCATTCAAAATTTCATGGAAAAAAAACAGCTACTGGAGAAATTTTTGACAATACCATTTTAACCGCAGCCTCAAATGTATTCAAATTAGGAACAAGAGTAATTGTTACCAATTTGTCCAATGGCAAAAAAGTTGAAGTGCTAATTAACGATAGAATGGCAAAATACAATAAGCGACTAATTGACTTATCTCATGCCGCAGCAAAACGACTTGATATGATAAAACAAGGGAAAGCAAAAGTCAGTGTTGAAATTATACATAGCACTGCAGAAGAAAAATAATATTATCAAAAAAACAAATCTTTCAAATCAAAGGAATAATTTTATTTTAAAGAAAATGAAGAATTTGTTAGTAAATTCTATACGAATTATAATAGAATAAAAGTAATTTAGCATCTCCAAATAAGAACACATAACATGCAATATACAATAAAACAAACCGGTAAATTTAAATATGTAGAAGAAGGTCAAGGTGAAAGTTTAGTATTACTCCATGGTCTTTTCGGAGCTCTCAGTAATTTTAAAGATTTGATTGAATTTTTCAAAAAGCAATACACAGTTTACATTCCAATGCTTCCCTTATATGACCTTACTAATTTTGACACATCAGTTGCAGGGTTAGCAAAACATGTTGCAAAATTTATTGAAGTAAAAAACTTAAAAAATATTCATTTGCTAGGCAATTCACTTGGAGGTCATATAGCTTTAGTGTATGCCCTTTCTCACCCTGAAAGAATCAAAACAATTATTCTTACAGGAAGTTCTGGATTATTTGAAAATGGAATGGGTGAAACCTATCCCAAACGAGGAGATAAAGATTATATCAGAAAAAAAGTAGAACTCACTTTTTATGATCCGAAATCTGTAACCGACCAGTTAGTAGAAGAGGTATACGGAATCGTCAATAATCGTTTAAAAGCAGTGAAAATAATTTATTTGGCTAAGTCTGCTATCCGCCACAATTTGGGTGAAGAACTTCAAAACATCAACCAGCCGGTTTGTTTAATTTGGGGTAAAAATGACACCATCACTCCACCTATGGTTGCCGATGAATTTAAAAGACTATTAAAAAACTCAGAATTGCATTGGATTGACAAATGTGGGCATGCTCCTATGATGGAAGTCCCCAGTGAATTTAATATTATTCTACAGGATTTTTTAACCAAACATGCCAACTAATTTGCTCATACTTGCAGTACGACATGAAATCGAAAGAATTGCTGACTAATGATTTGCCCCGGTTATCACTAAATGATAGCGGGAATAAGGCAATTCAGCTAATGAATGAATATAGAGTATTTCACTTACCCATCCTTTCTAGAAATGATTATATCGCTTTAATTTCTGAAGATGATATCCTCGACTGGGACAAGCCAGAAGATTCGTTTTCTCATGCTGATTTTTTAAATTTTCGCCCCGCCATCAATGAACATTCGCATGTGTATGAATCACTCAAAATAATGAAAGATTTTTCACTATCCGTATTGCCAGTTGTAAATAATCAAGGTGAATATTTAGGAGCAATTCAACTCGAAAACATCATTCATTATTTAGCCGACGCCAATGAAATAACCGAACCAGGAGCTATCTTAGTTTTGGAAATCGAACAAAAAAACTATGCCCTTTCTGAGATTGCAAGAATATGTGAGAGTAATAATGTGACCATTTTAGGAACTTCAATCAAAACAATTGCAGACACAAGTTTGTTACACTTAACAATCAAAACGAACAAAACAGAAATTCAATATACCGTTGCCACTTTTGAAAGATACAGCTACAAAGTAGTTGGCATCTACAATGCAGAAAATTCTTTAGATGATTTGAATGATAATTTGAAACATTTATTCAACTATATCAATCTATAAATTTGAAGAAATTCCTACTTTGAATACCTTTTATAAATTACAATCGCTAATAAGCCAAAAAGAAAGTTTGGAATCCACACTGCAAGCAATGGAGGAAGATTGCCTTTCAAAGAAAACATGGTCGAAAATTGCATAATAAGAATATAAAATGCACTAATCATTAAGCCCACAGCCAAATGAATTCCACTTCCTCCTCTTACCTTTTGAGATGCGATGCAAGCCCCAATAATCGAAAGGACAAAAGCAGAAAAAGGTGCTGATGTTCGTCGATGATATTCGATTAAATATTCATTTAAATTTTGGCTTCCTTTTTGTCTTTCTTTTTCTATATAATTTAAAATTTGAGGGCTAGTCATCATTTGCTTTGCTTCTCTTTTTTCAACCAAATCAGAAGGCTTAAAAGGAAAAGAACGCTCATAAATCGGCAATTTTTTCATCGTTTCATGAATGTCATCTAAATTTCGTACAATAGCTTCCGTCAAAATCCATTTCTTTTGAACTGAATCATACTGACAACGATCAGCATTGATTTTTTCAACAATCATTTCATTTTTTAACTTCTCATAACTAAATCGAAATCCAGTTTTTGATTCCACATTATAGCTTTGCATATAGATATATTCATCGGGTGAAATGCGAATATGAAAGTTATTATCCACCGCATAAAAATGCTCCCAAATGTATTTTTCTTCAAAAATTAATCTTGACTTATTTGCTTGAGGAATCACAAAATGATTTGCAATCAACAAGATGGAAGAGATAATAGCAGACCCTATGATATACGGACGCATCAAGCGTTTGAAGCTCATCCCACTACTTAGCATCGCAATAATTTCAGAGCGATTTGCTAATCGAGATGTAAAAAAAATAACAGCTACAAAAATAAAAATTGGAAAAAGAAGTGCGAGAATATATGGAATGAAATTTTTAAAATAATTCAGTATTTGTAATATTGGTACTTTTCGATCAACGAAATCATTAATCTTTTCCGTAAAGTCAATGACGATGGCTATTAAAGAGAAAGCTCCTAACAGAAAAATAAAAGTTCCTAAGAAATTTTTTTAAGATGTATTTATCTATTTTGCTAAGCATCTGACCTGCAAACGTAATAAATATATTAGAACTACAGTGAGCTGTGATTTATAATATTTTGAAAAATGGGTTCTATCCATTGAAAATGACCTTGATGTCTAAACCAATTCATTTGTCTTTTTGCATAATTTCGTGTATGCTGTTTCAATTTATCTACTGCTTCATTGTATGAATATTTATTTTCAAAATAATCAAATAATTCTCTATAACCTATTGTCTGCAGGGGTTTCAAATCTTTAAATGAGTAAAGTACTTTCGCCTCTTCCAACAAGCCCTCCTCCATCATGATATCCACTCGATTATTGATTTGCTGATATAGTTTTTCTCTACTGACATCCAGTGCAAAAAATTGGATATTAAATTCTCGTTTTTGCACAGCCTTTTTTTGATATTCTAAAATAGAAATTCCATTTGATTTTTTAAAAACTAAAGCCCTTATCAATCGATGGGGATTTTGAATTTCACTATTTTGAAAAAATTGAACATCATGCAATTTTATTTCATTTTGCAAATAAGTAATTCCTTTTTCTTTATATAAAGCGTGGACTTCTGCTTCAATTTGCTTATCCACTTCGGGCATTTCATCGATACCTTCACAAAGGGATTTGATATATAAACCGGTACCTCCCACACAAACGGCAATATCATTTTTTAAAAAAATTTCGTTCAACTTTTCTAATCCATATTTCTCATAAATACCGGCAGACATTTGGTCATGAATACTATGAGAATTGATAAAATGATGCTTCACTTCTTCAAGCTGACTATGATGAGGTTTTGCCACTCCAATATTCAATTCTCTAAAGCATTGTCTGCTATCTGCTGATAAAATTTCTGTGTGGAAATATCGTGCAACTTCAATAGCCAAGCCTGTTTTACCACTTGCAGTGGGACCACCAATGACGATGAGCGTTTTCATACTGAAAAATTATTCGTCTGTTTGCTCATTGTCAAATTCATCTATATCCTCATTATCAAAATCTTCATCGTCCGCTATAGATTCAAATTGGTTTAAAATGTCCGATATTGGATCATTTTCAATTTTGACACCAAAATGAATTGGCGATATCCCTTCAGACTTAGTACATATTGGATATTGTGTTGTGTTGCTATCATTACTTGGATTGATAGTGATGATTTCAATAAAGAATTGCAAAGCTTTTGGATGAGCACAATCGTAAGTAAATGTTTGTTCTGGGTCTTGCACTAAGGCACCAATAGGAGTTCTTTTCATACTTAAAGCAGGGGCATCTCTCAAATTTTTTTCAACAATAGATGAGAGTGTTTTTAAAATATGCCCACGTGAATTAGTGACGTAAAAAAGAGCTTCCATATCAATAGGCAATTCAAAATATTTTTTGATTGCAGTATGAAACTCAAAAAAAGATTGGTTTGATTGAATTTCGATATTTCGATAGATGCTTTCGTCTTCGTTCCAGCTAATTCTAAATTTCAAAAGTGGCATATTAATCACAATTTTTTGATGAACTTGCGAAGTTAAGATATTGGCTCCAAATTATGGCATTTCGCAAAGTCGAGCATAAAATGAAAAGCATCTTGATAAGTGTTTTTCACCTTTCCATCTAATATCGCTTCACGCACTGCATCCTTAATAGTGCCGACCATTTTTGAAGGAGTAAGTCCAAAGGTTTGCATAATCAATTCACCAGAAATGGGAGGTTGCCAATTGCGAATATGGTCATTTTCTTCTACGATTCTCAATCGTTCTTTAACGAGTTCGTAATTTTCTTTATATCTAGAAACTTTTTCCAAATTTTTGGAAGTAATATCGGCATTGCACAAAGTAAGTAAATCATCTAAATCTTCTCCGGCATCAAATAATAAACGTCGAATTGCACTATCTGAAATATTATCTTTTGTGAGGCTGACTGGTCGGTGATGCAGAAACACTAATTTTTGAACATACTTCAAATGCTCATTCATTGGGAGTTTTAAAAATTTAAATATCCCCGGAATCATTTGACCACCTACCCATTCATGGTTGTGAAAAGTCCAACCAGTGCCAGTTTCAAACATTTTGGTAGCTGGCTTTCCAATATCATGAAGAAGGGCAGCCCATCTTAACCAAAGATTATTTGTATTTAATGAAATATTGTCTAACACTTGCAGTGTGTGATAAAAATTATCTTTATGACCTTTCCCATCTATTATTTGCACACCAACTAAATCTACGAGATGAGGAAAAATAAATGAGAGAATATTTGTTTTATAAAGGAGTTCAAACCCAATAGATGGTTTTTCGGTAAGTATGATCTTATTCAGTTCTTCTGCAATTCTTTCTTTGGTTATGATTTGAATTCTTTCTGCATTTTCTTTGATTGAAGCTAAGGTATTTTTTTCAATTTTAAAATGAAGTTGAGCTGCGAATCGAATAATTCTCATCATCCTCAAAGGGTCATCACTAAAGGTTTTGCTAGGCTCTAAAGGTGTTTTCAATATCTTATCTTCCAAGTCTTGCAATCCATTGAAAGGGTCAAGAAGCTGTCCAAAATTATTTTTATTTAAGCTAATCGCTAAAGCGTTAATCGTGAGATCTCTTCGTTCTTGATCTTCTTGCAAAGTTCCTTGTTGTACAAAAGGATTTCTTGTATGCAATTCATAAGATTCTTTCCTTGCTCCGACAAATTCCACTTCAATTTGATCCACTTTAACATGTGCCGTTCCATAATTTTTAAATACAGATACTTTGATGGCAGGGTTGAATGATATTGCAAATTGTTGAGCCAATTCGATACCATTTCCCACACATACAATATCAATATCTTTTGTCACTCTTTTCAGGATTTTATCTCTTACAAATCCACCAATAGCATAGGTTTCAAGCTGCATCTCTTCAGCAATATTTGAGATGGTTGTAAGCAATTTTTTTTTCTTGTTCAGTCAAAGGTATTTGCATATAAGTTAGATAAAATTACAATTTAAAAAACATATAACATTCTTAAACTGACTAAATTATTATATTGTAAAGTTCTACCTGTTAGATAATTGTTTTGGTTGCGGATGTTTGTCAAAGAATATTGCATTCTCAACCCTACTGCTAATCCTTTCCACACATGAGCACATGCATTTGCAACGCCCGCGATTTCATATTTTTTAAAAGGAAACCATTTTGCATCGCTTTCATACACAGCACCATTTCCATCAGTGTAGAGCTCTTTGCTGCTTCCTAAATAAGCAAAGGATAAGCCAAGTCCTAAATTATTTTTGTTTTTATCAATATAATTAATCAACAATGGCACCTCTGCATATTTCAAAAATATTTTATAATCGACCAACACTCCGCTTTGGTCATTCATCAATCGTGGCAATTGATTGATGCCTGCTCTTGAGCCTTTTTCGGTGTATAATAATTCCATACTAATAGCAGTCGGCTTGCTAATTTTTAAAAATAATATTGCCCCCAACTGAAGTCCTACTTTGTGATAACCAGCAAAATTATCGCCATCTACTTGACAAAAATTAGAACCCACCACTGCTCCTCCATAAAATAAGCGATCATTATCTTCATCATACTGCGCCTTTAATTCAAGTGTGCATAAAAAAGCAGATTGAAAAAGATTAATAAAAAGATAGATTTGATTTACTTTAGCCATTGAAAATTTTATTCCTTTTTTTGCAAATATATGAGTAATACC
>LNFQ01000017.1 GCA_001567165.1 Bacteroidetes bacterium OLB11
GAACAATATTTCTTTCAAAAGAAGTACTAGTCGCATAGTTCAGAATCATTGAGGGATTTTGCTTTGCAAAAAAATTCATTAAATCAATAGCGGCTTCGCGTTCTCTAAATTCATAAATTTTTTTTAGCATTTCATTTGGATATTCTTCAACCATTTTTTTATAAACAATATTGGTTGCTTCTTCTTCGTCTTTATACATGTTTAAGTTTGCATAAATGGCTTTGCTAGAATGTTCTTTAAAATAAGGAACTAGTGGTTCGTTATTCTGTTGTAATATTAATATTTTTTTCAAACTCATCGATAACTTTTTTATAATAATTGGCTTCCGCATTCCCATTGATATAATCATTATAAAATGCTTTTAAATTACTTTCTAAATAACTTAAATATTTAATTTTTCCCCAATGATCCAAACTCAAATTTTCAATGACAATTTGTAAATGGTCTACTTTATTTAAAATAGATTCAGTCAGAATATCGCTTTGTTTTTTTTCTTTAAATATGGTAATGCGATTATCGTTTTTTAAATCAAATTCATCAGATTGTTTTTGCAATCGGTCGATTTTGTCATGTGATAATTGACGGTTTATGGGAATGGCTTCCCAAAGTTCAGTTGAGGTAAAAGGGTCTTTCTTGTTTTTTATATCCTTCTGAGCATAGCTCTGGGAAATATTTATAAGAAGTAGTATTAAAAAGGAAGTGTATTTTTTCATTATTTATTTCTATTGAAGTTCAAAATTAAAAATTAATTTTTTTAAGTTGAAAATCTTAGTTCAACTTTAACTGAATATGGAAAATACAATAAGGTCATTGTTACCCTAAAGCATTGTTCAAATCTGTTATTAAGTCATTTACATCTTCGATACCGACACTGAGTCGAATGAGTGAATCAGATAAGCCATTTTTGATACGTTCTTCTCTTGGAATGGCGGCGTGGGTCATGCTTGCAGGATGTCCTATTAAACTTTCTACTCCTCCTAATGATTCTGCTAATGAAAATAATTTTGTTTTGCTGAGTACATTCATTGCATCTTCTATTTGGTCGTTTTTTTAATACAAATGAAATCATACCTCCAAAGCCTCGCATTTGTCTTTTTGCTACATCATGATTGGGATGGTCTTCAAACCCGATCCAATATACTTTTTCAACTTTTGGATGATTTCTTAAAAAGTGTGCCACCTTTTCACCATTTTCACAATGGCGTTGCATTCGAACGTGTAAGGTTTTGATGCCTCTTAATACTAGCCAGCAATCGTGTGGTCCTGGCACAGCTCCGCAAGAGTTTTGAATGAATTTTAATTTTTCAAAAAGTTCATCATCATTTAAAATAACTGCACCATGCACTACATCTGAGTGCCCGCCTAAATATTTCGTAGCTGAATGAATGACAATGTCGGCACCAAGTGTTAATGGATTTTGCAAATAAGGTGATGCAAATGTATTATCAACAACTAAAATGATATTATGTTTTTTAGCAATAGCTGCACAGGATTCGATATCAATGATATTTAATAAAGGGTTAGTTGGCGTTTCAATCCAAATCATTTTGGTGTTAGGCGTAATTGATTTCTCAATGTCTTGAGCATTGCTCATTCCTACAAATTTAAATTGGATTCCATAGGGTTCATACACTTTGGTGAAGATGCGATAGGTGCCACCATATAAATCATTTGTTGAAATTACTTCATCATGTGGTTTTAATAATTTCATTACCGCATCAGTGGCAGCTAGTCCAGAGCCGAAGCTAAGTCCGTATTTGCCTTGTTCAATAGCTGCTAAGGCATTTTGCAAAGCGGTTCTGGTAGGGTTTTGAGTGCGTGCATATTCATATCCTTTGTGTTGGCCTGGTGCTGTTTGCACAAAGGTTGATGTTTGATAAATTGGAGTCATGATTGCACCTGTACTTGGGTCTGGTTCTACTCCTGCATGGATTAGTTGCGTGTCTAGTTTATATTGGTTCGTGTTTTCCATTTTTTTTAAAAATTGTTACAAATATAGCTTTTATATTTTTCAGTGTCAGTTAATGATATTAAAATGATTGAAATATAGAATAGGAGTTGTTTCTTTTGATGAGTTTTGTTTTAATTAATCAATAGTAGTGATTTGATAATAATGTATAGTCGAGGCGAAAGGATTTTAGGGGTATAATCATAAGTAACAAATTCATGATAGGCTTTAAACTTATGTATTGTATTTTTTAAACTTCTCGACAAGAATTAAATTACTTTTTTTTGCATTTGGAATCAAAATTGGTTCAATATTGGGATGAATTTTTAATTTTAATCGATAAAAATTACTATTGAAATGTTAGTAAATTGAAAAAATATGTGTATATACTTGTATCTCTCATAACTCAAGCATATCTTTGCAGATACCAAACCAAAAGATTAAATTTATGAATTTAAAAATCAACATATTTACTTTTTTAATTTTTGCATATTCTATACTAGTTTGTGCTATTTTTAAAAAAGAGGATAATTTAAAATTGACTAATACTCAAACAATTCAAAACAAAACCAATTTGCATAATGTAGCAAATAAAACTACTGCTTCTAATTCTACTGACTTTAACAATCAAAATCAGTAATTTTTCTGATTCTTTTTTGTATATAGCTTAACATTGCCTTGAATTTTTTTGGAAAGATACATTTTATTATAAGGTATTTTTCTTATTAAAACTCATTATATTGCATAAAAAATTGAACGTGCGAATTGTTCCAGAATTTATAGTCCATTTTTTTATCAAAGAAAGCGATTTGTACAAAGAGCTACAATCTATGCTGGGATTTACTCCTGGCAATATTACACTGTACGAATCTGCTCTTTGTCATCGCTCTAATAATAAAAATATTAGTGAGAATAATGAACGTTTAGAATATTTAGGAGATGCCATTTTAGGTGCAGTCATTAGTGAATTTTTATTTATAAAATATCCGGCTAGAGATGAAGGATATTTGACCGATATGCGTTCAAAAATTGTCAATCGAAAAAATCTGAATCAAATTGGCTTAGATATTGGATTAAAACTTTTGATGAAATTTAATGAACAAGACATTCAACTTAGAGAGTCGTATATCTTTGGAAATGCTCTGGAGGCCTTAATCGGAGCTATCTATATTGATAAAGGTTTTGCTAAAACAAAAACGTTTATTAGAAAAAAAATATTGATTCCCTTTGTCAATATGAATATGCTTGAAAATATCGAAATCAATTCCAAAAATAAATTAATAGGGTGGGCTGCTAAACATGGTAAAACAATTGAATTTGCTTTGCTTGATGAAACAGGAGGTGCTAGTAAAAACTTTTTGATAGGCGTAAAAATTGATAATGAAATTATTTCAAAATCAAGTGCAAGAACTAAGAAAGAAGCAAGCAAGTTAGCGGCAAATGAAGCAATCAAAATTTTAAATATTATTTAAAGTCATTTTTGAATCCATAAAATTCATAACTTCGCATTTCAGATTTAAATAGGGGCCGCCCGGTTTTGACAGCATAGATCTTTGAAAGTGTAAGCATGTAGTGCGTTGGATTATTAGCACTTTAATCTGAAGATTCAAATTTTAAATGGCGAAACATCTTTCGCAATGGCTGCTTAGTATTCTAAGTACCCATTATGGACTTTCATTTCGGGTCGGTTTATAACCTACGTTGAAACTCCTTCATCAGAAAATATAAATTGCGGTATGATAAAGCTGTAAAGCGTATCAAAGTAAAAAAATAGCTACGGAACTAAAAGGTTTGTTTTGCTCCATTTATTTCCCGACAATTAATGCAAAAATAAACATGTAGAAAGCTTTTGCAGAATGTGTTTGGACAGGGGTTCGACTCCCCTCGGCTCCACTTTCCTATCAGAATTTTATTGATAATTTTTTATACTTTTTTTGCAAAATGTACATTGTGTAGATAGGTTTTTGTTTGTGAAACAAATACAAAAAATAACCTGATAGATGCATTTTAGAACAAAAACATAGTACTAAATTTTAGGACATTAATTTAGAGTTTATTAGGAGATTGCATTAAATGAAAATTATCTCCATTTGATATCGCAACCTACGGGTTTACTTCGAGGTGAAGAAACAGGATTTCCTATCAAAAATTCATCAATTGCATTTTCGATATATTTCGCACTGACATAATCTTCCTCTTGTGCATTGTTATCAATGGCACCAATATATATTACTTTAAAACCATCTTTTGATTTTTGCATGACAAAAGCATGTGGGGTATTAGTTGCCCCAAAAATTTTTGCAATATTTTGGTCTTCGTCTTTTAAATACGGAAAAGGGTACGAAAAATCACCAGCTCTTTCCTGCATATTTTCATACGTATCAATAGGAGAAAGCACTGTGTCGATTGAGTTAATTAATAAAACCGGAAACCCTTTTGCTCCATATTGGTTATGCAATGTAAATAATCTTTTTTCATAAGAAATGGAGAATGGACAGGAATTACTAGTGAAAATAATAATTACACCTTTTTCATTTTTATAATCATCTAATGCAACATAGTGCCCATCTATATTTTTTAAAGAAAAATTTTGGATAATTTGCCCCACTTTTATATCCTTTTTCCTTTTGAGCTATCGCAACTGTGGAAGCTAAAAGAAAAATACTCAATAACCATTTGAATGATGTCATTATTTAAAAATTATAGTTTCAAATTTAGTTTTTAATTATTGAAAAAAAACTTAAAATTAAGGTGAAATTAAATTC